>JAOZIF010000074.1 GCA_026014495.1 Candidatus Bathyarchaeum sp.
AGTTGTGGAGCCTCGGGCGGGATTTGAACCCGCGGCCAACAGCTTACGAGGCTGCCGCTCTACCGGGCTGAGCCACCGAGGCACATACTGTGAACTGAGCGAAATACACATTTTTAAGATGTTCGGGAGTAAACAGTCATCACAACTGTAGCACTGACTTTTTGGTCGAGGATATGACCCAAAAAAATGGTTGATTCTATGTAATCTGATGGCTTTTACAGTGTCTTGCAATCATCTGCAAAAAATTGAAAGTTGGGGGTTCCCAACTTTTGCTTATTCTTTCTTTGTCTTTAAGAAGTATAGACTAGCTACTCCAACGACGACGGCTATTGCTATTGCTGCTATAATCAAGGTTACTGAAAACGATTCTTCATCTGTTTCTGCGGGTTCTGCTCCTTCGGCGATTGTAAAGTAGACTGTTTTAGAGGCTTCAGTGAGGTCGTCTGCGGCTTGTGCATAAACTGTCAAACTGTGTGTGCCTTCAGCTAGGTCGGAGAAAGTTTTGCTGCCAGTGATAGTGACGTTTGCTTGTCCATCTAAGCTATATTGTATTAGTGATGCGTCTTCAGTTACAGTAAACTCGACAGTGACGTCGGTTGTTGTGTATGTCTTGTTTTCAGGCGAACTAATGACTATTCCAAAAGGAGTTCCATAAGGCATAAGCGGATAACTATCTACGTTGCTTCCGTAAAGAGTGTAAGGCGTATCACCTATTCCGTCACTACCATCCTCATCTTGGTCTTCACCACTCATCACGTCAACACCAGTATAGTCGCTCCAATAATTTCCACCCAGAGGATAAGAGACATCCCAAATGTTAGTTGACCTTGTTATAGATGTGTCATAGGAATTTTTATCGTAAAACTGGTCTGTATTATCGACAAAATAGTTGCCTCTAATCAGGTTATTTGAAGACTCTGAAAAGCCTATGCCAATATCGTTGTCTGTTATGTTGTTTGTAAAAATATAATTTTGCGAAGAATCAAAAAGGAATAGCCCCTCTACGTTGGTGCATATATTGTTTGAAGCTATGCTGTTTGCCGTTGAACCGCTACTAAGCTGGACTCCTCTATAGTTTTCAAAAATGTTGTTTTCGCTAACGGTATTAGCTGAACACGCAAAGAACCCTATTCCAGTGTAGTTGTCTGTTAGGTTGTTTTGGGTTATTGCCGATCCTGTTGTGTAAGCCAACAATATGCCATGTGCATTGTTCGCTAACTCCATATCGTAGACTGTTACGTTGTCACAGTTTACAAGAGCAAGATATCCTGCATCTGGATAAGTGCTTGGGCTTATAACTAAATCAGTTTTACTAACCAAGTAGTAGACTTTTTTGCCGTTAACTGTATTTGAGGTGTCAATAGTATGATCGTAGTGTGCACCTTCAGTTCCATAAATTGCGAGGTTATGTGTGTTGTTCATGAAGTTGTTTGTAAGTGTGATGTATGAGGATGATTCAATATCGATGCCTACATCGTTGTTTGTTAGTGTGTTTCCGCTAATTGTGTTGTCTGATGATGTGTAGGCACTGATTCCATATCCGTTGTATGTTAGAGTGTTTCCAGTTATTGTGCATCCAGTGCTGTTCAACAAAAATATGCCATAAAACGCAGACCCTACCTGCAGGTTCTTGACTGTTACGCTGGATGCGTACGACAAATCTATTCCGGCATCTAGCCCTGATACAATAGAGTAGCCTGCTCCATCGATTACAAGGTTGCTACAGTCAACATCAATGTAGTAACCGTAGATGTCACCTGTAAGAGTGTAAACGTTTCCATCCTTTTCTATCGGGAGTGTTTCGCCTGTTGAAACGTAAATGCTCCCATCACTTTCGATGTAGATAATTCCTTCAGTAGTTTGTGAACTAACTGTTTGAGTGTTGATTGCACATAAAGAAAATGTGATTAAAAAAACTAGAAACATAACTTTTTTTGTTTTCATTTTTTTCCCTACTTACCATATATCTAGTTGCAACATCCTTTGTATTCATTTGATATGAGGTTGTTGCTTTAACGACAAACATCGTCATAATGATTTGGTATAAAAAACTTTTTCAGAATTAACAAACTTGCATAATCATTAATGTTGAATTCTTCGATAGGTAATTTTAAGACATTCGAAACAAACATTAGCTGCAGAGGTTCTCAAGTTGAGTTCAGCCAAGGAGCTGGGCGAAAGGAAAATCATAAAATTAATCCTAAACTGCCTAGACCAGATGCCCAACATGCCACTTCCTTTTGGAGACGACGCCTCCGCAGTAGACCTTGGAGACAACAAACTAGCCGTAATAAACATGGACATGCTTGTCAGAAAAACTGATGTCCCAAAAGCCATGAGCCATTGGCAAGCAGCCCGCAAAGCAATAATAATGAACATAAGCGACCTCGCAGCAAAGGGAGCAAAACCCGTTGTCCTCTTAGCATCTATTGGCGTACCTGAAGAGTTGACAAAAACGGAGATAATCGAGATTGGCAAGGGACTAAATTCTGGTGCTCGTGAATATGGCGCTTACATACTGGGCGGAGATACCAACCAAGCTTCTGATTTGATAATAAGTTGTATGGCGCTCGGATTATGCAGCAAAAATAATCTGCTTAAACGTAGCGGCGCAAAGGCTGGTGACTACGTGGCAGTGACTGGGGCTTTTGGAAAAACAACGTGTGGCTTGAAGATTTTACTGGATGGTCTTTTTGCTCCCGAAATTCAGAGTGAACTTGTTGACTCTGTTTTTATGCCAAAGGCAAGAGTTCAAGAGGGCTTGGTTTTAGCGCAATCTAAAGCAGTAACAGCCTCTATTGATGTCAGCGACGGATTAGCATGGAGTCTCCATGAGCTTTCCAAGGTAAACAATGTGGGTTTTAGTCTTGACAATCTTCCAGTAGCTCCTGAAGTTGAACGATTTGCGGATGTTTTTGGTTTTGATTGGGTGGACCTAGCTTTGTATGGTGGAGAGGAATACGAGCTTTTGGTAACTGTCAAGCCAGAGTTATGGCAAAAAGCAGCAAAAGCGATAGAAACAGTTGGGGGTTCGCTTACAAAGATTGGAGTAGTTACCAAAGAGAAGAATATTGCACTAAAACTAGACGAAAAAACTGTTCGCGTAGAGCCTCGGGGATGGGAACACTTTAAAACAGAATAGCTGAAAGACAAGAAAAGAAGGACAAACACTATGATAAGGTCTTGCGATTCGGGAAGCATGCCATTTGTAGGCGATTCTGCAAAGTTTTTGGTGGGAGCAGAGCAGTTCAGGCTACATCAAAGGGAGGAGTCTGCAGAGTACTTCGAAAAATGTGTGGTTGAAAGTTTTCTTGACAAACTCGGTGTTAAGCTTGAGGTCCCGAATTATCCTCAATTCAGAGACATGAGTGAAATGTTGCTGTCCATGATGGATGGATTAGAAAAAATTGATGCAGGCTACTTGGAGACCAAGGTTCCTTCTTTAAACAGCGATGGAAATCAAATTCCTGAAGTTTTGGCTATAGAACAGAATTCTCAGATAATTCAGGAAAAGGCGAACAACACTTTCGAAGTTAGAGTTTGTGTCACAGGACCATACACGCTTGCCTCGTTTTTTCCTTACAAAGATGAAGAAATCTTTAGCAGACTAGGAAACGTTGTCGCCAAAATTGTTGAACAAAATATTTTCAGTAACAAACACGGCAAAACAAGTTTGATTTCAGTTGATGAACCACTATTCGGGTTGCTAGATGACCCGTTAATTGATTTTGGTTCCAAAGGACGAGAAAACCTTCTAGACACGTGGGAAACAATTTTTCACAAAGCCAAATCCAAAAACGCCCAGACAATGTTACATCTTCACAGCACAGCAAACCCACTTTTCTGGGAAATACCCTCATTAGAGGTAATCGACTCGCATGTTGACGACCCCATCACTAAAATGAAAAAAACTGGAGAACTGCTGGAGTCAAAAGACAAGTTTTTGAAGGCAAGTGTAACAGTTAACGACTTTGACCTGTTGATTAAAAACAAGATTGTTGCAGATTCAAAAGAAAAACTGGCTGAATCAAACATAAACGAGAAAATTGCTGACACTTGGACCCAAATCAACCATGGACTAATTGACCCCATAATATTTCTGGACACAGTAGACACCATGAAGAATCGGCTGGCTAATGTTGTTGAACGGTTTGGAGAACAAAGAATCCTGTATTCAGGACCAGAATGTGGACTAAAAGGATACCCAACATACCAAAATGCAATTGAATGCTTAAGACGTGCTTCCAGTGTCGTCAAAAGTTTCTAGAACAGCTAATTGACTTCATGTAAATCAAACAAGAGTTTTCATAATGAACCTTTTAGTTTTCTTTAGGTTCAACGTTTAGTAATGCTAAAAGATTATGCACTATGTTGTATGTTAGTCCCCAGATTGACTTATTTTCTATGAGGTACGCGGGATATTCTTTGAGGTTGAATTTGACGTTTCCTTTACTGTGAACCAACTCTGCTATGGGCATCCAAAAGTATTCTGATAGTTCTTCATTCAGGTTTATTGCTTGTTCTTTTTCTTGCAGTATCACAAATGGAAGAATTTTCATGTCAGGTTTTTGTATCGACCTCACAGGCTCCATTGTTCCAAGAAAGCGGCAACCATCAAGAAGATTTATGCCTGTCTCCTCTAAGGTTTCTCTGACTGCGGTTGCTTGCAAATCTTTGTCGTTTGAGTCACGTTTTCCTCCAGGAAGAGCAGTTTGCCCTGACCATGTGTCATTTGGGTTTTCGGCTCTTTTCACAAATAAAACCTGAACGCCGCTATCAGATTCTTTCAAAAGAGCAACAACTGCAGCTTTTGCATTAACAGAACATGTTGATTTTAGGGTCTTAGCAAGGTGGTCTATGATTACTTTAGCATCCACTTTTGGCTCTTCCTCAGGTTACGTGTACAGTTTAGCTTAGGGGTATGAAAAATTTGTGTTAATCTTTTGCCAAACTCAGTTTCTTAACTGTTAGTCGGTCAACATCTAAACTCAAGTTTTCGAGATTGTCCTCCCAAAAAATTTCCTGAGCCTCCTTACACACAGGCTCCCCCTCATAATCCGTAATACAATAACAGTATGCATGCTGTCGTTCGCCGTTGCTTGCCACATAGTAGTTCTTGCACACAAACTTCATGTCGTTGACTTTGATACCCAACTCTTCTTTCATTTCCCTCTTTAACGCGTCCTCTAAGCTTTCGTTGGGTTCCACATGCCCAGCAGGCAAACATACAATCCCGGGGTCAACCTTTTTGTCCATTCTGCGACGCTCAACCAAAAATTTGTTGTTCTTAACAATTATCCCAACAACAACATCAACAACTTCCAAAATGCACCCACTCACTTCTAGTTAGAAGAAATTAAGCTCAGAGCATATAATTTAAACATTTTTCATTAGCCTTTGCAAATTTTAGTCCAGTACACCCGTTTTCTGAGTTGCCAAAATAGCGTTATCAATAGTACAGTATGTTTATAAAGTCCCCACCGAATGTATTTCATGTTGCATTAATTGAACAATTGTCGACCTAGATTGTATGCGTAAATCTGCATTATGCCGTAAGTGCATACGAAAACGTCGACATACGTTAACAATTTAGCACAATAAGGAATTGAAAAAGTGTGAATGCTTTACGTGAAGAAATTAGGTACACTCTCCCAAAATTAATTGCGAATGTGGCGATTGCTCTTGCTTTTGTAGGGATGAGTTATGCCGTCCTATGGACGCTAACCAGTATCAGCAGCGAAATCGCGTATCTATTACAGATAGGATTATTGCTTGCAGCTGGAATCTTTCTAGCACGCACCCTGTTTGATGCCTTAAGAATCGTCGATAATGTAACAGGAATTTTTGTTAGACTTGTTGGCATCAAAGATGGATTATCTAGACAGCGAGTCTTCAAAGACACCATGTACATAGTTGCCATTCTTTTGGTGACCGCTGCAGTATTTCCTGTTTTTAGTAACATGTCATCTTTTGGTTCAGTGTTGCAGGAAATCAGTACGTATGCTGCTTTGGGTCTGATTTTGTTGTTCGTGTATGATATTGGACGAACTTTCTACAAAATTACCGAAAAAAAGGCTAACTCGGTTGCAAATCACTTTTCAAATTCAAGTAACGAGGAGAAGACTAATGAAAAATAGTATTTGTACAGTTGAACAGCTCAAAGGCTTCATTGACCTGTCAGCTACAGAAGAGAAAAAATTGAGGCAGATTGTCAAAAATCATCCGATGCGTGTTACTCCATATTACATGTCGCTGATAGACTGGGACAATCCTGATGATCCTATACGAAAGATGGCGATTCCATCAATTGAAGAATTTAATCAACAGGGCGACTATGACACAAGTGGTGAAGCAGAAAACACCAAAATGTCTGGTCTTCAATACAAATACCAAGAGACAGCCCTGATATTAGCCACCAACAAGTGTGCAATGTATTGCAGGCACTGCTTTAGAAAGAGGTTGGTTGGCTTACAAACCAAGGAAATACTTGAACGCTTCGAAGATGCTGCAGATTACATAAAGCAACATGAACACATCAATAATGTTTTAGTCACTGGTGGTGACCCCCTTGTGCTCGAAAACGAAGTTATCGAAAAGCTTCTTTTGATTTTATCTGAAATTCCACAAATAAAGTTTATACGATTTGGTAGCAGGGCGCCAGTAACTTTTCCGTCACGGTTCAATGATGAGGAGCTTCTACGAATTTTATCAAAGTATTCGCATCCAGACAGACGAATATACGTTGTCACCCAGTTTAACCATCCAAAAGAGATAACCAAACAGTCCATACACGCTGTAGATAACCTGATAAAATCAGGCATTATAGTGAACAATCAAACAGTCTTACTAAAAAGCGTAAATGACAACGCTACAACTTTAGTTAATCTACTAAACAGACTTGTAAGTATTGGCGCAAACCCATACTATGTTTTCCAATGTAGACCAGTCAAGAGCGTGAAAAACAATTTCCAAGTGCCACTTTGCAGGGGAATAGACATTATAGAAAAAGCAAAGGCACACTGTAACGGTCACAGTAAACGATTTAGATACATTATGTCACATAGAACGGGCAAAATAGAAGTACTTGGCGTATTCGACGATGAGATATACTTCAAGTATCACCAAGCAAAAAACAGGAAAAGACTAGGCAAAATCTTCAAACACCCAGTTGATGAAACTGCTGGATGGCTCGACGATTTTGAGTCAACATCAATGCAAATGCTGGATGCAGTTCCCTATCCTTTGTAGTATGTATCTTCGGTAACCGGATATATCTCCAGCGCCTTCACTGGACCATCTAGCACATGTGCAGTGTGCCGAACATTAGCCGGAACAAACATGCTGTCTTTTGAGGTCATAACAATTTTTTTGTCTTCAAAGATGAACTCCATTTTTCCCTCCAGAACAACAACAAGATGCTCTACTGGATGCGTGTGAAAAGGAATGTGCACGTCTTGGTTTTTCAACTCAAAGTAGTTGAGCGTTAACTCATTTCCGTGGATAAGCCTTACGAGAACATCTTTGTACAGTTCTTTATGCAATAATGAATCTAATTGGAAAGATGACATGCAACACACCCTACAGTTTCTGATATGCTAAAGGAGCTGCTAACTTTATGTAGGTTGTGTCCCTGTGTGCACCAGTTTATTCGAGAGTTTTGCGTGTCTAATGTTAGATGTTTGCTTGTTTGCACATTTTTTTGGAAAGGTTTATCTTGCCTGAAGATTGGTTTTCCCATACACAACGCATCTGCAAAAAAACGTGACCAACATGATATGCGACAAGTATAATCGCCCAGTTCTTAACCTCAGGATTTCGGTTACCCAAAAATGTGACAAACATTGCCCATACTGTCACAGGGAAGGTGAAAGAAACCCCTCTACATTAATGACTGTGGATGAGATTGTGCGCATAGTCCGTTTAGCCATCAACCTTGGAATTTCCCGAATTAAACTAACAGGAGGAGAACCCCTTCTGCGCAAAGAAATCGTTGATATTGTCAGGGGCATAAATGGACTTGAAGGCTTAACTGACCTGTCGATGACCACTAATGGCACTCATCTGAAGGGTTTGGCTAAAGACCTGAAAGCAGCAGGACTAAGCCGAGTGAACATTAGTCTTCCCACTCTAGACCCAGACGTGTATAACTCGCTCATGGGAGGCAACCTACAAGATGCCCTTGACGGAGTTAAAGCTGCAGTAGATGCTGGAATGCAGCCCGTGAAACTAAACATGCTGGTGCTCAAAACCGTGAATGACACCGAAGTAGATTGCATGATAGAGTTTGCGGCACAGAATGGAACAATATTGCAGATGATTGAGTTGGAGCCAATTAACCTTAGCAAAGATTACTATGAGCGCTACCATGTTGGCTTGGATGCAATTGAACATAAATTAGAAAAATTGGCGTCGAAGACACAGGTTAGAAAGTTTATGCAGAAACGGCGAGTTTACGTTCTGCCGAAAGGGAAAGTTGAACTTATTCATCCAATAGAAAACACGGAGTTTTGTGCGAACTGCACCCGCATTCGCGTGACAAGCGACGGCAAACTTAAGCCGTGCCTAATGAGAAAAGATAATCTAGTAGACATTCTATCGCCCATGCGAAATGGAGCCGATGATAAAAAACTAAAAGAAGTCTTCATTGAAGCCATCAACAAGCGTGAACCATTCTATAAGCCAAACTAGACATCCTATATAAAATGGGGACTAGCGTGTGTTTTGACCCGAAAACCTTAGAACTAACGATGCCCTCTAGAAAAAGACAATACACGCCTGAACTTTGGAATGATGAATATTTTGATGTCCGAAGAATCTTTGCCAAGTTCCAGTTCTAGCAAGAGGTCTTATGCCCTTGCCGCAATAATCATGTTACTTGTTGTCAGCACTTTAGTGTTTGCTGTGGCTTTTTTGAATCTTCAAAACCAAATGGAAGCCATGGACACTCGCATTACTGAGCAGAGCAGTGAAATCCAACAACTGCAAAACCAGCTTGATATCTTTGGTGCAATCAATCAAACAGGCGTGATGCCTTGGTCTACGATTTACAATCAGCTAAAAGATTCTGTTGTTCTTATCCAAACCGACCTTGGCTTAGGCTCAGGGTTCGTGTATGACCTTGAAGGGCACATTGTAACTAACTATCATGTAATAGAAAGCGCAGAACTCATACAGGTTACATTCTTGGATGGAAACATAACTTCAGCCAGCGTAGTTGGCATGGACATCTACAGCGATTTAGCCGTCATAAAAGTTGATTCAATAGTTACAACGCTACAGCCTGTAGTTCTTGGCAGCTCCTCTGAACTTGCAGTGGGCGAACCAATCGCCGCTATGGGCAACCCGTTTGGTCTGAGCAGTACCCTAACAGTGGGCGTAGTTTCATCTCTTGAAAGAAATTTAGAGGCCACTGGAGGATACCTGATTATAGATGTAATTCAAATTGACGCAGCAGTGAACCCCGGCAACTCTGGCGGTCCCTTGGTTAATCTAAACGGTCAAGTTGTGGGCGTGAACACGGCCATTGAGTCAGAGACTGGCGCATTCACAGGCATAGGTTTCGCAGTGCCCTCGGACACAATTAAACGAGAAATTGACGTCCTAATAGAAACTGGAGGCTACGACCATCCGTGGGTAGGCATCTCTGTTTTGGAGATGAACCTAGCGCTTGCTGATGTCATTGGCTTAGATAAAGTTCAAGGTCTTCTTGTGATGAATGTGACCGCTGGAAGTCCAGCAGATTGGGCTGGGCTAAGAGCTGGAAATGAGTATGCCATTGTTGATGGGCTAGAAGTTCTGATTGGCGGAGACGTAATCATACAAGTTGATGGAATTCCCGTTATAACCATGAACGACTTTGTGGTTTACATGGAAAGAAACATCCGCCCCGAAGATTCTGTGACGTTAGGAGTTATCAGAGACGGGCATGAACTAGAGTTAATTGTAACTTTAGGCGAAAGACCCCAACCATAACCTGATGAAGCATTACGCATCAAAACTGTGCTCAGAAAAAAGATAGCGTGCACATGTTTTAGAATGTTTTTTGTTGATGGGTTTTGTCTTCTTTTAGGCATTGAGGACATACACATTCAAATGGCAGATTTTTTGTTTCACAAAGCTCAGCGTAATTGCAGTCTGAGCATGAAAAAACGTTACTGCATATCAGACAATTTTGCAGGAACACAACTTCATCGTTTAAAATGCTGGATAAAGTGTTAGTGAGTTCTTCGATTTTGTCGAAACTTTTTATGCTGTACACTCCTTTGTCGCGATTGTATTCAAGACCAAGCCGTAGTAGGCGGCTGAATTTTTCTCTTTCAAGGTAAGGAAGTGTGAACGATTTTTTATTCAAAACCACCATGTTTGACACCTAGATGTTGTTCATCGCCTTGAGATAGTCTACTTCTTCAGGCTCTAGTTTAAGCCAAGAAGGTATTTGACTTGTTTTTTGTTTCTCTAAAATAATCTTGAGGAACGGGACAATATCTGTTTTAGCGGTAGTCTGTGAAACGTGACAATTCCGAGCTATTTTTGCGCAAATATTATTCAGTTTTGTTCTTTTGCCTTTGGTCCAAAACAACTTCATTATGCGCATTGGTGGGAATATGACTTCAAATGGTTTAAACGACTCTGGAGAAACCGTTCCAGCCTCGGCAATATAGTTAAAAAAGTACTTCAAAAGGCGCCAGTTTTCTGTTCCCACTCTGCCTCTAAACAAATCTGCCCTTGAAACAAAATCGTACGCCTTTGCCAAATCCTCTGGGTCAGGGTATCTGAGTGGAAGATTGTCACTGATTGAAAGCATGAAATCGTCATAGTTGACGTTTGAACGGTTAAGAATCATTGCTGCTTCTCCAACAGATTGCGCCGAAAACACTCCCATAAGCGTTTCATACATGCCGATATCTTTGCTTCTTAAACTTAGAAACATGGTGTCTTGAACGGTTAGAACTGCTTTTCCTTCAGAACTGCTTTGCAGATCATTTATTGCAGACCGCATGTCGCCTCGGCTGTTCTGTGCAATTCTTTCAAGGGCTTCAAATTCGGCTTTAATGTTTTCTAGGGCACAAATTTTTTGTAAAGTAATTATTATCAAAGGTATGCGTACTGGATGAAACCGTATCATCTGGCAGACTTTTTTTAGTGGTCTAAGTTTTTTTATGTCTGTGTTGTTGGCAGCCATTACAACGGGAATGAGCGACTCTTTGACGATGTTGATTATGGCTTTTATTCCGCCTCTGTCCTGTTGACCAAAAACTCCGTCAACCTCATCCAAGAACAGTATGTTGCCCTTGGTGTTAGCAGTGAACGTGTCCAAGGCAACGAAAGATGTGGCTGGTTTGCCTACCTTGTTGATTGCCTTTTCTGTTCGAGTGTCGCTTGCGTTCATTTCAATAATTGTAAAGTTAAACTGGTTTGAGGCTGCGTTCACCATCGCAGTTTTTCCTACACCTGCGGGTCCATAAAGTAGCACTGCCTTTTTTCGTCGCCGTTTGTTTGTTAACCAGTTAACGAACGTGGTTTTTGCTAGTTCGTTGCCTACTACGTCTGAAATCTTTTTTGGGCGATACTTTTCAACCCATAAAAGATCGTTATTCACTTATGTTCCCCTTTTTATTTTCCAAACTTTGAGAACTGAGCAAGTAATGCACTTAATTGGATGTCGCTGTTTGCGCCTTGCGTAAGCCTGTAGTCGTATTCTCCTATGATGTTTGTTAGTTCAGCCTTTTCGGTGTCAGATAAGTATGCAACTTTGAGTAATTCGCGCTGCATCTGGCGCACTATTTCTGAACCAGAAAAACCATACTGCCCAATTAGGTCGTACATCAGTTTTCTTGCTTCTACAAAGTTGCCATTAAGCGCCTTGTTAAGCATTGCCTGTACTTGTCTGGGGCTTGCTTCACCAAACACTTGAAGAACTGTTTGCTCATCTATGACACCTGTTTGGTATGCAGCGGCGGTTTGCAGCGAATTTATTGCGTGTCGGAGGTCGCCTTCAGAGTATTCTACGATTCTTTCTGCTGCCTCTTCTAACAGCTGTATATCTTCTTTATCGGCAATCTTTTTGAGATGCTCTATCATGGCAATCTTGTCTAGTTTTGAGAATCTGAATATAGCACAACGGCTCTGAATTGGCTCAATAATTTTGCTCGAGTAATTACATATTAGAATAAATCTGCTGGTTCGAGAACTGGTTTCCATTATTCTTCTGAGAGCTGTTTGGGCAGGTCCGGTCATTTGGTCGCTTTCATCTAGTATTATGAGAGAGTAAGGTGCGTCTCCAAAGCCTGTTCTGCCGTAGCGGGAGAAGTCTTTAATCCTGTCCCTTACGGTGTTGATTCCTCTTTCATCAGACGCGTTAAGCTCTAAGGTAAAAGATTTCCATTTATCTCCAAACAATTCGCGTGCAATACATAAGGCAACTGTTGTTTTTCCTGTGCCTGGTATTCCAGCTAAAAGCAGATGTGGCATTGACTGTGGATTTTTAAGGAAAGCTTGGAGGCTTTCTACAACATGGTGTAGGTCCACAATTTCGTCTAGTGTTTTTGGTCGATACTTTTCAACCCACATAACTTCATCATTAAGCTTCATAACTAATGCTCCCGTAACCGTGTGACAAGTAACGTGTTAAGTTCCACTAATTTATTTTGCTATATGCCTTTATAACTGGAACAGAGCCCTGCACATCTGCCGAGCGATATTTTGGATTTACATTTGTAATTCACAATACATATAACCAAATTCTGGCAAAAGGAAAACGGGGACACCCCATGGCATATGATGCAATAAAAAAAGCTAAAGCACTACTGGTTCAAAAGGAGAACCTTGAAAAAGTTAAGTCACTGATTCTCCGAAAGGAACTCTTTGAAAGCACTAAACCAGTTTCTTTTCAAACAGAACACGTTGACAAACCTAAACCAGCCTCTATCCGAAATGAACATGTTGAAAACTCAGAAAAATCAAAGTTGATGATATGCATTGAAGTTCTTTGCACCTTGGTTTCTAGCGGTCCTATGACCATGACCCAACTGTTGAATAGGTTTGAAATGGATGAGTGTCGTTTGGAGCCTCATGTAAGGCTATTGTGGAATCGGGGTCTTATTGAGGAAGAAACTTTTGACAATGACACAGCCTATTATGTTGTAACCGAAAGAGGCCTAACAGTGCTTAAGGTTGTTAGCCCGCTGATTAGAGAGGCACACAAGATTCAGATACGTGACCTTGAATTGATTTCAAGCACACTTTCAGGGGCAGGTTATTCATAGAGTAGGTATTCACAGACTGCTCGTTTACTGGACGCTTCCAGTTCTTTTTCTTACTAGTAGTGTAGAAGCTGGGCGCCTAAAAACAGAAACAAACAAGATGTGTGCATTTCTGTTGTTAGTGTTCTTTTTTGTTTTTTGAGAATCCGTAGGTTCCTAGTTTTTTGTGCAGGCTCCAGTATTCGCCTTGGTTGTATGTGAATGGGGCTGCTTTTGTGAAGTCAATGTTTCCTTTTTCGTCTAGGATTGATTGGTTGATGTGGACTTGCACAGTTTCTCCAATAAACAGGTCATGTGTGCCCAATGAAACTGTTTTTTTCAAAACGCACTCTATGTTTACTGGGCATTCACGGATTAGTGGAGCCTTGACGTTGTCTGCTTTTTCTGGAGTTAGTTTTGTTTCAGAAAACTTGTCGATGTCTTTTCCGGATGTTATTCCACAGTAGTCTGTTTCTTGTATGATTTTGGTTGCGGGAATGTTTACAACAAATTCTTTGCTGTTTGTTATCAGTTTATGAGAGTATCGTGTTGGTCTGACTCCTAACCCTATCATGGGCGGTTCAGAGCATACTGTTCCAGCCCATGCTAAAGTGATTATGTTAGGTTTTCCCGTGGAATCTATGCAGGTTACAAGAACAACTGGACAAGGAAATAGTGCAGTATACGATTTCTTTGTGATTTTCATGAACAACCGTTTTGTTGGAACTGCTATTAACACTTTCTAAGATATATGTGAACAGATTTTGTTACATTATGAATTAGTACATTAAATTCATAACATATTTAGAATCGGAACAAGAACTAAAGCCAATAATATGTGTGCGGGTCCTGTTTGAGTAAATTCACAAAAAACAATAAGGCACTTAGCCCAGTTATAGCTTCGATTATTTTAATTGCAGTTGTAGTAGCTGTCTCTGTCGCAGCAACCACATGGATGGGTTCAATGTCCCTTAACTTCATGCAGGTTGACGATTTGAGAATAACTGACAGCTCATGGGCTTCAGACATTTCCTATGTTGACTTAACCGTTAAAAATCTGGGAACAAGCTCAGCTACAATCAGCGAGGTAGAAGTAAACGACGTAACCGCCAGTGATGTATCAATTGTTTCAGGTGACTCAAAATTAGATGCTGGCGAAACAGCAGTTCTCAGAGTAATTCAAAGCTTCACATCATCAAATAAATATGAATTCACGGTTGTCACTGCATCGGCCACAAAAATTGTATATGTTTCCACAGCTTGTTCTGGGTCTTCGGAAACATGGTACAACCCATTTTGGAGTAACAGAAAAACAGTAACAATCGACAACACCTTAAACCCAGATGATTTAACGGATTATCAGATTCAGCTTATTGTTGAGTATGACTCGGACATGCTCGCCGATTTTTCTGACTTACGTTTCACAGCAAACGACAAGCAGACCTTAATTTCTTACTGGATTGAAAGCTATGTCCCGTCAGACTCCGCAGTGGTATGGATTAAGGTTCCATCCATTTCTGCATCGTCCACTGAAACAATTTACATGTATTACGCAAATCCCTCAGCCACTTCAGAAAGCAGCCCTGACCAAACATTTAACCAATTTTTTAACTTTACACGAGACGGAGTAGTAAGCTATGGGGGTTCGAGTCAGGATGCGGATTCGTCACAGTGGGAAATAATTGACGATACTACCTTGAGAATGTGGGGAAACAACTGGAAAGCAATCATGAACACATTAACTGTTGCTGGCGACGGCAGCCAAGCAATCTGCTTTGATTTTAAGAGCACCGGAACTCAGGCAGAAATAAACGGAGTAGGAGTAGACACAGACAACAGCGTAAGCAATAACCTATTCTACAGAGTATACGGAACCCAAAGCTGGGGAATTAGCGACCACTATGGATACACAGGTGCAGGAAACTGGCAGGCATACACCATAATTTTAGATAACTTCAGTGGCGACTTTAACAGAATTGTATTCGCTAACGACGCTGATAGCGTAGAAGGAAACGACGTCTGTTACCGAAACGTAAGAGTAACAAAATACACAGCCACAGCGCCCTCCACAGACGTAGGCACAGAAGAAACACTCTAACAACTACCATGTATTTGTGCCAGTTTAATTGGCAGATATAGCCCCCAAAAATGCAAAATCTCAGGTTTTTCGTCATAAAAATTTGATACAGGCAATTGAATTTAGCTTTTATATCTGTCCGTCACATTGTTTGTGGGGCAAAACGTCTGCCCAAGGAGAACTGGGATTGTCTGCTGACCCTGCAAAATTTATTCAAGACGCTGATTTCGTCTTCGAAAATACGCCTGTTAAGGTAGTGGCAAACAGGAACAACCCAGCAATCGAACTTCCAGGCATAAAAGTTGGACCCTTTCAAGAAGGAAAAGAGTACGAAGTCATGTATTGGGTAGCCACGGAGCTAAAAAAGGCTGGAATAGCTCGCATCCGCATGGAAGAACCAATAGATGTGACTATGCTAAACAAGATACACTGGAAAGAACGTGTGCAGACATCACAAAAGACCACATCGCTTCCCGAGGACTTTTACCCTAAACTGCGACGTTACCTCGAAGAGCTAAATGAGCAGGCTATCAAAAAGCCAGAAAAAAGAAGCGATTATGAGAAAGCAAAAAATCTCTCCGATGACATAACGCGGATGAGACTCAAAAAGATAGTTGCTTTAGCTTCATCTGGAAGAGACCAAACAGGTCAAATCCTGCGGAGCTTAACAAAAGAAGAAAAATATGTGTATGAATCTTTACACAAGATTATTAACGACTGGAAAAATGGAATTCTAAAATCCAAAGGAGGCGACAGAACATGACCGAGGAAGTACTAACAGCAGACCCAGAGGCGCTTTTTCTGGACTTTTTTAAAATGGACAAATACCGCGAAAGACTTTCAAGCATGGCTGTCGCTGGAAGCAAATCATTTGTTGTAGATTTTGACGAACTGTTAGCATCAGAACCTAAACTCGCTCAGCAACTAATGGATAACCCCGACGAGTATCTCGAATACGCAAACCGAGCCGCTAAAGCTCAACTGCAAATAGAGGAACCAGAATATGCAGAGGAGCTTGGAAGCATTACAGTGCGTTTTCGTGGACTACCCGAAACTACGCCGCTGCGAATTTTGGGCTCCAAGCATATTGGACACCTTGTGATGCTAGATGGCATTGTTGTCCGTGCCAGTCCCGCCCGACCTATGGTTATGGAAGCTGCATTCAAGTGTAAATGGTGTGGTGCTATGTCTCATGTTAGTCAGTCAGGTCCGTTTCTAACTGCACCGTTAGCGTGTAGTGCTCCAGAGTGTCGAAGAAAAAGTTCATTTGATTTTATTCAGGAAGAATCCACATTTATTGACTCCCAAGATGTTCGTATCCAAGAGCGTCCTGAGGATCTTCCTCCGGGTCAGCTTCCAAGGTGGCTGGACATTAAACTCCTAGAACGTGATCTTGTTGACGCTGCACGACCTGGAGATCATGTTTCAGTAGTAGGAATTACCCGTGCTGTTGCTGCACGTCTCCCAAAGGTTGGGCAGTTGCGTTCGTTTACTTTGCATCTTGACACAAACCACATAGATGTGGAAAGTAAGGAGCCTGAAAAGGTTCTTATTACGCCTGAAGAAGAAAAACAGATTCGTGATTTGGCGAAAGACCCTACTATTCACACAAAAGTTCTTCATTCTTTAGCTCCTTCCGTTTACGGGTACGAGCACATCAAAGAAGCGATAATGTATCTTCTTTTTGGAGGAACTGGGAAACATTTCCCGGACATCACAATCAGGGGAGACTTGAACGTTTTGATGGTTGGAGACCCTGGAACCGCCAAGTCCCAGCTTCTACAGTATGTGGCAAAAATTGCTCCTCGTGGATTGTACACGTCTGGTCGTGGAACTACTGCGGCGGGTTTGACTGCTGCGGTTCTTCGTGACAAAACTGGTGGAATGACCCTTGAAGCTGGAGCCTTGGTTTTGGCGGATAAAGGTGTAGCTGCCATAGACGAAATGGATAAGATGCGTACAGAAGACCGTGTAGCCATTCATGAAGTCATGGAGCAGCATACTGTTTCAGTGGCTAAGGGTGGTATTGTGGCTACTTTGAATGCACGAACATCTATTCTGGCTGCGGCAAACCCCACATTGGGCAGGTATGACCCGTACAGGACTGTGGGAGAGAACATTTCGCTTCCAGTTACCATACTTTCAAGGTTCGACTTGATTTTTGTTTTAAGGGATGTGCCAGAGGCAACTAAAGATGCAAAAATGACAGATCACATTCTTGACCTTCACAGAACTGGAGTGTCTCCAACCGAAGCACCAATAGAAGGAGAGCTTTTCAGGAAGTATGTCAGTTACGCCAAAAACATAAAGCCTGTAATTACACAAGAGGCTTTGGATTGCCTCAAAGAATTCTATTTGCGTATGCGTTCAGCCAGCGAAACAGAAGGAACACCAGTGGCTATTACTGCGCGACAGTTGGAGTCGTTGGTTCGTGTGGCTGAAGCTAGGGCGCGTGTAGCTCTCAGAGACAAGGTTACGCTCGAAGATGCTGAACGAGCAATAGACATTATGAAAATTTCTCTTGAACAGGTTGGAATCGACATTTCTTCTCACCAGTTTGACATCGACATCATAATGACAGGAAAACCCAAGAGCCTGCGTGACAAGCTTTCAATAATTCTGGGAGTCATTACTACTTTGGAGAAGGAAACGGGAATGGTTGACAAGGAACGGTTGCTAGAGAAGCTTCAAGCAGAGTATGATATAATGGCTGGAGAAGCAGAGCGCCTCATTGGACAGATGCTAAAAGAGGGAACCCTTTTTGCGCCACGGGACGGTTTCCTCAAGAAGACTTGAAGTAAGGGTCAACAACGTTGAAGATTGAAGAGCTGCAGTTACATGATTCTGTAAAACAGGTTTTAGCTGATTTAGGGCTTACTGAGTTGTATCCGCCTCAGCAGGAAGCTGTTTTAGCGGGTGCTTTGGATGGAAAGAACCTTGTTTTGGCGAGTCCCACTGCTTCAGGTAAGACTTTGGTTGCTGAACTGTGTGCACTTAAGCATGTTTTGGAGCGGGATGGCAAAGTTCTGTATTTGTCTCCGTTGCGGGCTTTAGCCAGTGAGAAGTTTGAGGAATTCGGAAAATACACGAATATACGCAAAGCTAACGGCAGACGGGTCAGCGTGGGCGTCAGCACAGGCGACTACGACAGCAGTGACCCGTGGATGGGAAAACATGACATCATAGTGACCACAAACGAGAAGGCAGATTCTTTGCTGCGGCACAGAGCCAAGTGGGTAAGTGATGTTTCTCTTGTGGTTGCCGATGAAGTGCATCTTCTTAACGATGCAGACCGTGGACCAACCCTTGAAGTCGTGCTTGCGCGGCTCATGCAGGTGAATCCCGACATTCAACTTGTGGTCTTGAGTGCTACAATACAGAATGTGGAAGAGGTTGCGGATTGGCTTAAGGCAATCTCGGTTACAACAGAATGGAGACCTGTAACCCTCAGGGAAGGCGTGATACTGCATGACGAGGTTTTGTTCAAGGACGGCGGTGCACTCAAAATAGAGAAAGCCGCTAAAGACCCAACCCTGAATTTGGCGGTTTACACAGTAAAATCTGGAAACCAAGCCTTAGCATTTGCAGGCACCAGAAGAAACTCGATAAGTCTAGCCAAAAAAGTTGCAGCAAAAATCAAGCCTCTGCTCTCAAAGCCCATGAAACGTTCTTTAAAGCAGTTATCTGAACAAATTCTTTCAACAGGAGAGCGAACCAGACTTGGCGAGCAACTAGCAGAAGTGGTTAGTTGCGGAGCCGCGTTTCATCATGCTGGCTTGAGTGGTGGTCACAGGAAAATAGTTGAGGATGCGTTTAAGGCAGGAAAAATCAAGGTTCTAACCGCCACGCCAACATTAGCGTTTGGGATGAATCTTCCAGCAAGAATAGTAATAATCAACGAATACAGAAGATACGAATCTAGTTACGGCTACTATCCGATTCCTGTTCTTGAGTATAAACAGATGGCTGGGCGTGCGGGAAGACCACGATACGACAAGTTTGGGGACTCGATACTGGTAGCCAAAACTGAAGATGAACGCGAGTATCTTATGGAAAGCTACATTTTGGCTGAAACCGAAAAAATATGGTCTAAACTTGCGGTGGAACGTATACTTCGGTCTCATGTTTTAGCTACGGTTGCGTCGGATTTTGCTCATACAGAGCAGGGAATCTACGAGTTTTTTGGCAAGACATTTTATGCTTACCAGTATGACCCCCGGGCGATAAAGGGAGTTATCCAAAAAAGTTTGGGCTTTTTGTTCACAGAAAAAATGATTGAATATGTTGGCGACAAGATTTATGCCACCAAATTTGGACGAAGAGTCTCCGAACTATACCTTGACCCCCTCACGGGAGTTACAATAAGAGATGCCCTTACAAACCGTGCACAACACGTCACTGACGTTAGTTTTCTTCACATGATTGCCCGCACCCCAGACATGTACCCTAAGCTTCGCCCTTACGCAAACGAGATGGATACTCTCCAGTTTTTTATTGAAGACCACAAAGACGAGTTCATGTTTGAGCTTCCTGACCCATGGATGGACAGGCTAGCTTTTGAAAACTTTCTTGGAGAAGCAAAACTCTCGTTAGTGCTCAAGTCTTGGATGAACGAAACAAGCGAAGACGAAATGATTGAACAATACAGAGTTCAGCCAGGAGACCTTTATCGGCTAATCTCAACAGCCAAGTGGCTTGTTCATGCATCTAATGAGTTGGCTTCGCTTCTCAAACACAAAGACCTGTTGGCTGACCTATCGAGGCTAACA
>JAOZIF010000127.1 GCA_026014495.1 Candidatus Bathyarchaeum sp.
ACGCCTGCTGGTGTATTCGTCGTTGTTTGCTTTTGTGGGTACAATTGCCGGTTTGTTTATTTCCTACTTTCTGAATATTCCTTCGGGAGCTGCTATCATTTTTACGCTGGTTGTTATTTTCGGAATACTTCGTTTGGTTAAGTCATTTGTGTAATGTTTGCACCGAAAAAGGAGAAAATATACACCTGTCCAAACTGTAATTTTCAGTTTTCCAATCTCGATGTTCCGCGCATGTGCAGCAATTGTTTTGGCTGCACCGGATGCGAAATTTATATTTGCCCGCAGTGCGAACAGGAAGTGGTGATTAAGGCGGTGAAGAAAAGAACAGTTGGAAAGTAACTTCATGTGTAAGACGGTAAAAATTAGCCTGCCGCAGCCGTGCAACACTTCATCCACAATAATTTTTCGCTTGTTGCAGCTGTGCGACAAGGTTGCCACAACATTTTTTTGCTTGCCACAGCTGTGCAACAAGCGAATCAACAAGTTTTTTCGCTCGCTGCAGCCGTGCGACAGGCAGCTAACAAGTTTTCTTGCTTGTTGCAGTTGTGCGACAAGGTTACCACAACATTTTTTTGCTTGCCGCAGCCGTGCGACAGGCAACCAACAAGTTTTTTTCCTGAGTTCCGCACTCTTTCTAAGACAAAAATCATAAATCGCACATAGCCAGACAAATAACCTATTTTTGCTTGTTTGTTTGGGTGTCCCAGCGGTATATTTGCACTATGTTTGTGAGAAAAAAGAAGAATAAAAGCGGAGTTGTAAGTGTGCAAATCATTGATAAAAGCAGAGGGGAATACAAAATGGTTAAAACAATTGGCAGCTCAAACGATGCTACCGAGATTAACATTAACATACTTTACAATCAAGGATTAGATTACATCGAGCATTACCAGGGGCAGCAAACCTTTGATTTCTCCACCCGGGATTTCAAACAAACAATCAAACAAAGCATTCAAAAAATATACATCGATGGGATTCATCTTTTACTTGGTAAGATTTATACCGAAATAGGTTTCAATGAAGTTTGCGATGATCTTCTCAAACAGCTGGTTTTGGTTCGACTTTCGCACCCGGCCAGCAAATTAAGGACTACGCACTATTTGCAACGATACTTTTCGGTTTATATTAATGAGGATCGCATCTACAGATACCTGGATAAGATTTATACAAATCACAAGGAAACCCTTCAGCAAATTAGCTACAACCATACCAAGAAGATTCTTGGAGGTATTGTTAATGTTGTTTTTTACGATGTTACTACTATCTACTTTCAAATAGACGATGAAGATGAAATTCGAAAACGAGGTTTTTCCAAGGAAGGAAGACATCAAAATCCACAAATTGTATTAGGACTTCTTGTTGGTCTGGAAGGCTACCCTCTGGCCTATGAGATCCACGAAGGGAACAAGTTTGAAGGCCATACAATGCTCCCTGTCATTGACGCATTTAAAGCCAAATATCAGCTGGATAAGCTAATTGTAATTGCCGACTCAGGATTGCTCTCATCATCGAATGTAAAAGAGCTACAGGACAAAGGTTACGAGTTTATTCTTGGAGCAAGAATAAAAAATGAGAGTACAGCCGTGAAGCAAAAAATACTTTCACTAAAGCTGGATGATAAAACAAGTGCCATTATCAACAAAGAAGATGCAACAAGGCTAATTGTTGGCTACACAGAGCGAAGGGCAAAAAAAGATAAGCACAACAGGGACAGAGGGCTGGTAAAACTGGAACAGAAAGTAAAATCAGGTAAAATGACTAAGTCTTCAATTAACAATAGGGGCTACAATAAATATTTAAAACTGGAAGGAGAAATCAACATTACCATCGACCATGAAAAGTTTGCCCAAGATGCTGTATGGGATGGGTTGAAAGGCTACCTAACTAATACAACGCTTTCAAGAAATCAGATTATCAGTAATTACGGTCAACTCTGGAAAATAGAGAAGGCCTTCAGGGTTTCAAAACATGATTTGAAGATCCGGCCAATTTATCATCGCTTGCAAAAGAGGATCGAAGCCCATATTACCATCAATTTTTGTGGCCTATAAAGTTTACAAAGAACTTGAGCGGCAATTAAAACAAAAAAATGCCCAGATAAGTTGTGAGCAGGCTATTGAGATAGCCAAGTCAATTTATGCAGTTGAGTTTACAGATCCTGCTAATGGCAATACGTACAAAGAAACTTTACTCCTAAACGAAGAGCAAAATCAACTCGCAAAATTATTTGATTTTTAGTTTGGGTGTCCCAGTGCGGAACTCAGGAAAAAGCGGGAAATCATTTAACCAAATCAGAAGAAACAATTTGATAGATATTATCGATGGCCTTATACCTTGCTCCAATATAAAAATAATTACATTTACATCGGGTGATCGTTCTGATCATCCGTGTGTTTGGGGGTTAACATTGAAAGAGGCTGTCCAAAAAGGCGGTCTCTTTTTTTATGCTGCAATTTCAGAATAG
>JAOZIF010000059.1 GCA_026014495.1 Candidatus Bathyarchaeum sp.
AGGAGACCTCGGCACAACTGTAGAATAGCAACAGACCTGTTTTTTAGTCTTTTCGAAAAAATCTGCTTTTACTGGCTGCTGTGCCACTTTTTGGGGTATATTCCGCGTGGCATCATTACCCTTTGGGTCTTTGCGACAAAACCATGATCCATTTTCAGAATCTTTTCAGAAGAAACAAACGCTTTTGCCATTGTTACTGCTTCTCCTTTTTGCGTGAAGACTGCTACTGCGTCGCCGATTTTAATTCCAGCATCCAATGCTAACACTCCTGGGGCAGTTAAGTGTGCTCCGTGGCATAGGGCGTCTACTGCAGTGTCTCGTACATAGATTTTTGGCATCAAAGTTAGGGCTTTTTCCATGGGTGAAACAAATTGTCGCAGAAACTTTTCGTCTTTGGTTTCTTCCCATCTGCTATAAAGATATGACACGTCGTGCAATGTGACTAGGCTTTCGTCTTCAATAAATGGTCCTGCTCGTGTTCTGCGTAGCTCTTGCATGTGAGCGCCGCAGCCTAAAACCTCGCCGATATCGTAGCACAGTTTTCGTATGTATGTACCTGCTTCGCATCCAACCTTGAAGAGGACATTTCGTTCATTCATTTCTATAAATTCGTTGTAGTAGATTGTTCTTGTTCTGAGTTGCCGTTTAACCGCTGACCTTGCAGGCGGTCGCTGGTAGATTGGTCCCTGAAATTCTTCTAAGACCTTTTTTACATTGTTTTCTGCAACTTGAGAATGAAGCCTCATAACGCAGACGTATTCTTTGCCTGCTAACAGGAGCGCCTGAATTACTTTTGTGGCATCATCTAGGGCATTAGGTAGAATACCAGTAACTTTGGGATTTCCCCAGCTATGTTAAGCTTCAAGGGTCCCGCCGTGACCGGCACGTTCAAGACTAAGGATTCGTTTGAGCCATGCTGTAACCTCGTGGCTTGATGGTCCCGCAGGCTTGTCTAAATTTATTATTCCAAACCGCATGTACTCTTTGATTGGACGTTCTTCGGGTTTGTAACCGAAACTAGGGTCAGTTTCTTCCTCAGTCTTAACTACCAAGCTTCGCTTGATTTTCCACGGTTCGTTGATTCTTCGCATAATATTTCTCCAAAGGAAAAAAAAAGAGTTAGGATAGGGCGGGATTCACTGTTGTGTTTGGCTGTTCTTGTGTACCTGGCGTCTTTAGTGCTTCAGCGATTTCTTCGTCTGTTGAGCCTCGTTTGATTTCGATTTTTTCGTTGGTTGGCTTTAGGTGGTTAACGTTGACTCGTCTCCGTTTTATGTCCGAGACAGTTTTAGGACCAGTGATTAGAACAAAGTTTTTGTCTACAATGTCTACTATTACGCATTTTTTTCCTGCTTCTCGCCCTACGACTTTAACACATATTCTTCCTACTTCTATTGCAGGCAACTTTAACCCTCGTCACTTTTGACTGGGAGTACACATCTTTATACTTTACTCATAAACGCTAAACAACACTTTATTGTTTGTGAACGAAAAACTTGTTTTACATTTGTCTCGTGGCATTTTTAGCATTTCTTGCAGACAAATATGATGACGCTGACTTTTTCTGCAATGATTTGAGCTTGTCTGGTGAATCCAAGCTTTTTTATTGTTTGTGCAATTCTTCTAACTGTTCGGTTACCTATGTAATCGATTCTTGATATTTTGTACAAGGCGTATATCCATGTGAAGTCTTTGTGGCAAAACTTTGTTTCTTTGCACAGATTCTTTAGCATACGTGTCGTGTATGGGTAGTAGGTGTCGCCTATGGGACGTTTTTTCACAATTTTATGAATTTTCTCCCAGCACGGTCTAGGAAACCACGTTAAGAACGGAATAAGAGTGTGAGGTTCCTGAATTTGATATTTATTAGCAACACTGATGTACACTACTCCATCTGCTTTCATTGTTCTGTTTGCTTCATCAAACATTGGTTTTGCTAATTCATATGGAAGATGTTCTAGCACATCATTTGATATTACTGTGTCAAAGCAATCTTCTTTGAATGGCAACTTGCAGCCATCAGCTAAAATGAAGTTTCCGTTTGGCGAATTCTTTTTTGCAGTTTGAATTCTTGTCTTAACAACTTCTATGCCAACTGCTTGGATTCCTTTTTTCAAAAAATATATGTGTGGATAACCTGGACCACAACCTAGGTCAAGCAGCAAACCTGACTTTGGGTCATGCCCGTTTAGTTTTAGGCATGTAATGACTTCTTGGACTCTGTGCTCTGCACGTGAATGGTTCTTGCGGAAGTAATACATTTTATCTTTCATAGCTGCTTTTTCCATGCTGGTAAGTATCTATACGCAAATGTGCTAACTTGCCTTATGTTTGTTTTTCTAAAAAGGTTTGTTTTCAACGATGTTCTGCTAGAGTGTGCTAATGCTTGTGTGAACTTTTTTAGTAAATGTGTGTTGTGCAGAATTTTTCAGAAAAAAAGTTAGTTTTCAACAATGTA
>JAOZIF010000160.1 GCA_026014495.1 Candidatus Bathyarchaeum sp.
CATGGAGCATATAAGCTCATCCAGACTCATCTGTGGAGCTTTAGCAGTGGTCGACGCCTGTGCTGTACTTTGGCCCATTGGAATCAATTCCTTTTGTTGTTTGTCTTTGTTTGTTTTCTAAAGCCCTTGTGTGTTGTTTTTGTGACACACGCACTTAGTTATGCTGTTTTGACGGGTTAGTTAGTGTTCATACCTAACAAGCATATTAAGTCGTAAGACGGAATACTTATATCCTTTTTTCCAAGCATTTTTCTTATCGGGTGGAACAGTTTTGAGCTACGGCCATCAAGGTTTACGAGATGAACAAGAAAAAAGCAGAATGAAGCTAGTGTCTTCTGCCCGTAACGAAAAAGGCAAAATCAAAGTAACCCTTGACAAAGAACGCCCAATGTCCCAATGCCCACTTTACGACAAGTATGAAATTCAAAGGTATGACCTTCACCCGGGATACAGTTTTGCGCACATGGATGAGATGATACCAAAAGGCACGCCATATTACATTGATAGTGGTAACAAGTTCGTTGAACGAATAGTTCGCGCCTTGTTCTACTTTAAGCAGTGTTCACTTATCGGGCCTTCAGGAACAGGAAAAACTCACATCGTTTACCTGGTTGCTGAGTTGTGTGGACTGCCCGTTTATGAGGTCAACTGTGGTCTAAACACGTCTTCGTATGACTTGATTGGTCGATTCATTGGTTTGGGAAAAGAGAACTGGATCGACGGGTTAGTTACTCGTTGGTTGCGCAGTGGCGGAATCATGTATCTTGACGAAGCAAACATGATGAAACAGGACGTAGCTACTAGGTTGAACCCTGTTTTGGACACTCGTGGTCACTTGGTTTTGAACGAGAAAGACAATGAATGCGTACATCGACATCCTTACGGGTATTTAATTTTGAGCATGAACCCCCACTCGTCTGAGTTCTCGGGAACTAAACCGTTGAACGCAGCCATGAGACGGCGAATGGCAGTGTGGATTAACTTTGATTACACCAGTGTTGGAGAGCAAATTTCCCCTAACGAAGTAGATATGCTCAGAAAACGTACAAAGCTCGATGAGGACGTAGCTTACAAGATCATTCAGGTCGGTGCCGAGTTACGCAGACAATACAAGGCAGGAGATTTGCCTTACGGGCCGTCCCTTGGTGACTTGATTAACTGGGCAACTTTGGTTTATGACGGAAACACTCCTAACGTTGCAGCCGAAGAAACAATCATTGCATTAACCAGCGACAACATCGAAGTTCAAGCAGACGTTAGACGAATCGTGGAGTCGGTATTTCCACCTCCACAGTAAAAACGACACCTCAGGTTGAGGACTATGGGATTTTTAGATTATGCCGCGTTGCTTTCCCTGCAAAAAGACAACATGAAAACAGGAATCTGCGTAGACATAAACCTGAAACAGCCAACCTTGACCCAGAACAAAGCAGGTTTTAATGTTACTTTACCATTGCCAATTGTGGCCCAGAACCCAGAAACCGAAGAAAAAACTGTTTCATTTTTGGGTTACACTTACCCCGCCGACGACAACGGAAAAGACAAAGTTGGTCGACTGTTCCGGGCGTGTGTTTACCATTTGACGACCCACACGTTGATTAAGGTTAATTCTGAATCCGTTGCCCCGTCCAAAAAAAGAACGATGCTAGGTAATTTTGTGAATTCAGTAGTTAACGATACTTTTGTCAATGCATATTTGACTGCATGGTATCCGGACAAACTTGCGGATATTGCCTATGCGAACTCATTAGCGTACATGAAACTTAGACCAGTTAATACGATTTTTAATCCTGTAACTCGGGTTATGTCAGCGGTTTTGTCAACCCTTAACATGGGTGCAGTTAGGGGAACATTGCAGGAAGAAGAAGAAAAAGCAGTGAACTTTGTGGTAGAAAAAGTTGGTGCCCTAAAAGAAGAGATAATGATGGGTTTAGCCATGGAAAGCACAGAATATGGTGAAGCAATGGTGACCACGGCACAAGAAATTGTTCCAGTTATGGAAGATTTGGGTCCAATTTTAGAGGCACCATCGTTGCAGTATATGGAGGATAACGGGGATTGTACTATTTTTGTTCGCAAGGCGATTCCGTCCCAGAGCGAGTTAGAACCAATTTTTCGAAAATCTTTGGAAAGTTTGGGAGGAACGATTCCAGATCAGGATAATATCGAGTCGTGCTGGAGACGGGAAACAAGTGCCGAGGCAGCTCAGGCATTTAATACTTGGTTTACTCAAGAAGAGCGCGAACAAAGGATGCTACAAAAACTTGAGGATGCAGTTGCTTGGACCCGATTCAAGTCAACCAGTTTTCCCCGGGAAGATTTAACCACATATCTCCGAGCCAAAGAGATGGTTCGAGGGACAATTCGTAGATTGCTAAACAAATTGTCCACGGCTCTGGATGAGTTAGATGAGGATGCGGGCAAGTTGTATGGCGAAATGGATTTG
>JAOZIF010000031.1 GCA_026014495.1 Candidatus Bathyarchaeum sp.
TGTGAAACTCTGGGCTGGCTATCAGAAGGCCATACAGCCCAAGACGCACAAAACAACATCAAGCAATACCGTGCCAATCAAAAAGTTGGCAATGGGCCTACTTCTTTAGCTGAAGAGAGAGAGCTACAGCTAAAAGCTATCGAGCAAAAGCGGAAAGCACAGGAAGAGGCAGAAGCTCAGCAGAAGCTAGAAGAAAAAAGAAATATTAGCTTCAACAACTACTGGTCGAACCACTACCTACCCCACATCAAAGAAACCAAAAAAACGCAAAGCTGGAAAACTGAACAATCTCTATACAAACTCTGGATTCATCCAAAACTAGGAAAATTGAAATTTTACGAAATTGCTCCGCTGCATCTTCGATCAATTAAGAAAAAAATGGCTGACAACAGCAAAAGCCCAGCGACCATCCGCATGGCATTTTGCGTCATTCAACAACTTTGGAATATGGCGCAATCAGACGGACACACCAACAAACCATCCCCCACAAAAGACAAACAAGCAGGGATGCCCACCAAAAAAAACATGAACAATCTAAGAGAGCGCTTCCTCACTCCGGAAGAAGCAGAAAAACTCCTCGCTGCTCTAAAACTAAAATCAGAGAGACTGCATGACATAGCCCTTCTCAGCTTACATACAGGCATGAGAGCCAGCGAAGTGTTTAGTCTTACTTGGGATTGCATTAATTTTGAACAAGGAAACATCCGACTTCTTGATACAAAAACCAGCTCACCCCGAACCGTTCCACTCACCCACACAGCCCAAAGGATGCTTGCACAAAAGAAAACTGACTCATCAACAAATTTAGTTTTCCCTGCCAGAGAAGGCAAACAGTCTCAATGGGTATCAAAAACATTTCGAGATGTCGTAAAGGACTTGGGACTCAATCACGGAATTACAGATAGACGCAAAAGAATTGTTTTTCATTCCCTTCGACATTCCTGTGCGTCATTTCTCGTTCAAAACGGAGTGCCAATTTTTACCGTTTCTGAAATCCTAGGTCACTCATCCTTAGACATGACAAAAAGATATGCCCACCTTCACGATGAGCACAAAAAGAAATCAATTTCAGCAGTGGAAAAAGCATTGAAAAAAAGAGGCTAAAACACTTTTAAAACCAAAACTACAACCATTGATACTCATACCATGCTCTGGTCTGTATTTGATCTTACAGACACTGTCAGCTCTTGTCGCGACTTCTGTATAAAAAATTGACGGTTTTGAGATGCACGCTCCCCCCGTGTCAGGAGATCGAGGAGGAGATCCAGCGCTTCACCCTGTGGATTGAGGGCGCGGTATATTTGGTTACAGAGGAATATGCTAGGAACGATGATCTTCTGAAATTCATGGCTAAACACATCCCTATATAAAGTTTCTGCGCGAAGGGCCGAAAAGAATTTTAAGGAGCTTTGTGTTATAATTCTGCTAGAAGAGATTGTCATCCTCTGGGGTTTACTCCAGAGACCCCGTTAGCCTGCGCTGCGGGGTTTTTATTTGATTAATTGTGTTGACACCTGTAAAGGTCTTAGCTATATAACTAAACATCATCCCTTAAGGTTTACCTTGAGGAGCCCGTTGGCCTGCGCCACGGGCTTTTTGTCTTTCAGGGGGAAATTTTGAAGCGTGTACAGTGCTATATAGATGGCTTTAACCTTTATCACGCAATCGCAGATCTAAATATTAACCACCTGAAATGGGTAAATCTTTGGTCCCTTTCCGAGGCATTTATTCAACCATCCAAGGAAGTCCTGCGAGAAGTTTTTTATTTCACCGCCTATGCTAAATGGATTCCCCAGGCATCAAGGCGGCACAAAGAATATGTAGAAGCCCTGAAATCTTATGGGGTAGCTCCAGTCTTCGGGCATTTCAAAAACAAGAAGGTAACGTGTCGGTCGTGTGGTTCATCTTGGACCTCACGCGAGGAAAAGGGCACAGATACCAACTTTGTTATTCAGCTCGTACAAGAGGCACACCAGAATCACTTTGATAAGGCGATCATCGTTACTGCTGACTCTGATATGGTTCCAGCGATCCATATGGTCCTCAATACCTTTCCGAATAAAGAGATCCTGGTTTGTACTCCTCCTGGTCGGTATGACATAGCTAGAGAAATTCGAGGGTCTGTTGAAACCAAGAAGATGAAACAGAAACACCTTAAAAACAATCTTCTGCCTGAAAACATTTACTGTCCTGCAGGGCAGATTGTGGCGACGCGGCCTGCGGACTACGCCCCGCCAGCCGTTTAATCTCAATGTTTGAAATATTTGAGACAGCTTCTTTTTAGCCAATTTCCAAAGAATTTACGAAAGTCGGTTTTGGCAGGAAATGTGGCAACAAGGGGAAGAGGTTTGCTTGTCGGCCAAATATATTTTCAGAATTGCTTATTTTTGCAAAAAAATTCACCCGGTGATTTCCTGGGACACTCGTCATAAA
>JAOZIF010000068.1 GCA_026014495.1 Candidatus Bathyarchaeum sp.
AAAGAAAATAAACCCATAATTTTCCCTCCCTTCTTTTTTTGGGAGTAAAACTTCATCGGAAGAAAAAGGGGCTGAAAATGCTCAGGCACGGAAAATGAACAATAACAAAAAGCACTAGTGGTTGTTTGATGTTGTTTTCATTTTTTTCTCCTCTTAATACCCGTGCACGAGCCTCAGCAAACCCCGATTCTTCTGAATTCGAGTATATCTGCAAAAACTACTGTATATTCTACTATTTTTAGAAAATGTAAATATGCACCAAAGACTTTACAAAAACACTGACCATCAGGTGAAGCTTGCTGTTTTCACTTATTGTGGCGATGTCTTCCACAAAATACCTTTTTTCACCTTGTCCTCTTTTGGACTGGAATTGTTTTAGTTTAGAATCTGTTCTAACATTAGCTTGGGTCCATTCACTTCTAGGGTGACATTGCTTACTGTGTTTATCTATTGGCTATTGTTCCATTCCAAAATATTAGTTTGCTATATGCGTTTGTGTTGCTAGAATTTAAGCCGTCATCATAAATTACATCCAGTTTAGTTCCATATTGTTCTAGTAGACTGTCAAGATTTGTACATAGTTCAAGCGAAAAATCGTCAGCTGCCCATAAACCCCAAATCTTGTCGTTTGGTCCTCGAAAACCATACCCATAATCTTTTGGAAGAACATATGCTACCCAGTCATTTTTTACATTATTTGTTCTGGGATTATCTTGGATGTACTGCCAGAATCGTTTTAAAGCGTTTAAGTGCTCTTCCTCTAAAATTCCATGAGTATATTCTTCATTAGTATCAAATATTACAATGTATTTTGCGCCATTTTCATATGCTAAGATCATGTCGTCGTAAAGTTCTTCGCCTGATTCAATGTATGGTGGCTCATTATATGTCCAAGTAACCATTATTCCCCACTCCTTTTTTTGAACTGTAGCTGCTCCTCTACAGAGTGCCACATTTAATTGTCTACTGTAGTTCCACCCAAACTCTGCAAAGACTACATCATATCCTGCTTTGTAGTCAAACCAGTAGAGGGCATAGTCTGAAGTATACAATGGAAAATTCATAGAACTGTTAAAACCTTGTTTGTACCAGTTCAATCGCTCAGTTGCATCGTTTACAAACTGCTCTTCTGCATCAGTGTAGTTTTCTGCTTCATCAACTCTGAACGGTCTAGGAGTTTTTAGGTCCAATTGCCTTCCACATCCTTCATCGAAGGCGTATAATCCAAGAAATTGTTCGCCCCATTTATTGACACAATCAACATAACAGCATACAAACCATTCCATTATGGGAGGCATGTCCGAGTAAACTATAAACGAAAAGCCCTTCTCGTAAACATATTGACATGTCTCGTAGAGTTGCGTGGTGTTGTAAGTTATACCTGTGCAACCTATAACCACTAAATTTGTGTAACTGCTGATTTCGTCAACGAGCATTTGAATTTCTGTAATGTTATCGTAGGCCACATCAATTCCGACGTAAAATTTAATTTGTTCATCTTTTGGGGGGTCTTTAGCAATTAAAGAATATTGTAAGAGAAGGGCAAAAACTAGCAGAGAACAAAAAAGGATAATTAAAAAGGTTTTGTGTTTCATTTTATTTTAATCTCTCTTGCTCGAACAACATGAGCTCTTCTTTTTCCAGATTTAATTCTAAGCTCTTTTGCGACAATTTTAAGCGAAGTTAGTTTCTTTAAAGCTGTTAACCACGCCGCCGCTTGTACATCCATATGAAACACCCACTCTCTAGTCATTTCGATTGCTTGGTTTGGACAAACTTTTTCACAGGCTGAACAGAAAATGCACAACTCATCATTGATTGCAGGTTTTCCGTCTTCAATGTGGATTGCATAAGTTGGACAAACTTCGGAACAAGCTACACAGCCTTCAGGACAAGCATCTAGGTTCACAGTTATTTTTCCCATAAACGGTTTCTTAACTAAGATAGCCTTTTGATCACAAGCAAACTCGCAACGTCTACAATAAACACAAAGAGATTTATCGATTTTAACATCAATTCTTTCAAGGGTTTCTCCATTTTCCGAGGATGTTGTTGATACTTTGATGGCTTCTGTGGGGCATTCCTTTTGGCATCTGAAGTCGCAATCGGAAACACACTTCTCTTTGGATACCGTGATTTCCTTTACCAAAACAGGAAATGCCTCGTTTTCTACAATAGTAGCGATTTCTTTTCCATCCACTTCCATGACCAGTGCATTCAAAGGACACAATACACTACATTCGCCACACATAACACAGGCATCATCATCTATGTCAATTGACGGTTTTTGGATCAGATGACCCTCATAGACTGTTGATTGCAGCAGTTTTATTGCTTCATGAGGACAGACTTCAAAACATACACCACATCCATTGCATATATCCTTGTTCAATTGTAAACGATAGTTTTTTGTGAGAAACTTTCGTTCTATTATTGTTTCCTTCAGATTCTCTTGTTTAACCGCTTGTCCACGCAAACCATCAACCTCAATCAATTTTCACGGTTCCCAGTTGCATAAGATCACGCCTTTGCAACCTCAGTAACAACATTAACTTTTTTTTGAGCCAAAGATTGAACAGTTTTTTCTATCTCCAGCTTAGTAGCACCCTCAACGATTCTTTGCATCTCCCTAATTTTTGATGCAAACTTTTCTCCTTCTGCTGCACTAATCCAAGCTAACTGAAGCCGATTCTTATCCAACCCCAATCGTTCCATTTTTTTCCACAATTTTTCAACTCGTCTCTTTGTCTGATAATTAGCATCGATGTAATGGCAATCATTCAGGTGACAACCAGCAACCAGCACAGCCGCAGCACCTCTAGCAAAAGCCCTTTCAACAAATTTTGGAGAAATCCTGCCGGAGCACATGGTCCGTATTATGCGAACACTAGACGGATATTGCATTCTGCTTACTCCCGCAAAATCTGCGCCAGCATAGGAGCACCAATTACAACAAAAAGCGATTATTTTCTTGTCCGCATCCTTTGCTGTAGCTGCATCTATCTGTGCAAATATTTGATCGTCAGTAAAGTGTCGCATTTGTATTGCATTAAATGAACATTCTGCACCACAAGTGCCACATCCTGCGCATGCTGCTTCAATAACAGTGGCAAGTTTCTTTTCTTTATCCACAATAATTGCATTATATGGACAAACTCTCGCGCACAAACCACAACCCATGCATTTGTCAGAAAGCATTGTGGGCGTCAGTGCTTCGACAGTAACACTTCCTTTTGCCATAAGAATTCCTGCACGGGCTGCTGCTGCACTTGCTTGCGTCACGCTATCTTTGATGTCTTTGGGGCCTTCAGCACAACCTGCAAGAAAAACGCCTCCAGTTGGAGTGTCTACAGGCCTCAATTTCGGATGGGCTTCCATGAAGAAACCATCTGTTGTCTTTGACAATCTAAGCAACTGTTGAACTTTTTCGCTATCATCTCTGGGTCTAAGACCCACTGACAAAATTACCATGGCCGCATTTACGGTGTAAATTTTTTTCTCAAGAGTGTTCTCTCCAACCAGCCACAAATTTTTGGTTTTATTGTCCTCGATTATTTCAGCAGGCAATCCACGTATGAAAATGACGCCTTTTTCTTTTGCTCGTCTGTACAAATCTTCAAAGCCTTTTCCAAATGCACGAATATCGATGTAAAAAACGTAGATTTTGACATCTGGCCAGTGCTCCTTGATTAGTAGTGCATCTTTGATTGTGTTCATACAGCATACATTACTGCAGTATGGGTTTCCTTTTTTTTCAGACCTAGAACCAACACATTGAATGAACACAACTGTTTTCGGAACATTCATGTCACTTGGACGAACTAGACGACCTCCAGTAGGTCCACCCGCATTTATGAGCCGTTCAAACTCCAACGAAGTTATTATGTTCGAAAATCTGAGATAACCATATTCCATTAATGACACTGGATCAAACACGTCTAAGCCAGTGGCTACAATAATTGTGCCAACCTTCAGTTCAATCTCCTCAGCTTTGTCACTGAAATTTATGGCATCAGGACCACACACTTCTTTACATTTAGCACAAGTATTCTCGCCAAGGCCAATACAGGATTTAGCGTCAATTATGTACCTAGCTGGAACGCTTTGGGCAAATGGCATGTAGATGGCTTTTCGTCCAGAAAGCCCCACTTCAAATTCGTTGGGCACTTCCACAGGGCACACTTTAGTGCAATCACCACAGGCAGTACAATCCTTTGTGATGTACCTTGGATTCTTTTGTACTTTAACTTGGAAATTCCCGATATATCCACCTACCTCAGTAACTTCACAGTTTGTCAACAACTCAATGTTAGGATGTTTTCCAACATCGGACATTTTTGGCGCCAAGATACATATTGAACAATCCATTGTTGGAAACGTCTTATCAATCTGAGCCATTTTTCCTCCAATGCTGGGCTGTTTTTCAACCAAATACACTTTGTACCCAGTGTCAGCCAAATCTAAAGCTGCCTGAATACCCGCAACCCCGCCTCCAATAACTAACGTCTGTCTTGTTACGGGGACAACAGTCTCTTCTTGTGGCTCCAGAAGCGCTGACCTAGCAACGGCCATGTGAACTAGATCCTTGGCTTTCGCTGTAGCTTGTTCTGGTTCGTATAAGTGTACCCAACTACAGTGCTCTCTTATGTTAGCCATCTCGAAGAGATATTTGTTTAGTCCAGCCTCTTCACAGGTCCTTCTGAATGTTGGTTCATGAAGTCGGGGTGTGCACGATGCTACTACTACCCTGTTAAGGTTATGTTCTTTGATGTCTTTCTTGATTGTTTCTTGCCCTGGATCTGAGCATGTATACAAATTATGCTTTGACAGTACAACATTAGGAAGCTTAGAAGCATATTCAGCTACGTCTGCGCAGTCTACTGAACCTGCAATGTTTTTGCCACAGTGACAAACATAAACTCCAATACGGAGTTCTTCGTCTGGTTTAGATTGAATTTTAGGTTCCATTGTTTTCTCTCCCAAAAGCGTTTTCTGCAATATCAACTGGGTCCAATGGAATGCCTCTTAGATGGTGGTCGATAGAAAATGCTGCCTGTTTTCCAGCCAGTATGGCTTCGATAAGGGTTCCTGTTCCTAATACGGCGTCTCCTCCTGCGAAAATGTTTGGTGAACTTGTTTCCAAAGTGAAGGGGTCTGTTACAATGGTTTTTTGGGTTGTTAATTCAACTGTTTTGGGCAGAAAAACGGTGTTTGGAGATTGACCGATTGCCATTATAACTGAGTCAGTTGGCATCATAAATTCAGAGCCTTGAATTGGAATAGGACGTCTCCTGCCCGTTGCATCCTGTTCGCCCAGCTCCATTTTTACACATTCAATTTTGGTTACTTTACCGTTTTCGCCCAAGATTTTTTTTGGAGAGACTAAAAAGTCGATTTTTATTCCTTTATCTTTAGCTTCTTTGATTTCCCATGGACTTGCGGGTATCTCCTCTTTTGATCTTCTGTATAGTATCGTGACATCTTTAGCTCCAAGTTTTAATGCGGTTCTGGCAGAGTCGATGGCGACGTTGCCTCCGCCGATTATTGAAACCGTGTTTAGCAGTTCGACATTTTTTGTGTTGGCTTTTTCCAGAAAATCAAGAGCGTGGAAGACTCCGTTTAGTTCTGCGCCTTGGATAGTGAAGTTTTGGTCTTCTTGGGCTCCTGTGGCCACAAATATTGCGTCGTAGCCTTCTTCTAGAAGTTTCTTTACTTTCTGGGTTCCGTCAATGGGAGTGCTTGTTTTTATTTCAACTCCTAAATCTTTTATTCGCATAATATCGAAGTCAACTAACTTCTTTGGAAGCCGATATTTTGGAATGCACCTTCTTAACATTCCACCCGCTGACGGTAACGCCTCAAAAACTGTTACAGAATACCCTTTTTTGGCTAAATCATGGGCTGCTGACATCCCTGCTGGACCAGAACCAATGATGGCAACATTTTTTGTGCTTTTGGCGAAAGGTTGTTCTTTGCTTTTTTCAGGGCTGCTTGTTAGAATAGCTTGTTGAATTGCGTCAGCTACTATTTGTTGATTTTTTATTACCCGTTCAGGATGGAAACAAACATAGCTGCATGAAATTGGCAATGGAATGTTTTTACTGATTATTTCCAATGCTTTAATGAAGCCTTCAGAGTATCCGGATTCAACGGCATATCTTCTGACAACCTGAAAGATTTCTGGAAGGTTAAGTTTCTGCGGACATCGTCTATAACAACGATAACACCAAGCGCACAACCACAATTGAGGTGACTTTAGAATTTTTTCATCACCTAGAGGCAAGCTGTGGAGAAGTATCCGAGGATTATAATATTCTGGGAGTATTTTTGCAATTGGACAAATACCCGTGCAAATTCCACAACCGTTACAGTATTTCAGTTTCTCAAAATCAAGCAGGTCTTCCAGAATTTTATCTAAACTGGGGCGTTGTTCATTACCCTGTAACTCGTCTTTAGGAACATGCATTGGATGCAACATTTCTGTTTTAGTCTCTCCTATTTTGGGGCTATCTTTGTGTGCCATCACATTTTGTTTTGTACATTTTCTGGTTTTGACCCACAATTAGCACAAAAACTGAATTGCTTTGGAAAAGTGTGTTGACTGCATCCAAACGGGTATGCCCTCGAAACAGCCAGTTTTGTTTTAAGAATTCGTGTAGTGCTCATTTTTTTATCGTATAAACAATAATGGTATAATGTGGGTAAAATTTGAGGCTGCAAATGAAGGATTATTGCGAATATAGTTTCAGCAAATGTGACTCTTAACTATGGAAAACAATCAATGTCGTTCTAGACACAAATGTTAGTAACAAAAATTGTAACTTAGGTTCCATTCTAAACAAACATAAGTTATACCAAAAAAGATTTCACATAACATTTGGTACAAGAAGTGAACGGTGTGTCTGGAAAGCAACTACATTATCCTCAAACAAATGTCATTCTTTATGTCAAACAATTTCTAGGCCACAGAAAAGTCGAAACTACACTTCTTTACATTCAACTTGCCAAAACGATATTTGAAGGCATAAACGAAGAGTTCATCGTCAGAGTAGCAAAGACAAAAGAGGAAATTACTGGGCTATTGGAAGTCGGCTTTGAGTATGTCTGTGAAAAGGACGGGCTGATCTACTTTAGAAAACGTAAATAAGCACCATAGACTTTACCAAAACGGTGAAAATCGAGTGAAGATTGCTGTTTCTGGAAAAGGTGGAGTGGGTAAGACCCTTGTTTCTGGGACTCTTTCTGGGTATTTTGCACAAAAAGGCTTCAAAGTTATGGCTATTGATGCAGACCCATCGCCTAACCTAGCTTTAACTTTGGGAATACCTGTTGAGGAAGCAAACAAGATAGTTCCAATTTCCGAGAATTCCGAACTACTAGAGTCAAAGACCAAAACTGACTATCCTGGAGTATTCAAACTCCATTTCACTGTGGATGACATAGTTGAACAGAACGGAATGAAGTCACCCTATGGCGTAAACTTGCTTGTCATGGGAACAATCAAATCTGCTGGTGGAGGATGCGCCTGCGGAGCTAATGCTGTTATCAGGGAGCTTCTTCGCCACCTGATTGTTGACCGAGACGAGATTGTCATTGTGGACATGGAGGCTGGCGTGGAGCACATGGGACGGGGAACAGCGAGCCACGTCGATGTTATGCTTGTAGTTGTTGATTCTAGCCGAAAGTCTTTGGAGATAGCCAAGAAAATTTCTGGTTTCGCTCATGATGCGGGAATAAAGAACGTTTTTGTTGTTGGAAACAGGGTTAGAGACTCTGAAGAAACGGAGTTGATTACTGATTTCACCGAAAAAAATGGGCTCTCGTTACTTGCTTTGATTCCATACGATGATACCGTCATAAAAGCTGACCGTGTTGGAGAGGCTCCTCTTAAGTACGCACAAACTTCAGAGGGCGTAAAGGCTATTCAAGTAATCGGCGAAAAACTTCTTCAAGACAGGGCATAACTTTTTGTAGGTTCTGGAAGGTTTGAGCCAAAAGGAAATCAAATCTGTTCTAGAAAGTTACAGAACTGTAGCTGTTGTGGGGCTATCTAGAAACCCCGTCAAAGCTAGCCATAAAGTAGCACGGTATTTGCAGTCTGTTGGTTACCGTGTTATTCCTGTTAATCCTTTTGTTGACAAACTTTTGGGAGAATCGTCGTACAAAAGCCTCTTGGATATACCCGAAAAAGTAGACATAATAGACATATTCAGGCCCTCCGGAGATGTTTCTACCCTTGTAGATGAAGCCATCACATTAAAGAAAAAAGTTGGGTCTCCCAAGGTTATCTGGATGCAGTTAGGAATCGTTAACGAAGATGCAGCTAGGCGCGCAAAAGAGGCGGGTTTCACTGTCGTAATGGACAGATGCATTATGATGGAGCATAAACGCCTCAGCATGGAAGACGTTCTGGAACGTTGAATGAGAAACATCTTAAATAATTGTTGCTAGTTTGTTATTACATTACACTCAAAGGAAGGAAACAGCCATGGATTTGTCTGAACAAAGAATTCTCGGTTCTCTTGTCTTGCTTGCTGGTATATCATGCCTGGCAATTGGATTATACACAGACCAATTAACAACTGTAACAGAAATTATCGGTAACGTACTCAAAGCAGCAATCGCTGGTTAATTTATTAGGCGACTTTTTATTTTTTATGTGACGTCCAAAGGCCTAATAGTTGTGAGGTTTCCTTAAGAGGATTTTTTAGAACCATTGAAACTCCGACAGTGCATTCAAGCCAACACCCCTTGCATGCGGAGACTTTACGCCATGCTTCACTGTCTTGTTTTTTCAAAGCATTATCGACAGAATCACATAACGTGTCGCCAAGCATGAGGTCTGAGCGAGCAGGACACGCCAAAAGTTTTCCTTCTGGATTAATTGCAACATACAGTTCTCCAGCGTGACATATTTTTGGCGTTTTTCCCTTGAAGAACTGTTCAAAGCCTTTGAGAAACTCTGTAGGTACTGCTAGAAAACTGGGGTCAGAGTGCTTAAGTTTTAGCAAATAGTCTATCAGCTTGGAAACTTGTTTGCTGCTTGGAACATTTTCAGGTGATGGCGGATAAGGATGCATGGGCTGAACTTGAGCAAAATCAACTTTGCTGCGGAGTTCCTCTTCTATGAATTGGGGTAAAATATCGATGTTCCATGGAGTGGCAACGCTGTTTACTCCAACTTTTACTCCATTTTTTTTCAGCAAACTTACAGCTTTAGTTGCTTTATCATAAGTTCCGGGCACTCCCCTTATCTGATCATGAACCTCTTTAGGTCCGTCAAGTGATACGACAACCGTGTCAAAGGCATCCGCTATTTCATTAACTCTGTTTTGGTTCAGGAGTGTTCCATTGGTGTTCATACTAACTAAGCATCCGTGAGATGCCACTCTCTTGGCTAGAACAATCAGGTCTTTACGCAAAAGGGGCTCGCCTCCGCTGAGGTCAAAAAATGGAACCCCCAATTTACAGACCGCATCTATTGCTGCCAATGCCTTTTTTGTTGGCAGTTCGGGGATTTCATTTTTCCACCATTCACAAAAAGTGCATTTCATGTTACATCTACCTGTCACGTTGTATGATGCAAAGAGTGGAGTGGGTCTGCCTGCCTTGAACTTGAGAAATCCAGTAACTACCTTGGTGGCTAATTGGCTTGTTTTCATGCTTCTATTCCACAACTTTTGTTATAACGTAACAAAACTGATGTTCAGTGAATCTTAGGTATGTCCCATCTTCTTGGTAGTTTAATTTTTTTGTTTCATTCGGTCATACATTTTTTCTAGAGTCCAGCGGATTGAAGATTTTAGTTCCCGTAATCTTTCAGACCTGAGGTTTGTAATTGTTATCTCTTTGATTGCGTTTCCGTCCTGTTTAATATCATAGGCCACCGTCTTTTCCGGGTCTAACTTACCTTTGCTGACATCTTCTTTGTCTTTTTCCAGCATCTTCGCCAACACTCGCTCCACAAAAAATGATATGAACGGCGGCGTATTGATGTCAAAGTTTTTATCTTCCGCCAACACGATCTGTGTTTCATCTTTTTCGGTGTATATTTGGGCTAAAACGTCTCCAGTCACAGTCTTTAATGGAATACCTTTTCTTTGTGGCTTAGCCGGAGACGGCTGTGGTGCTTCTTGTTTTTTAGGTGCCTGAACTGGCTTGTTGATTTCAGCTCTTTTGAAGCTTTCCTTAAGCAGGGTTGAGTCTATTAGACTAAGCAACGTTTTTACTCCATCTAATTCTGTTTCCATTTCTTCTACACGTTTTTCTAGGAGAGCACGCAACTTGGCTATCTTTTTGATTTTTTCTCTTTCTTCTTCACTCATCTTTGTATTCCCTTCAAGCAACAATTCTACGTTTCAGTCCAAGCTTCAAGTGACTATTTTACAATAATACGTATGAAATAAGCCCTTTTAAGCTTGGTTTATCTTAGGAAAACAGTTACACCCAACTTAACGAAATAAAATGTATGTTTGTGAATGTTTATGTTGTTAGAGTGGGTAGTTCGTCGGCGTGTTTGAATTCTATGTTCCAGCCTTCTTCTAAAAAGTGTTCAAACTCCTTGAAGACACTGCTTTTTGTTTCGTTAATTTTTCGGCAGATGTTTTTTCCTGTATACATGCAGCTTAGATCAAATATGGCGTTTTTTTGTGACAACTCTGTGTTTTCTTTAATCCAAGATATCAAGAATTCTGGGGGTCTTTCTTGGAATAGCCAACCAGTGTATGAAATGTTTACTACTTCGTAAGAGTTGCCGCGGCGGATTCCGCATTTGCGGTTTTTGGCGATTTTTTCAAATGTGGATGGGTGGATGGTTTGTGTCCAAAGAAAACTGTGGTATTTGTTGTCTTCTGTTTTTATCCAGTCTTCAGTTTCGCATGTTTCCCAACCAGTCAATCGGCATTGCTCCTTAAAATTGTCGATTAATCTCCAAACTGTGGGAAATGGAAAATTCATTGGTATTTCCTAGTTGTTATCTATAGAATACTAATCTATTGTCATAGATTTAAGGTTGTTTGACAGGAATGCCGAAAAAATGTTGGTTGAGTCTTCAAAAATTGAACAAATGTAGGTTGAATTGCTTTTTATGTTACATTTTTCTGTAACTTGTGGTAAATTCCGTAAACTTGACAATTGAAAATTTTACGGAAAAAGGTTGAAGAATCTACATTTTTCCGACAGCAAACGCTAAATTAGCAAACTTGGCAGATAGTCTGTATATTCAAGGTTTGGACAATGAAACTAAAAAACCAAGTATTTTCTCTTGATGATCTAGACTTGAAAATATTGCATATTATCCAAGAAAATTCAAAGCAAACATACTCGGAAGTGGGTCGTCAACTAGGCGTAGCCCATTCTACAGTCTATGATCGAATAAGAAAGTTAGAGAAAAGCGGTGTTATTAAAAAATGGACCGTTGAACTTGACCTTGAAACGCTTGGTTTAAACCATATTACGGCACTCATGACCGTTTACACTGACCCAAAAGAGAGCGAGAACGTTGCAAAAAAGTTGTCAGATGCTAAGGAGGTTTTGGAGGTTTCATTGTCGCTTTCTGAAGAACTGTTGATACTTGTAAAAGTGCTTGCCAATGACCAAGATGAGCTTCATTCGTTCATAGCAAAAAAGGTTGCACCCCTTCAGGGTGTGCTGAGAATCCGAACTTCGATAATTACAAAGAAAATTAAAGAAGAAAGGTTTTTGATTACGACATAATGAAAAGTATAAAAGTTTAAGTATCTACAGTTAAAGTGGAAAGAATCTCTTTCTTGTATTAAAACGGAGAGTTTCAATCGTTGACTCCTTCATCTTCCACTCGAATTCTTAGAGAATTATCAAGAAAGAACGCTTTCTATTTCTTTTCGTCTGTAGGCAACTACACTGGACACAGAGCAATGTCTCTAGAGGAGTTTGCAACAAAAATCAGAGAAGTCGAAACTGCCTCTTTAGAGTTTCACCTATACCGAGGAGACTTCGAAAAATGGGCAGATGAAGTTCTTGAAGACCCTGAACTAACAAGAAGAATAAGTGCAGTGAAACTTTTAGAGCCCACCGGCAACGCATTACGAGACCAGATGGATTTCACAATTTCAAAACGTCTTGTGGAACTGAAGAGCAGTCAATAGTCTAGCGAGTTAGCCATCTATTTTTTTGAGTTGCCCTCTGTACATCTCAACAAGTTCTTGTGTTGTTGTTGCGTCCTCGGCAGATTTGTCCACTCGGTATTTTCCTGTGAACCGCGGAAACCTGATTGCAACTCCGCTTCCTTCTCTTATGATGTTCATGGCGCATGTGTGGATTGGGCTAAGTGTAATGTCTGCACCTCTAATTTCTATGACAACCTTTGGCTCAAACCATACGTCCATCTCGAGTGTTGAGTCTACACGGGGATGTTTATGGCTTATTTTATGGCTGTCTAGCAGTTTTGGAAGTTTTTCAAGGTCTGCGTCGGTGAATCCAGTTCCAACTTTTGTTACTGACTCAAAAGTATCCGTGTCTGGGTTGTATGCTGCCAAAAGATATGCTCCATATGTTCCTGCTCGTTTTCCTCGTCCATAGAATGCTCCAACCACGACCAAGTCCACGGTATCTGTTATTTCGCTTTTGTAGTCCCGTTTGTATTTTATCCAGAGCCATCCTCTTGCTCCTGCCTGATAAACAGAATCCTGATTCATGGATTTGCACATTATCCCCTCACTTCCATCATCAACAGTTTTCTCAAAAAACTGTTCCAGTTCCTCTGGGTTTTCTGCGATTATGCTCTCTGCCACTTTGACATTGTCTGTTTTTTCAATAATTTTTTTGAGGTATTCGTGACGGACTGGATACGGTTGTAATGTCAAATCTTTTCCATCGACATACAGGGCTTCAAACATGAAGAGCGTGATGGGGTGCTCTTTCATTGCTTCTTGTATTCCATATTTTCGTCTGCGGTGCATTAGTTCCTGAAACGGCTTCATCTCTCCCGTTTGTGGGTCAACAGCAACTGCTTCCGCTTCCACAATTGCTTCCTTAGCCATAACGTGCTTTTGAATATACTCGACTCCATCTGGATATTGGTCAGTGATGTTTTCTAGACGGCGTGAAAAAAGAATTACGTCATTATTTTTCTTGTGCGCTTGTATTCTTTCGCCATCATACTTGTATTCTGCCCTGCATTTTCCTCCAAGCTTTTCAAGAATCTCGGCAGACGAGCTTAATCGTTCAGCAAGCATTGGACGAATAGGTTCCCCAGGAAGCACCTCAAACTGTTTGATGCGCTCAATTCCTTCTTCGGCAACAAGTTTCGCAACTCTGCCCAAGTCTGATGAGATGTTGTATGCGCGTTCTAGTTCTTCACGTGTTTCTTTTCCGCCCCCAAAGGCTACTGCTAGTGCATCCAACACTGTCATGTCTGCAATTCCTAATCTTAGGCTTCCCGTTACTGTTCGAACAATGTATTTTGCTTCGCTTGGCGATGCATCAGAGAGCAAACCCGCTAACATACTTAGTTTCATGTCCACAGAGCCTGAACCCGTGGAGTTTGCCGTTTTGTCTAATGTTTCATAGACTCTTTGAACCGTTAATGGCGTTGAAAAAAAGGTTGACTGAGTTTTCTTTTCCATGAACTTTTGGGTAGTCTCTCCGAGGTCACCAGTTTTTTGCATGTCTTCTTCTATGTCTTTTTCTCTGTGACCCGCAGCCCGTGCAACAGCGCGTACAGCCAGTTTCTCTGCGATTCCTATCTCTATTCCAAAAAAGTCAGGATACAGTTTTCCTTGAGTTAAATATACAACCTTGTCAATCAGGCTCGTTGGAGTCTCCTTTAGTATTTCAACTAGATAATCCGTCATTTCAAGCCTTTTTGTTGTTGCTTCAATTCTTTCGTAAGCATCAGCGATGCTGGAGTACCTCACTGGAAACTTCCTCACAACTAGAAAGATGCTTGCAAAGATATTAGTTTTTAAAATCAAAACGTGAATTGACAGTTTTGTTATTGCTTAATTTTCCAAGAAAAACCACGTTTTCAACAATGTACTTCTATTAGTTTCCTAATATGCCACAATAACGATTCAAACTATGATTAAATTGCGGGTTTGGGGTTAATTTTTACCCACAAATCCAACAACTATCTCCTGTTCAGTAACTCTCTATCATCTACTTTCTAACTAACAATCTAAAAAAACGCACATAAAAACTGTAAATTCTTGTCAAAGTTTCTTGACCCTGAAAGCTGTGTTTTAGTCAATATTTTTTGATAAAAACCCTTTTTTCTGTTTTCAGCTATATGTTCTTGTTGGTGCATTTAGTGTGGGTGAAACGAAAACAGTTTCATGTTTTCTATTTCTGTTCCTTTTTGTGTTTTTACTTTTTTATGGTGTAAACTCCGTTAATGCCCTTGTAATTAATTCTGATGGAACTGTTGACTCACCTAAGTATGTTAATCAAAACGGAGATGTGTATGTTGTTACTGCTGATGTAGGTAGTCTTACAGTGAATAGAGATAATATCATTGTTGATGGTGATTGGCATAAATTAGATGCTGGAGCAGACTCTGCAGTTCGAATGATAAATGTACAGAATGTAACGTTGAAAAATTTCATCATAACTAGGGGTGCTCAGTGTCCATTACAAGTCGGAATTGTCTTACAATACTCGTCAAATTGTACAATTTCAGGTAACACAATTTCAAGAACAGAACATGTTAATCCTAAGTTTTGGTCAACGTCTGGAATTTGTATCTCTGGTGGGGGTTCCCATACAATATCTGAAAATAACATTACAAACAATTGTGTAGGCATTCTTCTCGGATCTTCTGTTTCACCTAATACCGTAGTTGAAAATAGCATAACAAACTGCTCAACAGGAATTTCCATTACTGGTTCTTCGAGTAACCTGATTTATGGTAACAACTTTGTTCATAATTCTAAAGATATTTTCGATATGGGTACTTCATATCCTGATGTGACTTCTTCCTCGATTAACATTTGGGATAATGGTATTACAGGCAATTACTGGAGTAACTACATGGGACAAGATATAAATGGCGATAATGTTGGCGATAGTCCTCACACAATTTTCGAGAACAACCAAGATAACTATCCTTTAATGACTCCTATAGATATAGAAGTAATTCCTGAATTTCCTTCATTGGTAATACTGCCCTTGTTTCTAACTACAACTCTACTGTTAACAATCTGCAGAAAACGTCTGAAAAAACTAAAGATAATTTTTTAACATTGGGTTTGCGGGTTAAAATTCAGTTTTTGAGTGTTTTTTAATGTTGCTTGGGAGCGTATGAAAAATTGTCTGCAAAATTATCATGATTTTTCAATTGTCTTATTTTTTTGCTAGCAGTAATAGTCCACACAGTATGTTTAGGGCTCCTATAAGCCCTAGAACGCCTACAAATAACGGGTTTAAGAACATGTTTATTGATGTTAAGATGCTGTACGCTGATATGACAGCAGTAAAGATGCCAACAGCGAACATAACAAAAGACAACACTCTGCTTGTAATCTCTGCTAATTTGAAAACGTCCAATGCTTCTGTTCCTGTGGTGTCCTTGAAAATCGGGGCTCTTTTTGGAATATAGTCTGGTGCGCGAACAGAAATTTCCCGTTTTTTCTTCGATTTTCTTGGCAACTTGACTCACCACTTAACCTAAACCATAATCTTTTTAATCAATTTTGCGTGCGGACACAAAAATGTTCAGTATGCCCGCAATAATGGACACCAAGCCGACAAGAATTATGATTACAAGTAGGGAAGATGTCACAATAAGTGGAGCCACAGCAATCACTGTTACTCCTGCGCCAAAACATATGCCGCCAACTGCAACCTGTAACCTGTTAAAGTCGACTTCGCGTTTCACCATCCTTAGATAATATGTAACAAGCACTATTGATATCATTCCCAGACTGGATAGTAAAGCACTTGAAGCGTTAACGTCGTTCAAGACTATTGGAAATGTAAGTAGCAAAACAGACATGACTATTCCAGCGATGGGAGTAAGCGGATAGAACGGCGCCTTGAACGGTCTTTCTAGACGAGGCTTTTTTCTTCTGAGTTGAATAAGCGACAGATTAACCAAAGCAAACACTAACAAAGAACCAAAACTCGCCGCGTAACCAAGAAACTCTACTGCTCCACTGGTGCCAAAAAATATCACAAAAAGCGAGCTTGCAATAATTGCTATGTAGCGTGTTCCAAATCGTTTGTGTGCCTTTTGTAGTGCATTGGGCAAATATCCATCTCTACTCATGCCCCCCAGAATGCTGGACTGAACACTCATTGCCGTGCCCACAGACGAAACACTAGCAAATATACCCGCCAAAGCAAAAAGGATGGCGCCTATAGGACCCAAAATAGTTGACGCTGCAATGTTAAGCAAAGGCAACTCACTGCCAGTTACTTCCCCCCCAAGAGGGACTGCCCCAACAGCAACGTAAGCAACCGCAAAATAAACTGCAGTCAACAAAACGGTTGTTATCATCAAAGCTCGGGGAACATTTTTTCCTGGATTTTTAATCTGCGGAGCCCCAGCCACTAGCGCTCTCATTCCAACAAACATAGGAAAAAGGTAGGCAGCAGTTGCGAAAAAGACTACTAAACTGTTGCCTGTGGCTTCGGGTACTATGTTTTGTGGTGTCAGAGTGTATCCAACGCTCATTGCAAGAAAAATTACGAATATGGTCAAGAATGCTCCCACAATGAGTGTGGTTGCTTCTTCTACTCCTCGAATGGCTAAGATTATGAGAATAACAACTAAGCCTATAATCAACAAAGAAACATTGGCTAAAACAAGGTCTTGTATTGACGGTGCAAAAACCGAAAAAAGCACTCCAAGCTGTTCAACGAAAACCACAGCAGCAAGGGCTCCACCAAATATGCTGGCAAGCCACCTAAGACAGCCCGCCATGAACGCTATAACGCCACCAAACGCAACTTTGGTGTAGGTGTATTCGCCTCCAACCTCTGGGATGGCTGCGCTGAGTTCACTGTAACTAAGCATTGTTAACAGATTAATTATGCCACAAAAGAACAGAGCAGATAGCATGCTAGGTCCTGCCAAATCAAAATAGGCATAATTTAGTAACGCAAAAATCTCAAACCCTATTGCACCGCCCAAACCCATTATAACTGCACTAAAAAGACCATATTTTTTCTCGTTAGTCAAGTAACATGTTCCTCCTTAGTCTATTCTCCACCATTCACGAATCAAAGAAACCCCATTTATAACAGAAAAAACACTGAACAACACTAGAACAAGCAGACAAAGTGGCAAAAGTTCAAGAGGCAACTTGAATAATGTTTGAACTTCCAGAATATTAAAAAATAGCAAAACTGCCAAAACTGCAGCTGCTCCTCCTATTAAACTCTGGACTATTCCAACGATTGTGGACAGGATTCTTCTGTTTTTAATCATGTTTTCACCTTCGCCAGAGTATGATTCCAGCCAATAAATCAATCAAACCAATCGCCAACAACAGACCTAACCAGAGGCTCTGAAGATTCTCAGTTTCGATAACGCCAAAGTCAACTACCCCCAAGAAGCTGACAATGAACACTGCTGTTATTATGATTCCCACAAATATTAGAAACCCACCTAAGGCAACCGCAAATCTACTAAATAATTTTGTAATACCCGACACCTTTTTCACCCTGTTATCCTTTGCTCCGAATACTTCGTATTGATCAAATCATTAATAATCGTCCTTTTCTGTGGAACTGTAGATTTTTCATCAGTAACATCTCTGACAAGTCTTCTGGTTGTAATAATCTCAAGGACGTCCAAAATTGTCAACCTCACATTTTTGAACAGTTTCTGATCAGCCTCTACTGCCTCATTCAAGCAAGTTGCCTCGCTTCTAAAGCGCCTCTTCCCCCTTTTTGTGTAACTAAGGCATTTTTAGCATCTTATCTGTTTTCACATTTAAATTTTCACTGAATCCCCATGCTGGTGCCTTCAATATTTCTACAAACGAACCATTTTCTTCGTAACTTCGTGTTATCAACGATTATTGCAACAAAATTTAAGAACCACAGACCACGTTGAACATGCTGGAGCGATACTATGCCCTGTACAGTATTAGTTTGTGGATTTTTCGGAGACACCGGAAAAGGAAAAATGATATCCTATTTAGCTATAAAAGACAAAACTGCAGTAACGGCAAGAGCTGGGGTTGGTCCCAATGCAGGCCACACTGTAGTTTATGAAGGAAAAACCTACAAGCTCAGAATGCTGCCCAGTGCCTTCACAGCTCCTGATTGTCGCCTTCTTATTGGACCCGGAGTTCTGGTTAACCCCGAAATTTTCTTAAATGAAGTAAACGACCTAGGCACAAAAGGCAGAGTTGGCGTAGACCCACAATGTGCAATAATTGAACCTAAACACATGGAAGCAGACAAAAAAGGGTATCTTGCACAAAAAATTAAATCAACTGGTTCAGGGTCAGGTCCATGCAACTCTGATCGAGTAATGCGAATCGCCAAATTAGCTCGCGAATTTCCAAATCTCAAAGAATTTTTGGTGGACGTTCCCCTAGAAGTGAACACCGCCATTAACGAGGGAAAAAACGTTTTGATTGAAGGCACCCAAGGAACATACCTTTCACTGTTCCACGGAACCTACCCCTACTGCACATCTAAAGACGTTTGCGCAGCGGCTGCGTGTTCAGATGTTGGTGTTGGCCCAACAAGCGTTGATGATGTTATAGTAGTATTCAAAGCTTACAATACCCGTGTCGGAGGTGGTCCTCTTGCAGGTGAGCTTTCATGGGAAGAAGCGCAAAAACGTGGATGGGCTGAAATTGCAACAAATACTGGACGAAAACGAAGAGCTGCGCCCTTTGATTTTGATTTGGCAAAACGTGCAGTTATGTTGAATGGCGCCACCCAAGTTACCGTAACAAAGATTGATGTTCTGTTTCCTGAATGCAAAGGCCTTACAGCATATGATGAAATCTCTAGGGAAGCAAAAGCGTTTGTCGAGAACATAGAAAAGCAACTCAAAGTTCCCGTTACAATGCTGGGTACTGGTCCAGGCACAATGGAAGTAGTCGATAGGCGAGCTGATTTAAAGAAAAGCTAAAAGAGCAAGAGGACCAATAGAGTGTGAATCAGCAAAAAGTTACCCAGTGGATACAAACGAGTGTTAGAAAATTGCAGTCTAGGCCGTAAGTTGCCAAATTTGTTGACGCCACTAAACAACTATGTTCTAATCGAGAGATACTTTAAAAGGCAGTTCTGTTTTTGGTTGTGGATGTGAGGTTTAACTTAACATGTCAAGTGTTGCGATAAATGTTTCTGAGCTTCAAAGTTTTGATGATGATTGTGTAAAAGAGTTGGCGGCCTTTCTTGAGGAACGCTTAGAAGGCACTGTTGCTGTTGGAAAACAGGAAGTAACCCTAAATTTTGAGGAAGGCAAAGAAGCTTCAAGGTCGTGTTTGCGGTTGCTTCTTCGAAAATATTTGCATCAAGCATACTTGAAAGAGGATTTCAGGGTTATTTCTGGCGGAGAAGACAGT
>JAOZIF010000089.1:0-1953 GCA_026014495.1 Candidatus Bathyarchaeum sp.
TTTCTACCAAGAACCAACTCATTAAGGGACACACCATTAATGGTTGAAACTTTCCATCGAACACCAGGAAGGTCACCCATAGCTCCACCACGGGAACCACCGATTCCCTCCACTACAACCTCATCATGCTCATCAACCACGTTGAGCGCACCGTCACCCGGAAGAAAAGCAGTTATAACCCTGCCATTCTTGATGAGTTGTGTTCTAACACACTTCCTGATGGCACTGTTTGGCTGCTTACTTTCTACACCAACCTTCTCCAACACAATCCCCCTTGCCATAGGAGCCCCTTTCAAAGGGTCAGATTTAACGTCCAATCTAAGTGTTCGCCGTTTGTAGTAAACGTCTTTCCATCTGAAATTCTTTCTTTTTGCAAGTAGTTTTCTTGCTGCTAGTTCGCCTTTTGGTGCCTTGGAACCCATGCTTTTCTGTCCTCTAACCACTCTATTTTAGTTCTGATATTTAAACAGTCCAGATTGGCATACTCACATAAATATCATTCGTGTGTTATCTTGGCTGCTGATATATGGTTCAAATTTGAATACTAAAAAGATTACTCAAACACAAAGAGAACAAAGATCGATTATATTGGAAGTAACAATTTCCAAAGTTATATCGAGTCAATTGTCATGTCTTCTTCAAATGTAGGTTCGTACGGAGTTTTTTTGTATCCAATTAGGGGCTTGGTGTTGAGTATGATTTTTTCCCAGCGCTTTTGTTCTATATTGTATCTGAAGTTGTGACTGTTTGGTTTTAGTAGGCAACGGTAGCCGATGAACCTGTCGTTATTGAAAACTAGTCGCATTTTGTCTTTGCATTTTGGGTCTGCGCATGGCAGCAGTTCGCGAAGCATCATCATCACGTATAGTAAGACACACTAAACAAATTAATAAAGGTAACGAAACCAACAACCAAATCTACAAACCAAAAAAGCGTAACTAATTTCCAGAAAGGATTGCTCGTGCATTACCAAGAATTGATTGAAGCTTTTCTTGGGGGATATGTGTTTGATGTTTAAGCTCTGGTGTAGTTTTTTGAGTTAACTGTTTTAGCAAAAAAATGTCTTTAGATGTCAATTTGTTTTTTGTGTCAGCACTTAATCCTTTAAGCAATGTTATGGGGTATAGTTTTTTTTCTTCAATCATTGTTTGTAGGTCATGGTTTTTGGGGGAGCTCCATCCTATGTGAGTGATTCCTCGGCAGTCTGCGTAACGTTTAGCGTGTTCTGAGAGTTTGGTGTTGCAGACTATCATTGCGTAGTCTATTTTTAGGTTGTTTGTTCCGAGTTCGTATCCTTCGGTCACGTCTTCGAATACGGCTCTTGCGATGCGGCTTACGTCAAGGTTTGTTGGGGTGTGATATTTGTAGTGGTGTTTAACTTCCACAAAGCAGGTTTTGCCATCTTTTGTGGCAACTGCGTCAACTTCGTGCTCACCACATCTGCCGCGTATTATCTGGCTTGGGGATACTTTGTAGCCGTGTTCGCTTAACAAAAGCTGAATAAAGCGTTCAAAATCGGGTGTAGAATTCATCAGGCTCAGAGCGCGTCTTAGGTCAATTTGATATTTAACCACGGGTTTGTGCTTTTTTAGGTATCTAAAGACCAACTGGAGAATTTTCTTTGTTGATATGCCATCATATAATCGTGATTCAATCTGGTCAGCAATTAACTCGGCAGCTTCTTGGGTTGCGCCCATACGCACACAGGTTCTTAGGATTTTTTTTCTGTCAAAGGCCTGTTTTGTTCCATCATATTTTGTTACAAACACAGTCATTGTTGTTACCTGCATGTTTATAGCGTGGTTATTTGCTAAAAAGATGACCGCACCGCCACAGAGGTGCTGGTCTTCGGAAACGTAAATAAGCAATAAATATCTTGAAAACTAACAAGACATCAATTGTGGCCGGGATGAGGTAGTCTGGTAGCCTATAGGTCTGTGGAGCCTAGCGCCC
>JAOZIF010000089.1:2019-19422 GCA_026014495.1 Candidatus Bathyarchaeum sp.
ATGCCTGACTTGCACTCAGGAGGCCGCGGGTTCAATTCCCGCTCGGTCCACCACTTCAATTAACAAACAAAGAGATTTTTCAGTATTAGTCAAGGTTCCTTAACTTTGAAAGATGTATTTTGGTCAATGTTTCTTGACAAAAATCCTTTTCAAATTTGTTCAGATAATAGGGTATTAGAGAAAATGAAAAACCACAAAAGGATACAGGTAATGTTTCTGGTTATTTTTGTTGTTTTGGTGTCATTTCAGCAAATTGCGGTAAATGGACAATCTAATACGATTGTTGTTCCAGACGATTATTCCTTTATCCAAGAAGCTATTGACAATGCCCTAGAGGGAGATACAGTTTATGTGAAGAAAGGGATTTATCATGAAAATTTGGGGATAAATAAATCAATTTTTTTGATTGGAGAAGATAGGGATTTGACAATAATTGATGGAAATACTTCCCAAAGTTATCGAGTGCCAATAAACATAAATTGCTACAATGTCACTGTTTCGGGTTTCACGCTCAGGTATGGTTATGCTGGAATCCAATTTCAGGGAGGGGAAAATTGCACTATTTCGGGCAACAAAATAGCCGATGCTCAATTTGGGATTCGAGGTGGAACATGGAATAACATAACTGATAACACTTTTGAGAATATCGGACTTGGAGGTGCAATACGATTTGATGGTTCAACTCATAATATTGTTCAAAAAAACTTCATCAAGTCTTGTACTGAGGGGGTCCAAGTTATGTGGGGAAGCGACTTAAACACAGTTTCCGAGAATACAATAATTGGATGCGAAGATGTTGGAATAAGACTGCAAGAATCTGACGGAAACATAGTTACAAGAAATATTGTAAGAAACACAGGAGTTGGCATCAGCATATACATTGCTAATAACAATGAAATTATTAAAAACAATTTCATTAACAATACAATAGAAGTTGGAGCTGATGAATGGTATGCTCGGCAATGGGGATATGGGTATTCTATAAACAAGTGGGAACAGAATTATTATAGTGATTATAACGGGACAGACGCAGACAGTGATGGAATAGGAGAAACATCCTATTTGATAAATGAAAAAAATCAAGACAACTATCCACTTAGTGAACCGATGGAATTACCAGAGATTCCAGAGTTTCATTCATGGACAATTTTTCCTCTCTTATTGATAGGCAGTTTGGCTGTTATTGTCGTTAAAAAAAGACTGTTTAGTTAGTAGCTCATAAAAATGTACAACGATGTACCTATAGGAAATACAACTTTGCTTTGAATATTCGTGGAGACCAAACTAATGAAACGCATTGGTTTTGATGAAAAATACAGTTTTGGGTTCAATTCTCGCTCTGTCCACTACACTCTCCAAAGGTAGTATACTAATGGTCATGTGAACTTTTGTAGCAAACGTGTGCTGTGCAGAAAATTTCAGAAAAAAAGTTAGTTTTCAACAATGAACTACTATTAGGAAACTAATATGCCGCACAGAAGTGTGAATAAACTGTAGCCAACAACAGAGTGATTCTACCTCATTAGGTTTCTAATTTGGATTTGTGGTTGGGTTTTGTGTTATGGATTTGTGTGTCGGAATGTATTTTTAGTGTTTGGAGAAGGATTGGGTTGAGTGTGTATGAGGGGTAGTTTGTGAGGGTTTTGAAGAGTCTTTTGGTTTTGTTTTCGTTGTTTTGTGGTGTTTTGATGTGTTCGGGTTTGGTTTTTGCTCAGTCGGGGGTTGTTGGTGTTTCTGAGGGTGATTGGTTTAGTTATGGGTTTAGTTTTGAGTGGTACTCGGATGACGCTAACATGACTGTTCCAGAGGAGGATGTTTTTGATTATTTGATGGAGGGCGAGTTGATCATGTTTGAGGTTTCTGAGGTTTTGGGCTCAAATGTTACTGGCCAGTTTGAAATAAATTACGAGAATGGAACACAGCAAATCATATCGGGCTGGGTTGATGTGACTACAGGAGAGGGAGAATTTGGGAACTGGCTTATTTCTTCAGGCCTAGACGCAAACGATTTCACTTATCAGTCAGACTTTGGCGAGGCTATAAATGAGACATTGATGTTTTCGTCGCAACTGGGTTTGAGAGAAACAAACCATATTGAATACTCGTTTGGCAACACTACAGACGACGACTATTATTACGTGTTTAGCGTGAACATGTACTGGGACAAAGAAGTTGGCGTCCTTGTTGAAATGTCGTTTGATGGAGAAATGATGGCAGACGGAAACTTGACTACGGCGTATGGAGGATGGAAACTTGCTGAATCAAGCATTGAACATATACCAGAATTTTCTGCGCCAGTAGTAGTTGGGAGTTTTGTTGCAGCTACGATTGCAATTTTTGCAATTAAGAAGCGCATACACTGACGGCATAGTGGCCAAAAGATTTGTTTCTTGACCGGTTTGCAGTTAGATAGTATCTAGTAACTTTTTGAAGGAGTCCTTTTTTTCTCGCAGTTGGTCTAGCTCTTTTTCCAGCGAGTCGATTTTGGTTTTTGCTTGTTCTTTGAGTTCTTCCAGTTCTGCTGTGAGTTCAAGTTTTTCGAGTTGGAGTTTTGTGACCTTGTTTCGTATTGCTTTCAAGGTTTGCATAAGTTGCGTGTTCATCCCCTTTTTTTGAAGTGGTGAGGGCTTTAGCTTTGAACTAGTATAGGAGGCGCTAAAAAAGTATTGGGTTTAGATGTTTTGTGGTGTTTAGGCAACATAAATAATTAAATTTTTAGTTAAATCCATAGTTAAACTTTAATAGTAAATAATTCAACTAAAAACTGAGGGAAAAAAATGGCATGGACCACAAACACGGTAACCCAAAACGGAAACACAACAGTAACTTGGCAAATCTCTGGCAGCGCCTTATCAACACATGACTGCGTTGTCTTGAAACCCACTTCAGGAAGCTCAGGAGTAAAAATAACAAGCATAACAGTTTACCGAGACCCCACACGCTACAGCGTCACAGTGCAGGTAGTCGGCTCAGCTGCAATGGCGTACCGCTTTGCTGCTGAACAAATGGATTGAGGTGAAAAAATGCAAATAAAGGTTCTAAAAGACGCTAAAGGAAAAGTCTTAGCAACTGTTGACCAAACAGTAAACCCGCTGGTGCAAGTCGAACCTGTCGCTACAAAAGGGGAAAAAATAGAACTAAACGTCGAAGCAACAAAAAATTACGAATACAACTTGCCTACGTTCTACAAAAAAGTTGAAAAGCGCTAGAAGCGCTGATTCCCCCACTTTTTTTGCAAAACTAGTTTAGATAATGTAAATGTTGTCAGAGCACATTTATTGCATGCGGTTCCAGAAAGCTTTAAGCGGTAATCAAATTATCCTATGTTGGGGCGTGCAAATTATTGAGAATGCGAACTTTTTTGGCCTATTTTCATGTAGTGAACTTTGTGATTATGATTTGTGTTACGGCCTATGTTTTGTCTAGTTTTTGGGGACAAATTCAGGATTGGTGGGTAGCCATTTACAGTTATTATTTGATACTGGGATGTTCAGGCGTAGTTGTTTCTATGTGGATTGCAATAGATGGAAAACGCTTAGAGCGCTACGCGGTCAAGATAAAAAGCTTAGAAAAGAAGCTTAACAATCTGGAAAAGAAGATTAAATTGATAAAACCGCGCAGCTAGGTTGCAAATATCCACGGGTACTTTCTGTTTATCAATTCAGATATCGAGTCTGGAGAAACTACACCCTCTTCGCATATTATTCCATGAATAAATTCTCGTCTAGTAACATCAAATGCAGGATTTCGTATAATCAACCCAGAAGGAGGAGATTCCCAGACCTCTTTGGAGCTTCTTTCTTCAATTTTTTCATAATCACCAAGAACAGTTGCAGGGTCAAACTTCAACAGCTCCGAAACCACATAAAACGGTGTTCGCGCCTCCTTAGCGGCAAGGGCAACCATGCTTGTCCCTATCTTGTTTATGACATTACCTTCAGAGGTTATGGCATCAGCGCCCACCACAACCAAATCAATTTCGTTCATGAAAAGCCGCACCGCAGAATCAACAATCATGGTTGTTTTGATGTTGGAGTCTAACATTTCTTTTGCAGTTAGTCTGCCCTGAAAAACAGGTCTTGATTCGGTGCAAACCACTTCAAAGGTTTTTCCATCCAGCTTAGCCTTGCGCAGCATATTAGTGACTGTTGAAGAGTGGCAGTGAGTGAGAACCCGTGAATTATTGGAAATTCTTTTGGAACCAATAGCCGCAATCTTTTCTTTTGACTGTTCAAGGCGCTCCAAAAATTGGCTGGTAACTTGGGAAACCACAACCGCCAGTTCTTGAACATCTGTTTTGTTGCTGGATTCCACAGCCTGAATCACATAGCGAACGGCATTTCTCATTAGCGGCTCTGTTGCCCTAGAAGCAAAAAGAAGCTCTTTAGCCTCGAGTAATTCATTCAGAAACCCAGTTTTAGTTTTCGCCTTGGATTGTGTCACAGCTTCTTTAACAGACGTTATAGCCGCTATTGCCACATTTCGTGCACCCTGAATTTCAAGCTGCTTTATTCGTTTTGCCGTATCAGAAATTAAGTCATGCAAACCACAATCCCCCACTAAACATAGCTATACTAACCATTCAGTGGCTTAAAAACTGAATTCTACGAGATAAAAAAAGAAAGAACACATGGGACGTTAAAAAACTGCGTCCACCAATTCTAGCCACGCTTTTTGGAGTTCACATGCTCCTCGATTGCTTTGATTACGCCTTCGCCCTTCTCTTCGATGGCTTCGTGAGTCTGACCAATACTATGCGGCGTAACGATAGCACGCTCATGTTGAATCAAACTGTTTGCCAACTCATCATCAAATGGAGTTTTAGAAACAAGAACATCCAAAGCTGCCCCAACTTTGCCAGCCTCTAGAGCATCCAGCAACGCTTTTTCGTTTATGATACCGCCTCGTGCAGTGTTAACAAGAAAAACGCCATCCTTCATTTTGGCGATTTCTTCTGCTCCAATAAGGTCGCATGTTCCACTGGTTAACGGACAGTTAACAGACATGAAATCGGAGGTTCTTAGGAGTTCATCTAAAGAAACAATAGATACTCCAGGAGCATCTTGAATGCATGGATCAGAAACAATAACTTTCATTCCCAGAGCAGAACCTAAACGAGCAACTTCTCGCCCAATTTTGCCGCATCCAACAATTCCCAAAGTTTTTCCAGTAACCCTGCAGCCAATCAGGGACGTTTTCTTCCATTCTCCACGCTTCATGGACCTGTCTCCTTCGACAAGGTTTGTGGCATGCGCAAGAATGTAGGCGATAACGCCCTGTGCAACATCATATGATTGTGCGGGAACATTGTGGAACTTGATTCCGTGTGCGTTCAGACAGTCTAGGTCAATGTGGTCAATACCGTGGGTTGCGGTTATGACGCATTCAAGGCTTTTCATGATGTCTACTAGTTCTTTGTTTACTTTTGTTTTGCTTCGGACAACAAGTATGGTAACCTTGTCTAAAGGTAAACTGTAATCGATGTCACTTGTTTGGAAGACTTTCCCAAACTTGGATAATCTATCGAGAAACTCTTTGCCGAAGTTGTCGCACACAAGAATTGTATGGTTGCTCATTTTCTACTCACATACTATTTTTTTGCCGTTTTTGGAGATGCAGTTTGGGAAATCCACTGAACTAATGAAGAGTCCCTCATGCCAAACAGCTCTTTAGCTCAGGGAGAGAGCGCAACGCATTATTTAAGCATTTATGGATTGATTAAACCCTTTAGCTAAATGCTCCATCCAAGACCAGACAAGACTCCCGCTAGGGATTCTAGCATGGAATCTATTGTCTCAAATGGCATGTAGCCCATGTTACCTATACGGAATGTGGCGTTTTGTATGCTTCCATAGCCTTTTGCAAGCTCAAAGCCTTCGTCACGCATCTTCTCGTAAACTGCAACACCATCAACTCCTGGTGGAGCGTTTACACAGTTTACGGTTGGGCTTTCGTACCCGCTCTTGGGGAACATGGTTAGTCCAAGTTTTTGGATGCCTTCTCTGATGCGGCGGTTGCGTTCTGCGTAAAGGTCAAAGAACCACTGTTTTCCTCCATTCTTTTCAATCACATCAAGAATAGCGTGTAATCCAGCAATCTGAGGAATCGTTGAAGTCATGGGCGTGCCCTTCTTTTGCTGATATTTTTCCCACACCTTAAAGTCAAAGTACCAGCCCTTATTTTTTGCAGTTTCAGACGCTTTGAGGGCATCTTTGCTTACGCTTCCCACGCTTAATCCAGGAGGAACCCCAAAACATTTCTGTGAACTGGAAAAGCACACATCCAAGCCCCACTTGTCAACATCGATTCTGGTTCCGCCCATGGAACTTACACAGTCAACAAGCAACAGTTTGCCATGACTTTTTACTACGCCAGCCAGCTCTGCTAAGTGGTTCATTAAACCAACACTTGTTTCGTTATGGGTTACAGAAACAGCCTCAACATCCTTGGTCTGGGACAGCTTCTCATCAAGCAAATCTGGAGTAATAGGTTCACCTAAAGGAACTTCGAGTGGTTCCACCTGTTTTCCGTTTGCGGTTCCGGTCTCGGCAAACCTTTCACCGAAGTTTCCACAGATACAAGAAAGCATCTTCTTGTTTACACAGTTTAGTACAGACGCTTCCATGAATCCAGAGCCAGTGCTCGAAAACAGGAAAACCTCATTTTGTGTTCCCATGAACCGCTGCAGCATCTCCACGGTTTCAACATGCAGTTTCTTGTATTCTGCACTGCGGTGACTAACCATTTGCATACCCATTGCCTTTAGAACCTCTGGGTAGCAGGCAACAGGACCAGCAGTAAACAACTTCAACAATATTTCACCTATCTACTTGTAAAACAAGAAAAATAAGTATTAAACCTTTCAGCCACAACTAAAGCTAAGAACGTTGTAAACGTACGCCAAACATTCTACTCCAAAACACAGCAACCAAACTCACAACCAAAAACAAAGGCAGAATAACCCATGCGGGAAACTCGGGGATTACAAAGTTTGACGGAAACTCGGGGCTTGAAGTAGGCATTGCTTCAGAGTTTGGCTCAGTCAAAAAGGGAGTGAAAGAAACGGTGCCTAAGTCAAAATCGTATTTTGAGTCATGAATTGTCAGGTTGATTGCTTGGGTGTCTGTTGTGCCCCACCAATTATTTGCAGCTGAGATGTCGTTTGGTGTGTCGGTTAAGTAGATGCTGTTTTCGGCATAGTTCTTGATATTATTGTAACTGAGTGTAATAGAAGAACAGTTTCCTAGATTAATTGCCACTGTCGTGTTGGAAATTGTGTTTCTTTGGATGGTTACAGGTAAGCTAGCTGATATTCCTGTTAAACTGTTTGTTATCAAATTATTTTCAATCACTGCTGACCCTCCGTCGCCACCACCAATTCCCACGGTATTATTGGATATTGTGTTGTTACGAATTACAACATTACCCGCACCATAATCATATTCATTGAATCCCGAAAAGGTAATGTGACCTATCGCTATGCCTTTACCATTGTTTGTGATCAAATTTCCTTCAATTGTTGAACCCCCTGCTGCCCGAATACCATAAATAGAATCAAAAATGACGTTGCCAAAAATGTGAGTATAGCCTTCTGTAAGGGTGATTCCATAACCGCCAAGAGGACTACTAATTATGTTGTTTGAAATTACAGACGAATCTCCTCGAATACTGATTGCAGAAGACGAGTCATTCGCTCGTCCACCCCAATCATAGGTTGGCTCGCCTCCAGCAATAGTATTATTTGCGATTGTACAAGAAACTCCGCTAATTTTGCCAGTAAGTGTATTATCTGAAATTACTGCAAAAGAGCATTTAACAGTGCCAGTAATTGTGTTACTGGAAATAGTGGATGATTCACCAATAACATCTCCAACAATTGTGTTGTTTGAAATTACACATGAACCACTAACAGAGATGGCATAACATAGATCATAATACAATGCATATGCTTGTCCCTGAGCATCAGTTCCTGTAATTGTGTTGTCCGAAATTACCGAAGAGTCTCCTGCACTAATTGCATAGGGTAATGAACTAGTAGAAGAGAAATGTCTGCCCTTAATTGTGCTCTTCACAATTATAGACGATGCCCCAACAGTGATTTCTCCAATAATGTTACTGTTGCTTATCTTTAGAGAACCATTACTGGATAGCGTTACATCTTCAAGAACCACATGTTCAAGTATGCACCCAGAACCATCCTGCTCACTCCACGGGATACTACTGGATGTAAAGTCTATTTCGTCACAGTTAACGAAACGAACGGTTTCAACATCATTGCCTTTTGCACATAAAGCACCGTCCACACGTATGTGGTAGCCATTCAAGTCAACAGTTACTCCAGATTCAACGGTCAAAGTTACCCCAGCGTTCACAAGTAAAGGTCCAGTGAGGTTGTATGGACTGTCTGCCTTTGTCCACGTAGTATCCGAACCAATAACGACAACCAACCCAGATTGTGCAGAAATTGGCACCGCACCAAAATTTAGGGTAATGGCTAAAACTAATGCAGTAACAAGAAATGCAATTAAAAATTCACGTGTAACTGATTTCTTTATGACAGGCAATCCAATTAACACAATTAAATACTACATTAACTAGCTAGAAAAGAATTTTTGTCAAGAAACATTGACCAAAACAATTCTAAATGAAAAAACCTCAAGTCAAGAAACGTTGACTATCCAAACTTATTGTTTTTGTAATTCAGTTTTGTACAAGAATAGGGCAGGCAGACCGCCTGTGTGAAAGAACACTACGTTGTCATCTGCTTTGAAGTAGCCTTTCTTGATTAGGTCAATTAGCATGACCATTGCTTTGCCTGTGTAGATTGGATCTAGAAAGATTCCTTCAGTGTGGGCAACAAGTTTGAGGGCACTTGTAACTTCGTTGTTTATTATGCCGTAGCCTTCCTTGATGTAGTCATCAAAGACAGCCACATCCTCAGGAACAATTGACACGCCAACACCAAACAACTTTGCAGACCTATTAACTAGCCCAGCAACAGTGTTTGCGGCGTCGGTTTTGCTTGCAAAAACGCTTGCAGCCAAAATCTTGGCTTTAGTGTCCAGTAGTTTTGTTCCAAAGATTAGACCTGCTTGGGTTCCGCCTGTTCCGCACGCACATACAATATAATCAATCGTTTCTCCAAGTTCATGAAATTGGTTTACTAACTCTTCCATAGCAAGGGCGTACCCTGGAACAGTTAAGGGAAGTGAAGCTCCAGCAGGAATAACATAAGGATGATGCCCCTGTTTTTTGTATTGTTCAGCTAAACGGTTCATGTAATCGTCAACGTGTGGACCATAGCCTTCTATGAAATGAATCTCCGCGGACAGCATCTTGTCCAAAAGCAGGTTTCCATCGTAAACTTCAGGTTCTTCTCCTACAAGAACTAGCACAGGCTTTATTCCAAGCCTTCGTGCAGCAGCCGCAACCATGCAAACACAGTTTGACTGAATCGCACCTACACAAATCACAACATCAGCACCCTTGTTTTGGGCGTCTGCAAAAAGAAACTCCAGTTTTCTGGCTTTGTTACCTCCAAAGGCTAGGTCTGTCATGTCGTCTCGTTTCACGAAGAGCCTTGGACCATTTAGAGCCTTTGAGAGGCGAGGCATCTTTTGTAGGGGGGTTGGAAAACCAGCGAAACATGTTTTCTGTGTGTGCATTTTTTGTAAAGCCATCAGTTTGCTAGATTTGACCAATTATTTTGGCTCCTTAAGCTGATGTATAACAGTTAGTGGTACTTGAATCTGTAAGTTTCGGTTGATTTCAAATCCAGAATATAAAGCATTAACAAAAAACAGAAAGTTTTAATAGATAAATAAATTGTCACCGTTCAGGGAATGGTTTCACTTTGGCAGTAAAATCGGTCTTAGATTTCATTGGAAACACGCCACTTATTCAACTAAACAGCAAAGAAGGCGTATTCAGTACTTTTGAAGCAAACCTGTACGCAAAAGTAGAGTATGTTAACCCAAGCGGAAGCATCAAAGACCGAATTGCAAAATACATGATTGAGCAAGCCGAAAAACGTGGCGACCTAAAGCCCGGATACACAATCATCGAAGCCACAAGCGGAAACACAGGCATCGCATTTAGCATGGCAGGCGCAGCCAAAGGCTACAAAGTAGTTATAGTCATGTGCGAAACCATGACAGAAGAAAGACGCAACTTTATGCGAGCATACGGCGCAGAGGTAATATCTACCCCAGCATGCGATAGCCTGAAAGGCGCAGTAGACAAAGCAAAGGAGCTTGCTAAAAATCCGGGTTACTGGATGCCAGCGCAGTTTGACAATTACGACAACGTTGAAGCCCACAGGATAATAATGGGCAAAGAAATCATAAACCAAGTTCCGAACGGATGGGTTGACGCTTTTGTTGCTGGAGTAGGCACAGGAGGCACCCTTATGGGCGTAGCCAAAGCCCTCAAAGAAGTGAATCCCAACGTGCTGATAGTTGCGGCTCAGCCAGCAAGCTCTCAAGAGCTTACAGGCGGAAAAGTGGGAGAGCACAGAATAGATGGAATTGGCGATGGCTTTATTCCAAACATAGTAGACAAGTCCATTATTGATGAGGCAGTAAACGTTGAAGACGAAACCGCAGTAAGCTGGAGCAGAATGCTCGCAAGCAAAAAGGGACTGTTCGCGGGAATATCTTCAGGCGCCAACGTGTACGCGGCAGTGGAAATTGCAAAAAAGTTGAAGAAGGGACAAACGGTTGTCACAGTTTTGCCTGACAGCCAAGACAGATACGCAAGCCTAGGAATCTTCACAAACAAAAAAGCCAAAGAAATACATGTCCCAAAAACGTTCGCGCCCTAAAATCAACAGTTTTTTAGTTAGATTCAAGTGTCATATGTTCCTTAGTGTAGGGTATGCAAGAGAAGTATCTGGTTTTCACTGGAAGACCCAATGCAGGCAAAAGTAGTCTGGTCAAAGAACTTACGGGCTTGAACATAGTAACGGGTAAGCATGCAGGAACTACACGAAAAGTCAAAAAATATCCTTTAAGTGACGGCTTAGTTTTTGTAGACCTTCCGGGACTAGGAAAAATGGTTGGAGTTTCCAAACAATTCGAAGAAAAAGTTAATGAACAAATCATCGAGTTCTTGGAAAACAACGCCAAAGACATAATTTTAGCCGTCGCAGTCTTGGACATATCCACTTTTCTAGAAGTAACTTGGCGGCTAGAAAAAAAGGGAATCATGTCAGTAGACGTTGAAATGGTAAAGTTTTTGGCATCCAATTTAGGCGAATTCCCCTTAGTTGCAGCCAACAAAATCGACAAAACAAACAAAAAAGAACTGCAAGCTAACCTCAACGACTTTATGTACAGAATAAGTGACGGTGACCCAACAAAAGTAAAAGACAACGTATTTCCAATTAGCGCAAAAAAAGGAACAGGCATAGGAGAACTGAAAAGCGTCATTCACACAAAGCTGGTAGAGAAGGGTTACAAAACACCATTCAAGGTCCAAAGTAACGAAAAGTAAGCAAGTTTTGGATAATAATTATTCTAATTAAAAAAACAGAAAAAGCTAGTTTTCAACAATGAACCTCTATTAGTCTCTTAATATGCTTGACGACTTGCAACGAATAATTATTGTTAAACAAAAAGAGAAAAAAGAAGCCCAGTTGCTACTTTTCTTTTGCCATGTCAAGAACGGATTTTATTGATATTATCACAGCTGCTGGAGCTGCAAAAGCCACAACATATGACAGGACAGCAGAAGCCCAAAAGAATAGCAAAGGATGCAGATACCATAAGCCTGCCCACACGTTTGCCCCAGACGCCACTAACAACGCAATAGTTGCAATAAGGAAACCAGAAACTTCTCTTCGGGTGATGCTTGTAAGCCCAACAACAGAACCCAAAACCAGCATTGCAAAAAGCACATACCCATCGCTCGTTTTGATGTTTGCTGCCCAGTTAGCTGGCGGGTCAGTAGGTGTTAGTATATATGAGTCATACGCGGAGTAACCCAGAATAAGCCCAGCGAATACTGCCACTGCAACAAAAATTATGTAAGCCCATTGTGCAATCTCTTGCATGTTCATTGTTATCCCAAAAACACAGAAGGTTAAGGATGCATTATAAATTTTCTGTACTTTCTCCTAAAACAAAAAACTGAAAAAAAGGGACGAAACAAATTCCGTCCATAAAATCGCTTATTTCCATAGCTCTAAGGCAACATGCAATTCTTTGTGAGACTTAGCATATTCCTGCAACGATATTCCATTTAGGGTTGCGTCCACCGCTTGTCTCATAGCAACTGCGCCACAGACAGTCCCATCTGTATGCCCATGAATCCCTCCGCCAGCCTGAATCACTAAATCATTCCCAAAGAATTTCATTAAAGCAGGAACCAAACTAGGATAAAGACCACCAGACGCAACAGGTAAGGCCTTCTTTAAACCATACATGTCTGTTTTAAGTGCCTCACAGTTTTCGGAAACCTCGTCCTTGGTTTCAGACATTTTACCCACAACAGTTCCAACATGAAGCTGATCAACACCAATAATTCGCGCAACCTTTGCGATAACCTTCATCGAAACTCCATGCTTAGGGTTGTTAGTGAAGGCTGCATGTCCTGCACGGTGGGCATGAAGTATCAAACCAAAATCGTGTTCACGTATTGTCTGCAACGCAGAATATCCACAGGTCAAAATGTCAATCATCAAATATCTTCCGCCATGGTCTTTAACAAACTGTGCACGCTTAATCATTTCTTGAGTTTCTGAGGTGATATTAACCATGTACACCTTCTTTTCTCCAGTTTCAGATTCAGCGCGGTCCCGCATCTCAAGAGTAGCAACAAGACGGTCATCAAAAGGATTGAAACGTTGACTACTAAGGTTCTCGTCGTCTTTTACTACGTCACATCCTCCAATCCAAGCGTCATACGCTACCTTTGCATGGTCTTTTGTTTTCAATCCTAGTTTTGGCTTGATAATTGTCCCAACAAAGGGTCTATCCTTAACTCCTAGTAGTTCACGGATTCCAGTGACACCATACTTGGGGCCTTTGAAGCTTTGAACCAACTGTTTTGGCAATTGGATGTCGTTTAGTCGCAGGTTTTTGAGTGCACGCAATCCAAACACGTTTCCAGCAACACTGCTTAGGATGTTAGGCATGTTGCCGGGTTCAAATAGTTCAATTGGATAAGCAATACGGATATTGTTGCCGTTTATTCTGAACACGCATGCAGCAAGCTTTTCCACGTAAGGCTTTATTGTAGTAAGTTCAGTCCATGTTCCCACTGAACTTTCGGCTGCAACGCCTCCAGCCGCCTCTGTTAAGCTGATTCCTTCTGGTTCAACATAAAAGTCACAGATTAGGTCGGTTGCCTTTGGCTCGTAAGATTGGTCAACAAAATCTACGTATTTCAACGTTAATCAACAACCCTCTTAGTACAACTCAACTAATATTATAATTGTGATGATGATATAGATTAACAGTTGTGGAATGTCATGGAATTCAAGGTTAAACTGTTGGAAATAAGATCAGGTGGAAAACAGATAATAGTTATAGATGACGAATACGCGAGCCTGCTTGGAATTCATTCTTCGGACAGGGTTGAAGTTGCATACAAAAAACAGAACATAATTGCCATTGCTAATGTAGCCACAGATTTTCCTAAGAAAAATTTGGGAATTTACGAAGAGGTTCAAGACAAACTCAAAATCCAAGAAGGAGAAACTGTAACTGTTCGCCCAGCTGAAAGACCTGAATCCCTTGGATACATACGCAACAAGATTAATGGACAAAGACTTACAGCTCCAGAAATAAAGAGCATAATATTGGATGTTGTTGAAAGGCACCTAAGCGACGTTGAATTAGCCTCTTTTGTCACAAGCCTGCACATTCACGGAACAAGCATGGATGAAGTTGAAGCATTAACCAAAGCCATGGTGGAAACAGGACAAACCATAGACTTTGGCAAAGGTGCAATCTTGGATAAACATAGCATAGGTGGAGTTCCAGGAGACAAAACCACCATTCTCGTAGTTCCTATAGTCGCAGCCGCTGGCTTTACAATTCCTAAAACGTCTTCTCGGGCGATAACTTCTCCAGCAGGCACAGCTGATAGAGTGGAAGTTTTGTGTCCAGTTGACTTAACATGTGAAGAGATGCGCAGCATTGTAAAGAAAACTAATGCGTGTTTAGCATGGGGCGGTGCACTTGAGCTTGCTCCAGCTGATGACCTTCTTATTCAAGTTGAGTATCCTCTTTCCATTGACCCTTTGTTGTTGCCTTCAATTCTAAGTAAAAAGAAGGCGATAGGCGCCGATTACATTGTGGTTGATATACCCACGGGAAGAGGCACAAAAATCAAGACCATTGGAGAAGCCCAAACTTTGGCGCGAGAGTTCATAGAATTGGGCAAACGATTAGACATGCACATCCAGTGTGGAGTAACCTTTGGTGAGCAGCCAATAGGTTATGCTATAGGACCAGCTCTTGAAGCAAGGGAAGCACTCTTGGCGCTAATGGGCAAAGGCCCCATAGATTTAGTGAACAAGGCAGCTAGTTTAGCGGGGCTACTCTTTGAGATGATGGGAGCAAAAGATGGCATAAAGGAAGCAAATAACATTCTTAAATCAGGTAAAGCTGAAAAGAAACTCAGGGAAATTATTGCCGCACAAGGCGGAGACCCTAACGTGAAACCTGAAGACATAGAGATTGGAAAACAGGTAGCAGAGATTTGTTCAGACGAGGCAGGCAGGGTTCAGTGGATAAATAACAGAAACATTGCACAGATAGCAAGAATAGCGGGAGCACCTAAAACTAAGTCTGCAGGCGTATTACTGAATAAGAAGCTTGGAGACAAAGTGGCAACAGGAGATGTGCTATACAGGATTTATTCGGGTAGCACACAAAAACTGGAGTCCGCTGTTCGAATAGCCGAAAAACTAAATCCATATGGAGTAACTGGAAAGTTTGGCGAAAAAATGCTGGTTGACCGCATTCCAAGCAAGAAAATTTACTACGAGAAGCCATTCATTCTGGAACGCTAAGCAATATGTCACGTGATTTTGATGGTTAAAGCGGTTATCTTTGACTGGGACGGAACACTTGCAGACACAAGAAGCGCCGTGGTTCAGTCTTTTCAGAAGGTCTTAACAGAAGCAGGCTGCAGTGTTAGTGACGAATTTATAGAAAGGCGCATGGGAATTGGAACAAAAAAGACAATTATACAAGCATTTAGAGAATGCAACATGCGACTTGACGTTTCAACGCTGGAAAAGCTTGTAAATACAAAAGTTACGATGCATGCAGGACTCGCAAAGATTGTGAGCATACTTGCGGGAGTCACTGAACTTTTGGATGTGCTACATGGAAAAGTAAAGCTTGCTGTGGCAACAATGAGCAATAGAGCAGTTATTGACACGCTACTACCTGCAAAAGGAATCGCGTCATACTTTGAGGTTGTAGTTTCGGCGGATGATATTGCAAATCCAAAGCCTGACCCTGAAGTGTTCTTGATGACAGCAGAGAAATTGGGGGTCGAACCAAAAGAGTGTGTGGTTGTTGAGGATTCAGTTTTTGGCATAGAAGCTGCTAGGGCGGCAAACATGAGGTGCATAGCTGTTTCTTCAGGAGTTTACAGTAAAGAAGAACTACAAAAAGAACAGCCTGACATGGTGGTTGGCTCTCTTGCTGAAAAAGAGAACATACTGGAGTTCATTTTCGGCAGTGGCTAGAACAAAAGTCCTTGCTAAATAATAGGGTGTATCGTGTTTAATTTGCGCCTATTGACTGGATAGATGTTATTCGCTAAACTTATATGACATACGTCATTGTTATATATAATCCAAAACAAGAACATAACGCGGTGAAAACAGAACATGCTACTCCCCTGCGAAGTTGCAGTCAAATCAGTGATTCCAGCCATTCGATCAGCAATAGCAAGAGAACTAACACAAACACATGGACTCAAACAAAAAGAGGTAGCTGAACTTTTAGGAATAACACAAACTGCTGTCAGCAAATACACAAGATTCTACAGAGGAACAGTCATAGAAGTTCAAAGAATAGAAGAGGCAAACTTTGTTATCCAACAAACTGTTACCGCGCTAGCTAAGGGTCAAATGGACAAATATGAACTTGCAGAAAAACTTTGCACCATCTGCGGAGTAATTAGAGAAAAAGGCGTTATGTGTGAATTGTGTTCACTGTCAGACCCAGACATAGAGAACAATAAATGTATAGTTTGCTGTCCAAGCAATAAAACAAGAATGGAACAGCTCAAAAAAAGCAAGTAAGCTACTCTAGTTAAAAACTAAAAAATGGGTTTAAGCTGCTTTATTTTGCAGCTTTCTTTGTGGTTTTCTTTGCAGTTGTCTTTTTTGCTGTCTTTGTGGTTTTTGTTTCAGCTTTAGGTTTAGCTTTAGGTTTCTTTTCAGCTACTGATGCCTTTGTTTTCGGTTTTGCAGTTGTTTTTTCTGTTTCCTTTTTGGGCTTGGCAGGTTTCTTAGCGGCTTTTGTTGCAGTTTTCTTTTTTGTTTCTTTTTTGGGCGTAGCAGCTTCTGGTTTACTGAATGATTCAACGAACTGGACGGTTGTTAGCTCTGGTAGAAAGCGCTGTATGTCCATTGCGATGCCTCTTTTTGCTAACTGAATACCTTCAACGTAGAAGGATTCGTCAGGCATATTCACGGTAACGTTTGCTTTTACAATTTTGAAGTTGAACTTTTCAACCTCAACTGCAGGTATTCGACGATGAATAAGTGCAGAAACTTTTTCTTCAGCAGTTTTAAGTTGTTTTTGGATGGTAACCTCGTACACAAGTGTTTTACCAGCCAAGGGCGGATTAAAGTCAAGTGTTACGCGTCCAGAGCCCATGGTTCGCACAGTTGCGAGTCTTTTGTCGTACTCGATTTGTGCTCCCAGCCTAGGGGTTATTCCTCGGGCTGCGAGGCGTCGAATGGGAACAAGTTTGACTTTTTCTGAATCTCTGTTTCCGAAGGCATTCTCTGGGGGAATTTCTACAGAATCTTTTTTATTGATTTTGAATGTGAGGAGCGCTTCGTCTAGGGCTTTTAGTAGCCATCCTTCTCCAGCTACCACGAGTCTTGGCTCGTAGATGTCTCCTTCTTTGTAGAGTTTATTCTCTTTTGCTATTTCCTCGGAGGTTGTGTCAAAAACATCTCCAGTTTCTTTAACCTTACCAGTATAATCAACAATAATGAAGTCGCTTTTTTGAATTGGCAAACATATCCTTCCTTAATTACTAGACTTCTCTGCTGATGTCTAGCCTCCAGCACCATTCATAAATGTTACGTATCCACATAACCAACCACACAACAATACAAACTTCTCAAACAACAAAAACACTTCTTCAAGAGGCACTTCAATTGGGTGATAGTTTTAATTGTGAAGGTTAACACGAAAGTTTTCG
>JAOZIF010000052.1 GCA_026014495.1 Candidatus Bathyarchaeum sp.
TCACGAGCGACCAAAACAGCATCGGGGTGTTTTTCCAGCAAGGCCAAATGGCCCTGATGTAGATAACATGTTGTTTTTTTTTTTTTTTTGGGAACGAACAGTAGCGTTAAGCTGCAGTCCTCTCCGTGTCATCAAAAACAAAACCAGAAGTAAGATACCTCTGGTTCTGCCTCTCGACGGAAAGGACTGCAACCGCTTACCGACTGCTGCCAATCTAAAGTTGAATAGTGCCGCGCAACCGACACAAAATCCCCACTGCCAAATGCAGTGGTTAAAAACCTATAAACTGGGTCTTCAACTTAAGAAATCAAGTAGTCGGCCACACGAGTTTACACTCAGTGTACTCACAATTTACCTGTTGTGAGGGACCCCCATTCTGGGTCCAGTAGAATAACAAAAACAACATGTTATCTACATCAGGGCCATCACAGCCCTTATTTGTCAGGTTGGTAGATTATAGTCTTACCAGACTACTTTAGCCAAAGCTAAAGATTTAACTTGCGCGGCGGAGTTCACCCCCAGCAAAAGCATATGAGCGATACATTTTTACTCCGATTGAATCGAAATAAGATCTTCGTCTCTGTGCTTGCTTTAGGGCAACCACCATATTCTTCGCTTTGCACTCAAGAATAATGTATCCGTCTTTGTCTGTTTTGTACAAAAGGTCAATAGATTTAGTACCATGGGTCACTTCACGAGCGACCAAAACAGCATCGGGGTGTTTTTCCAGCAAGGCCAAATGGCCCTCTTCTTGTGCTTGAGCCTCCGGGCGGCTAGGGCAAGCCCCAACCGTAAATCCCGATATCGAAGAATCATCAAAACCAGCCATGGTAACGAATGGATTATCGTTACTCAGCCCTTCGCAAAAGGCTGTCAAATCTAGGCTAGTCGCCGCATTTTGGATATTTTCCGCCTTATCCTCATCGGTTAGCGTGGAGCGAGTTTCTCGCAAACCTCTACAAACATGGAGATAGTGGTCATTAACTACCTCCTGTAAATGATTTTTGAGAAACTCTCGAACAAATTGTTCATCATCCAGTATGAAACATAGGAACTCATCCTCCGTAGCGTCACTGGTAATCTCCATACTTTCTGACTTGTATTCGGGTTTAGGCTTCCCAGCCAATGCGCTCTGAAGTTCATCATAGAATGCAATATCTTCTTTACGGACATTAGGTTGAATGCTGAGACGAATTATATTTCGTTCTCGATCTGCAGCCATCAACAATGTGGCAATCTTAAAAACTTGTCCGCTAAATCGCAGTATTTCTAAATGAGGATTATCGTAATCAGTGCAAAAGATGAAATCAGGAGTAATAAAATAATCTCCATAACATGTCTTCGGCAGTCTAGAGCGATAAGTATCCAACAAATTGATTGTACTTTGATCAGCCTCCGATTTGAAACCAGCACATCCAAACAATGTTCGGAAAAACAGTACTATACGGTCCCATAAGGAAAAAGAATGTATTCGCATCTCAGCAGGAATTTCTTCCCACTGATACTTCTCGGATAGCACCATTTCTCTAGCTGCTGTATCCATCCTTTGCAAAAGATAGTCTACACCACAGCCAGGTGGCACATCCTTGAGCTTATTGAGCATATCCGAATCCCATGACTCGCTCCTAAACTTAGTAAACCAAGAGCTTGTCGGTGGATCGAAAATCTCATTTACCATTTTCACTAAGCAATCTTGTTGTTGCCAGTGTAAGACACAGTACTTTGACATTTCTGTAGCAAAGTGGTAAAAATCTGTGAATTTCTCATATACTGATGGATCGAACTTAATCTCTTCATCATAAAAACGGGAACTCTTATACACGAAAGGTTTTTGTACTTTCGTCATTTCTGTCAGTTCCCAAATCCCGAGGTCCAGTCCTACTCCCTGTGGTTTTCGTCTATTGAGCACTCGAACAAATTTCGCTCTGCGGTAAATAGAATCACTGCAGTTTGAATAATAGTGTGCACCTAGTTTCGAAATATTGGAAGTAATAATAACTAGTTCGGGACAAATTTTGATAACACCCTTCATGTCTGCTTCAGGACTCAACGCCCGTTTTGGAATGTTATTGACAAAATCAATCACACGCCGCAGCGGATTTTGGCTTTGCAGACCAAATTTAGTGTTACCAACGTCGTCGAGAATAACAACGCGATGGTGAGATCTGTACTCTGATTGGAAATCATCCTCCTCATTTAATACAATGATCTCATGTTTTTGAATACCTCCAACAGCCTCGAATAACTGTTTAACAAGCGCAAGCGCAAGTGTAGTTTTTCCAGTACCTGCAGGACCTTCAAGTACAATACAAGCAGGCTGTTTCCTGATAATCTCATTTTCGTCAAATCTGGTAGATTTCAAGACCTCTATATGAGCTTCAACGCATATTCC
>JAOZIF010000071.1 GCA_026014495.1 Candidatus Bathyarchaeum sp.
ACTCTCACCCTAAGACTTAACAGAACCATAAAAAGGTTTTTAAATCTTTTAACGGTATTTTCTAGTTAATGAGTGTTCAAAAACTAGAGGGTGTTCCTGAGGGTATTATAAGAAGGGCTTGTGGGTTAGTTGCTTCTTTGGATGCTGATGGGAGTAAATGGTTTTTGGTTGCTAGAAGGCAAGTTAGAAGCGTGTTGGTGAAAAAAAGAAGATGATTGATTGTTTTTTGTTGTTGAATGTTGAGCATTTTGATTTGACTGCGTGGATTTTTTGGGTTGTGTTGGCTTGTTTAGGTGTGTTGTTTTTGATTTTGTGTTTTGTGGCTAAACTTGTTTCTCAACGGAAAATAGTTGTTGAACACAAAGTGGTTCCTGAGAAGCCAAAAGGAAAGGCTGAAGATGAGCCTAAAGGAAAACCGAAATCTGAAAACTGTGTTGGGAAACATTACATCGGATTTTTACGTGACTCAAATTATCCTGACCGCTGTTTTCCTCCTTCTGATTGTTTGGATTGTTTGAAAATCGGCGAGTGCCTAGATGGTAAACCTAAACGTTCTCGAAATCTTTTGAAACGTTTCAAGTGGCTTTGTTTAGTTTTTCTTGTCTGTTCCATGGTACTTGTTCCTTCTTTTGGTGTGGTTTCTGTTTTTGCTGATGAACGTAGTGATTTGATTGCTGAAACGTCTTACACTGTTTTTGCTGAAAGTCAGTGGGCGCATGTTAGTGTTGATGGTCAAACTGTTGGGAGTGTTGCGTGGAAAGGCTATGGAAGTGACGTTCAACTGATTTTTTATGCTTATAATGATGCGGGGTTGAGTTTTGACCAGTTTGTTATCGAGAAGGGGGTTTCGTATTTGGATCCGTTTGAGAAGTTTTATGTTTTTTGGGAAGGCGCGGTTAGTGTTGAGGGAGAGATTTTCTTGAAGTTTTACAGTTTTAAGGGTCAAACAACAACTGTTGTTGAGGGTTTTGCGGGTGAAGTTAGTAGTGTTGGACGTCCTGATGGTCGAGTGAAAAAGTATGTTATCAGCGAGGAGGGGGAGATTTTGGATGTTTTTGATGGTGAAGAGAAACATGTTTGTAGTTTTGAGTGGAGTTATCGGAGTGTGACTACTGAGGGGAGTAATGAGACTTTTTTGAGACCTTGTTTGCTGGTGTATGAGCCTGATGGTGACACGTATGATATGAAGGTGATGAATAATACTTTGTCGCCTATTGTGGAGTTTTTGGATGTTGTTGGTTTTATGGCTGATTCTTTGGGAGAGGATTATGTGAAGTGGGTTTTGTATAGTGGTAGTGAGTTTACGGTTAGGTCTAATCAGGGTTTTGAGGATATGGCTTTGCCTAGTTTTCGGGTTGATCCTGTTAGTTTGAGTGTTGAGCCTGGGCAGGTTGTTTCTGTTAGTTTCTTTTTGCCTGAGGGTGTTTCTGATTTTGAGGCTAGTTGGGAAAATAGCGGTTTTTGGGACAAAATTGTTTTGTTGAGTGACGAGGTTTATGGTGACGGAGAGCATGTTGTTGAGTTCAAGTTTTTGGATTCAGCTAAGGGGGATTCTTTTTCGGTTAAGGTTGAGTGTGAGCAGTTTGGGACGACTTATTCTAGTAGTGCTGTTGTGCGGGTTGTTGCTTCTGTGTGGGAAGGCGTTTTGATTGCTGTAATTCTTTTGGTTCCCGTTGTTATATTTGCTGTTTGGTTTGTTCGTTATTTGTCTAGGAGAATGGTTGGTTATCCTAGTGGAAAAGAAGTTTCTAGGAGGGCTACTTTTCAATGACTGCTATTGCTTTTGCTGTGGGCTTCTCTGTTGTTGTAATTTTTGTTTTGTTCATTCTTTTTCTTTTAATTCGTGTTAAAGGTGAACGGTTTGTTTTGTGGTGTGAGAAAGCTGTTCCATATTTTAGGCACATGAAGGCGGGGCGTCCTTTTGGGGTTAGATGGAAAAGAGAGGAGTTGATTTCCGAGATTACGCCTAATCTTGTACAAACATTAGATGGGTTGATTTTTAAAGACAATCAAGATGGTGTGGCTGATGAGGAGCGAGAAGTTAGAGTGGGTATTGATTCTGATTTTGCAGAGTATTGGAAAAAGGTGAGAGCTTCTTCTTCTGAAATTAAGATTTGGTGCTACGCTTTTAATCGTCCTTGGTACATAGAGGATACTGGCGAGAAAGGTCGTTATGTTTATGCTTATTGTTTGTTTTCGCTTAGTGAAATGGTTAGAAAGTTTGGGCGCAAAAATGTGATTGAGGGTTTATTTGCTGAGACTCCTTTGGATGTTTATGATCCAACTTTGGAAGAGAAGATTGTTGAAGCGCGTGAAAAAGCAAAGTTGAAAGGAAAAACCCCAACGGTTAAGCAGTTGAAGAATGTCAAGAAAACTTACATG
>JAOZIF010000116.1 GCA_026014495.1 Candidatus Bathyarchaeum sp.
GAGTCAAATGGCGGCTAAATCAACAAAAAATACTTGCTAACTACATTCGGTTTGTTCTTTAAAAAAGAAAGAAAATGGGAGTGCTAGTCTCCCGAACTAGTTGAGGGCAACAGTATAGGTGTTCCGTCAGGAGCCATTATCAGCATGTCAATGTCTGGAGCTATCTGTTGAAGCGTTTGCACCGTAAGATAGAGTTCTGCAAGTCTAGTGTCGTCACCTGATGCCCCTGCCGCCTCAAGAACAAGCTCTATAGCCTCCTTTGTTGCATTTGCTTCGATGACTGTGGCGTTTGCATTTGCTGCAGCTTCAATTGTTATTTTCTCGGCAGTTGCAGTGGCTTCAATTATTACTATTTGTTTCTCAAAGTCTGCTTGAATTTTCTGTTGTTCAGCAACCAGTTTTTCTTCGATTGATATTGTGTACTTTTCTGGGTATCCTATGTTTCTGAGTTCAAATTCAAAGTCTATTATTGCTCCAGCAAGAGTTGGTGATGTGCTAATTTTGCTCCATATGGCGTCTCGCATGGTTTGAGCCACAAAATCTCTTTGTTCTATTGTTTCAATTGTGCTGAAGTCTTTTGTAACTATTCGGATTTGTTCTCTCGCGATAGACGATATGATGTCCTGTTTCCAGTTTTGTTGTGGGAGATTTTCATACAAGTCATTAACTTTTGTTGTATCAAGTTTCCACCTTATTGTGACGTCAATTTCCATTTCTAGTTGGTCCTTTGAAAAACTTTTAATTGTTGGAAAGTCTGCGGTTTTGTCAGTTCCGTCACCCCACATTCCTATGGTGTCCACGGAAACTGTGATTTGGACGGCGTTGACCCATGGAGCCTTGGTTATAAAAGTTGGACCTAGTGTCGGTTCGCTGATTGTGCCACTTAGAGGGTCAACTAATACGACTGCGTTTCCTACCGGAACGCTAACCCACATGGTTAAGAAGAAGACTGCTGCAAAAATCGCTAGCAATATTACTATTATAACTACCGCATACCCAAGTAACCCAAATGAAGAATTAAATTGGTATCTGTCTTTGTTTTCCATATTCATTTTTCACCTCCAGTATAAGTTTGAACCTGCACAAAAAAATATGTCGATTGTGGTTTGTCACGAAACTGAAAAGTCCACCTTATATTAGAATTTACGTTGTATATACTTTCAATATATTACACTGAGTCTAAATATTTTTTCACAATATCCTATATATCTCTATTGAACATATATAGACAAGATTCAACATGAAGTGGCTACATACCGCTCTATATCTTTAAAAAGTAGACCGAATCAAACCATTGTTCACGTTAAACTGCTTTTCAAAATCCTTTCAGCAACAGTTCGTCCCAGATTCCGGCAATCTTCCAAACCTTTCTTATCTGGATTATACTTTATGCGCAGAGCAGGTTCCACAACATCCATTTGGAATCTGTTCTTTAGTATCTCCAAAAGCATGTTAGGAGCTTCTCCGCTCCATCCGTAGGAGCCAAAAGTTGCTCCAACTTTGCCCTTTAGGTTTATCTCTTGTTTAGATGCTTCTTCTAGTAGGTTTTTCATGTCCATGCCAATGTCATGGTAGTATGTTGGCATTCCAAGAATTATTGCATCAACTTCTGCAAGCTCTTCGGGTCTGGCAAAATATTTTACTTCAACGTCAATGCCCACTACTGATTTTGCGCCTTCTTCGACTGCTCTTGCCATCTTCTCGGTGTTGCCTGTTTGGCTGTAATAAATTATAAGCAGCTTGAGAGTGTTTGTCAACCTATAAACCTCGAATAATGTACGTTAATGAAGAAAGATAACTTTTACGTATAACCTACGCAAAACAGTGGTTCACCTGAACATTAGGTTATGTGCAATGCCGTTTTTGGTTCATGTGTTGACGTTTTTTTAAAGCAATCAAGAAAATGTATTTATTTGTTATTTGTGTTTTTCCAGTTTCCTAAGGCGATGAGGCTCGCCTTTAACCGCCCTTGCTAACTGTTTGCGTGGGCTGATAGCTTCTACATCCCATGAAAAAAAGAGGAATGATGTGTTGCGTGAATTAGGGCGGCTAGCCATTACAAAACGTAGAAACCACGATTCAGGTAGTTATTGTATTGATGGATTTGTGAGCAATGAAAGGAATTGAGTTAGTCTTTTTGGCTGTTGGGGCTGTTGTTGGAGCTTTTGTTCGCTACAGAATAACTGACACTTCAATAGTGTTAGGTGGGCTTTCCATTAATCTTTTGTTGGTTAATGTTTTTGGGAGCTTTATTTTGGGTGTGTTCTCTGCTGTTTCTCCTGTTCTAAATTTAGATGCAAAATATACCCTGTTTATGTCAATAGGTTTTTGTGGTTCATTAACAAGCATGTCATCGTTCGCCCTTGAGACCTGTAATTTGTTGGACAAAAGTTGCTTTTATCATGCTGCTTTGAACATACTTGCAAACGTATTCTTGTCCTTGGGTGCACTAGTTTCAGGCAGAGCATTAACAAACATCGTATTGGAAACAATGTTGTACTAAAGACGCACAATAGAATGTTGTATTGTCGGAATTATTTTTAAATGAAATCTTGATGTTATAACTAACTACGTTGGAAGTGATATTGTGGCTGTAACAGAAACCGCTGAAATAGGAATCATAGGCGGAACAGGCGTCTATGACCAAGAGAGCTTCGAAGATGTAAAAGAAGTTAAAGTTTTCACTCCGTTTGGTGAAACATCAGACCTTGTTTCTGTTGGCTCCTACAAGAACGTCAAAGTGGCGTTTATCTCTAGGCACGGCAAAAACCACACAATTCCTCCTCATCGAGTTAATTATCGTGCTAACATATGGGCGCTAAAACAGCTGGGCGTCAAACAAATAATCACTTCAGCGGCTGTGGGAAGTTTACGCGAAGATTTTGGTCCAGGAACTTTTGTGATACCTGACCAATTTATTGACCGAACCAAAAAACGGTTAGACACATTTTATGAGGGTGGACAAGTTTGTCACATATCTGCTGCAGATCCCTTCTGTGAGCAGCTTCGGCAATTTTTCATTGCTGCTGCTCAGAAACTTGGATTAGATGTTAAAAAAACGGGAACATACGTTTGTATTGAAGGTCCAAGGTTTTCGACAAGAGCAGAATCCAGACTGTTTCAGATGTGGAAAGCGGACATTGTTGGGATGACTCTTTATCCTGAGTGTGTTTTGGCTAGAGAAGCCGAACTGTGTTATGTTTCAATTTCTATGGTTACCGATTATGATGTTTGGGCTGACAGTCCAGTGTCTACAAAAGAGGTAATAGAAAAGGCACGTGAGAGTAACGAAAAATTGAAGAAACTGATTCTAGAAGCGCTTCCAAATATGCCAAAATCCAGAGATTGCAGTTGTGGCTCAGCACTAAAAGATGCCCTAATGTAAGTATGTTAGACAAAAGGTTGTGATGCTCTAAACCTCTGGCCTTTTCCTTGTTTTATTTGGTGCTATCTCTTCGTTTAATTTCTTGTAGACTATCGGCTATTGTTTCTTTAGTTAGGTCAATTTTGTAGGCTCTTTTCATTTCGTTTTTGATTTGTGTAATGTCAGCATCGCAATCAGGGCTCATTTTTATGCGTGCACATGCTTTTGGAATCAGAGTACACATGTCTTCTGTGAAGTTCCAAGGAAATATAACCCATCTCCAAGGTAATTCTTCACCAACATAGTCTGCTTTAAACTTGGAACATGTTAGATGCTGCAGTGTAGCAGTTCGGATTTCGGATGGATTTAATGTTTTGATATAATCAACTGTTACGCGCATGCTTTCTCCACTATCTGCGATGTCATCTACAATTAGCACCTTTTTTCCAGTCAAATCAACATTTAGCGTTTGCTTTATTTTGGCTGTTCCATCTGGTGTTGCTGTTACTCCCCAGTGTTCAACTTTTAGGCTGATAAGGTCTTTTACTCCAACAAAGTCGCATAGAACCCTAGCTAACACCCAGCCTCCACGTGCTAAACCAACTATTACGTCTGGTTTGTATCCTGAATTGTTGATTTTTTTTGCTACCTGTTTAGATACCCTGTAAAAATAGTCCCAGTCCATGACTTGACATTCAAAACAATCTGAAGCCACAAGAAACCCATCCGTTACTGTTTTCTCTGATTAATTCCTTTGCTTTGTAATATTACAGTTTCGCCTAATCTAGCCTGTTGAGTCGGACACGGATATATGTCCTATTTCGAGTTACTCTAACTATTGAAACGGTATGGGGAGCGAAATAACGGATATTATAACACAACACGTTTTGAAATAAACTGTGGGTGGAAATGCATACAACCGTAGCAGCTTTACTGTTTGTAACTTCCGCGGTGGTACTTGCTTGTGTCGTCGTAGATTACGCTGTTGTCATATCTGAACAGACCCTTGATACCCAAAGTTCACCACAACTAGAAAAAATACGAAACCTTGAAAACATGATTTTAAACCAGACAGACACCCTAATCAACGAAATAGAATCATTAAACCAAACCGCCACACAACCAACAGACCAAAAAGTCCCCTGATTTTTGAATCCCTTCAGACCCAATTTCAGACTTGAGACCATTTCACTCTTCTTGCATGTAGTAATACTCGCCCATGTCTTTTTGTTGCCTGTCTAATCTTGACTCTTCCTTGTTTACTCGAGGTCGTTTTGTTTGGGGGTCTCTGCGGAATGTAACATTCATGTCTTTTAGAAAGCTGTTCATACCATCTCGAAGATTTGTTGGCTGATGAGCAAAACCGCTAACTCCGGGTTTTCCAGAAAAAATCATTAGACGATCCGCTATGAAATCTTGGGCTACTACATCGTGTTCTACAACAAAAGCGGTTACTTTCCTGTTTTCTATTACCTTTCGAATAGTGCGAACCGCAGAGAGCCTATCTTCAACATCCAAATATGCGCTTGGTTCATCGAGAAGATACAATTCTGCATCTCGAGATAGGCACGCAGCAATGGCGACTCTTTGAAGTTCTCCTCCGCTAAGCTCGTTTATGTCTCGGTCAAGAAGAATCGGCATTTTAAGGGGCTGCAAAATCTGACTATGATACAGGCTTGTTCCAAACTCTTTGTCAGCGGTTTCTTTGAGTAGCTCTTCAACTGTTCCATTATACTGTGGCGAAATGTATTGCGGTTTGTAGCTTACTTTTAGGTCATCGACCTTGGATGTCTTCCCTGAATCTGCTTCCTCAAGTCCAGCAATTAGCTTAACAAACGTGGTTTTTCCAATTCCGTTAGGTCCAAAGATTCCAACAACTTCGCCTCTGTTCACTTGACCTGGCATCGCTTTGAACTCAAAATCGCCAAAAGATTTGCTGATTTCGCTCCACTGCAGTAATGATTCTCCTGACGTTAATCCTGCAACTGGAGGTTTAACGTGAAATGTGATTGGCTCGTTTCTGAATCTTACGTTCTCATCTGGGATGTAACCTTCAAGGTAAATGTTTATTCCAACTCGCACTCCGTGAACGTGAGAAACTACACCATAAACTCCGGGTGTACCATAAAAAACGCATATTTGGTCAGACAAGTAATCTAGAATTGCTAAGTCGTGCTCTGCAGCGATAACTGTTTTTCCATCATCTTTAAGGGAACGAATAGCCTTAGCGACCTGCAGCCGCTGCTTTACATCCAAGTAGCTGGACGGCTCATCAAAAAGGTAAACATCTGCTTCTCGGCAAATAGATGCCGCAACAGCCACTCGCTGTAGTTCGCCACCACTTAACACTTTCAGGTTTCTGTTCCAGATTGTCTTTAGCTGAAGCTGCTCGACTAACTGGCTTAGCTTGTTGCGTTCATCAACCTTTTCAAGCAACTCACCTACCTTACCCGAGACAACCCGTGATATCCTGTCAACATATTGAGGCTTGTGTACAACCTTCATGTTTCCCTCGCTTAGCTTCTGGAAATAATCTTGAAGGGTTGAGCCACGGAAATGCTGAATCAACTGCTCCCAATCTGGTGGACTATCATATTCTCCTAGGTTTGGTTTGATTTCTCCAGAAAGAATTTGAAGTGCAGTTGATTTTCCTATACCATTTTGCCCCAACAAGCCTAAGACTACGCCAGGGGAGGGTGTAGGGAGACGAAAGAGCTTGAATGTGTTTGGTCCGAAACGGTGGCTGCAGTCCTCTTCAAGTTCATCTGCCAAGTTTACTATCGAGATTGCTTTGAATGGGCATTTTCTCACACAGATGCCGCATCCTACGCATAGGCTTTCTACAATTTGTGGTTTTTCACCCTCGAACACTATTGCTTCAATTTTGTTTCTTACTGGCGGACAAAAACGATAACATACTCTACCGCAACGTTTGGATTCACATCTGTCTTCATCAAGAACCGCTATTCGAACCATCTTTTACCATTACACCTGTTAACTAAGAGTTAATGTAGGATAATTGACGGCGAAATATTAACTTAAAACTCTTACTACACGCCTCAAAATGGTTAAGGATAATTTTTAAATCTGGATACTAACAAGATTTAGTTGCCTAGTTGTGTAAAACAACGTTTAACATAATTTTAGGCGGTGAACAAAAATGGATTATGAAATTAAATACAAACCATCATACTCGATGCTTGTTGTCAAGCTAGAACCCAACGAATCCGTAACTGCAGAAGCAGGCGCCATGACCTACATGCAACCCAGCATAGAAGTTAAGACACGCAAACGAGAAAAAAGCCTCTTAGGCACCATAGGACTCACACTCTTAGGACGACAATCATTTTTCGTAAACGACTACGAAGCAAAAGGCAAATCAGGAGAAGTTGCGTTTGTCGCTGCACCCGTTGGAGACATAGAAATACTTGAAGTCAAACCAAACCAAGGCTACATCATACAATCTGCATCATACATCGCATCCACCCAAAGTGTCGACTTGGACATGAAATGGCAAGGATTTACAAAGGGGCTCTTCGGACAGGGGCTGTTTATGCTAAAAGCTAAAGGCGAAGGCAATCTTTTCATCAACACTTTTGGAGCCATCGACAAACACACCCTAGCTGCAGACCAAACACTGATTGTGGACAACTTTCACCTCGTGGCATTTAGCGACACCTGCGACTATAAAGTCCGAAAGTTTGGAGGCCTAAAATCAACCATCCTTGGCGGCGAAGGGCTGGTCACAGAAATAAAAGGCCCCGGAGACGTTTACATACAAACCAAAAACCTGCGAGAATTCGTGGAATGGCTCTGGACACTGCTTGGCCCAAGAGTCAACTCAAGAGCAAGATAACCCTCTAAAACGAGTCAGCCGATTCGTTTTCCCTTTTTTCTTTTCAACACACGCCAAAGTTTAGGCACAACGTTAATAGAAACTTCCACAATACTCGATTCGACAAAAACATGGCCATTCTGAAAGCAACAAAAAACAATATCATAGCAGCCGCACAGATTGTGAAGAACGGCGGCTTGGTTGTTTATCCCACTGAAACAGTATACGGACTAGGCTGTAACCCCCTAAACATCGAAGCTGTAAACCGAATAATAGCCGTCAAAGGCAACCGAAACAAGCCTTTACCCGTATTGGCGGCAACACTAAAAGATGCTGAAACTGTAGCTTTCATCTCCTCTAACGCAAAAAAACTTGCTACAAAATTTTGGCCAGGCCCCCTCACAATGGTTTTTCCTAAAAAAGCTGCTCTTCCTGATGTTGTTACTTTTGGTTTAGACTCTGTGGGTTTACGGATACCAGATAACAATGTTGCTCTTCAGTTAATCCGCTTATCTGGAGGCCTTCTGGTTGGCTCAAGTGCTAACAAAAGCGGAGAATTGCCTGCACAGAGCGTTGAGGAGCTATCTGCAGAATTAAAAGAAACAGTTGATGTTGTTCTTGATGGCGGACCTGCAGTTCAGGGAAATCCGTCTACAGTAGCTGATTTGACTTCTGGTAAACCAAAACTCCTCAGAGAAGGCCCAATAAGCCTCAACGTAATATTGGATGCTTTAGCTTTTGGTGACAAGTAGTGCCATACGCTCAATAACAAGGTCGATTATTGCCTCTTTTTCTAGACCTTGCTTTTTTAGTTTAGCTTCAAATTCTAGGTTAGATATTCCAAACATTTTTCGTAATTCTTTGATTTTTTTTGATGTTACTTCTAGTACGCTATCATCGCGTTCGCCAGAAATTGCTTTGGTAACTAACCGTAAGCTTTCATTTTTTTGCTGACTGTTTTGTGCAATTATTAAAGCTGCTACTTCTGAAGAGTCTTGTTTGAGTCCAAGCATGTTTACGGCTTTTGTTATTTGTCTTTGTGCAGAAGCGTAAAGAAGAGATTCGACAGCCATGTTGTTTGAGATGTTATTGTTTTTTTTGAAGGCATTTAGTGTGTTTAGTGCTGCAAAGTAGATATGCTGTGTTCCTGCCACTTTTTTTGCGTCAAAGAACTGTATTGCAGCTTTGTTTTCTGTTTTGAATTGCTCAAGAAACGTGTTGATGTCTTCTATCTTGACGTTACTAAAGCCTGCTATGGCAATGTTTGAGTTGAATTCTTCAGGTGTTTGTGTCAACGTTGTTCACCGATAATCTCTTTGATTAATTGTTCTACTATGGTCCTGTCTAGTCCGGAACTAATCAGCTTTTCTTTAGCGACTTGAATACTTTTTTGTTTGGCTGTGAACTTTTCGACAGTTTTTCTGACGGTTTCTTTTAGTTCCCATGGAAAAACTATCCAGTGGTTAGTTTCTTTTACACAGTAATGAGGAGTGGTTATGCTCCATGGTTTGCGGTATATTGTTGCGATTCTGATTTCTGATGCGCCCTGATTTTTCAGGTGCTCGTTTACGAGTTTAAGGCTCTTTCCACTATCTGCTAAGTCGTCAACAAGAAGGATTTGCTTGTCTTTAACCCGAACAGAGACTGGCTGTGTGATGGTGGGTTCAGGTTTTGTTTCGCCGATGCCTACATAGAACTGTGCTGTTACGTTTGCTAGTTCATGTTTTTCTAGCAGGTCAGAGAGTATTCGGGCGGGAATCCAGCCGCCTCTAGAAACGCCTACTATTATGTCTGGTTTAAAGTTGCTTTTTTGGATGGAGTTGGCAAGTTTTAGCAGTAAACTGTAAACTTGTTCCCATGAGGGAGTTTCGAGCTTGTCTTCTGAGCTATGAGGTTGTGTGTTTGTGTGTTTCATTGTTTTTTGCTTCTCCACAGTTTACTTGCCGCTTTGGGTTTGAGTTTTTGGGGATGTATCTATTTTTGGAGTATGAAATCAATTGTAATAAGTGATATATCAATTCAGAGGAGAATTCTGGAGTAGAGGCTCAGTATATGTTGACTTTGAAGGAAATGCGAGAAAAAATTGAGAAACTGGAAGATGAGAAGGCTGAACTTTTAGAAGAGGTGAAGATGCTCAAACAAGAGGCAGAAGGCAAAGTTATCTCGTTAGAATGTGAGGTGGCTGTGCTTCGGGAAGAGGCTGATTCTCTGAAGAAAATGTTGAAAACTCTTTAGATGCTAAAGATACCGTTTTGTGTATATTGTTTCTTTTGTTTTTGAAAGCTAGTTTTATGTTAAATTAAAAAAAACTTGAAAAGCAGTAGCTAATCAAGTTGTTGAAGGGCTCTTAACCGCTTTACTATGTTTGGGTGTGTAGAAAAGACTTCCATTATCTTGTCGAAAGTAGTTATTTTTTTTCGCAGAACTTCTTCAACAAGTTTTCTGTCGCCCATGCCGCTACCCAAATATCTTAGTGCAGCAGCATCGGTTTCTGAGCGGTCAGGGTCTGAGATGAACAGTGCCTTAAATGAGTTGGAGCCGCTGCCTGTATCACGTTTATTGCGTCGAGCATTTTTCATGTTGTTTGTGGAGTTTACTATTTTTGCTAGTCCTTCAGAGAGTTTGCGTGCACCATCGTCTACTATTGATGCGCTGTGGCGGTCTGCGTAGTATTCGCGTATTCTGCTTAGGTATAGTGTGAATAGTGTGAGTATGAAGTATAGGGCTAGGCTTGCGATGCCGATGATTGCGGTTCCTCCGTTGTCTCTGCTGTCTCTTCGGTTGTACATGGATGATAGCAGAAATGAGTAGCCTATGTAGTAGAAGATTGCGGGTAGGATGGATACGAACATCATAACTTGGACGTCTCTGTGTTTTAGGTGTCCTAGTTCGTGTCCGATTACGGCTTCTACTTCTTCTGTGTCAAGGGTTTCTAAAAGTCCTGTTGTTACTGCAACTCTGCTGCCTGTAAGGGGTGAGCCATATGCGAAGGCGTTTGGTATGGGCATTTTTGCCTTCATGAGTTTTGGTTTTTTGATTTTGCTTTTTTGGCTTAATCGGTCAACCATTTCGTGTAGTGCAGGGTCTTCTTGTGGGTTGACTTCTTTTACGCGGTACATTGCGCCTATTAGGTATGGGGCTATGAGCCACTGGATTATGTTGAAGATAACCACGATGAATGGTAATACAAGTATGCTGACGCCAGCTAGTGACAAAATGACTGTGAAAAAGAGCGTGGATAATACTATGATTATACCTACTGTTCCTATCAATGATAAACGAAGTTTCCATAAATTCACTAAATAGTTCCCCAATAATGCTGAGAAATAACAGCCTCTTATTAACCTTTTTCAGGTTTTTGGAATTCCATTGCTTTAGTAACCTGTAATCTGTCTGGCTTTTCCAGTTTCTTGTTTACTGTTGTTTCTTTATCTTGTATTGGTTTCCTGTTTTTGTGACTTGAATGTTTGTGCCTAAAATTTTCTGGGTTAACCAGATGTTTGTTTCTATATGGTCAGTTATTTCGCGCGTTAGGTATGTTGAGGTGCCATCTGCCAATGCGATGTAAGGCACAAGCATGTCCGCAAGATGAACATCAACTGTAGCTTTTGCCTCAATTTCTTTCAAAAGGTTTTCAGCGGCTTGTGTTCCCACTGCCTCGCTGGACTTACGAAGCTCTCCTATGGCGTCTGCTCCAAGTATTGCGCCTTTGCTTGTTTTTGCCCATAATGTTATGGAACTGCCTTTTTGATGAGGATTAGACCTGTCATTAACTACGTGAATGTTTGTTTCATAACCGTGGTTTTGAAGGATATCCTTTGCTGCTTTGGCTTGGCGTTCTGCAACTCTTTGTTTTTCTAGGAATGTGCAGACGGAAACGCCGTTGATTTGTTCTATTTCGCCAAAATCTTCTAGGGTGACTGGGTTGAGTTTGGATGCAGGGTTGACATCTAATACAGCTTCTCCCATGCCCTTAGGGTAGTAACCGAACCGTTTGACCCCTAAAGACGCCTGTAATCCAAGTTGTTCAAGCGTTGGCAAGAGAACATTCTTCATGTAGTTTATAGTTGGAGAATAGCGAACATCTGTGCCGCCATTAACAACATGAACTCGGACGTTACTCTTTGCGTGTGCACAGATGGGTAAAACCGTTAACAACAACATGGATATGCTTCCTGCAGTGCCTATATCCGCTCTTATCTCACCACTTATGATGTCGTTTGGTTTGAACCACAATTCACTGGAGCCAAGCGTTGCTCCTTTTGTTTTTGTGTTGCAAAGTTTTGCTGCGGTGTTAACTGATTCAAGGTGCTGTGGGCGTAGTCCTTGCTGTTTGCGGTTGTGGCGGATATTGTAGATGTGCAATGGTTCTTGAGTGATGGCAGAAAGAGCTACAGATAAACGTAATATTGTTCCGCTACCGCTTTTTTGGCTGCCGTCAATCTCTAACATTTTGGGTCTACTGACATTACGTTTTCAAGTTATTTAATTTTAAAAAACTGGGACTTTGGTTGCTGTGCAGGTCAGCCGCTTTTGGCGACAATAAAGTTTTTCTTTCTAGATTTAGTTAGATATATTATGGGGGACATTTTTGAGTTGGATGGTGGATTTAACACGACTCCAGAGTAAACCGAAAATTTCTATTGCAGCGGTTAATGAATTCATTTTGCAGCACCCAACGTGGGCTGCGTCAGTAATCAGAAATGCGTTAGGCTCTGAGATGTACAAAGAATTTTGTTTGGGCTGCGAAAACTTTGACAATTGCTGCGAAAAGCTGGGGCTCATAAAAAGAGAAATTGGTTCAGGTTGCATATGCAACGAATTCTTGAATCAAGCGTTATCTGACATTAATAAACCACAATTGGAATCACTTTTCAGAGAAGTTACAGCTATGCTTACCCTTTGATTTTAACCCAATCAAAGACAACTATTATGACATTGAGGACATGTCGCGGGAAGCTCACGAAACATTATTATCGGGCAGTTATGGTTTCATATCCTCTTGTGGGGAACTAGTTGGTTAAAAAAATTTTAGTTGCTCTAGATGGTTCCAAAGCATCAAATAATGCATTAAATTTTGCACTTGAATTGGCAGGCATGACTTCGGCACATATTGAGTTGCTTACAATTGTTCCGCCAGTTTTTTTGCCGTCATATTCCATTTATGTTCTTAAATCAGATGCTCTTTCAGAGTGTGCAAAGGAATTAGAAATTAGTTTTAGAGGTGTGTTGTCTAAAGCGCAGGAAGATGTTCGAAAAAGAAAGCCTACACTTAAAGTCTCAACGCGGTTTGAGAAGGGAGAGCCTTCTGAAAAAATCGTTGAAGTGGCAGAACGAAATGGCTTTGACTTGATTATTATGGGAAGCAGAGGATCAGGGGGTAGAGTTTCTGCTCTTGGAAGTGTCAGTTCTAGAGTTATTGACAAGTCTTCCTGTCCCGTTTTAATAGTGAAATAATGTTCTACTCTGGCTTAAAACACCTCATCAACCTTAAGATGCGTTAAGTATCCCAACAGAGCTAAAAATGCAACCCAAACAACTTCTATTGTGCGCCCGATTGAAATTGGAAACGCTACTAAAACAAGAAACCCTACACTGAACAAAAATGCACCATATACTGCTAAGGATTTAAAGTTGTGAAATGTTTCAGTTGTTTTCCACGTTACCTTTTTTCCACAAAACAACAGAGTGATAAATACTGGAGCAAACAGCAAAAGTGCATACGTTTTATACTTGGGCAACTCTTCGTGGAAGCTTTCTCGTATGTCGCGGTAAGCTTTTCTTCGGAATATGGCAGGCAAATCTGGAACGAAATTACTATAGACAAACAGCAGAGCTGCTAGCAAAATAGAATCCAACACATTTAGTTCAAAGAAAATGAACATTATTAACCCATAAATGACACTTGATGGAAAAACAATCCATTTGAAGACCTTTGTTAGAAGATGCACATGTTCAAAAGTTTCAATTTTCATGAACCACAAAGAAATTTTTGCACTAACTTTTCGGTTTACTCTTGTAAAGTAGCCTAAAACTAGTCCATAAAGGCGTTCATACAATGATCGAGAGACTGAACGTGAAAGACGTTTTGCTTCATGATATGTTATTTTTTGTTTTGCAAAAGGGTAAATGATTTTTCGCACAGAATGGTCGATGAATGGAATCCACAAAAAGCAAAGAGCAATAAAGGTGATGTTGATGTATCTTCCACTTTCCCACGTGTAATAATAAAGTGGAGTTTCCAATCCTTGTGCTCTAGCCGTTTCGCAATATTCTTCATAGTCCTGAAGGGAATTAAAAAACACAGTTACCCAAATTACTGACCCAATTGAAAGGGCTATTAGGCCCATGATAAACAAATGCTCGGTCACTTGTGCCTTCGTTTTATGCGCCAGCATTTTGTTAATTATCTTATTTTTATAAAAAAGCTTTCTAACACGTAAACATTGAATGCTAAAATGTTATCGGAAATATGAAAAAACAAATGAGTAACCTAATTATAAATCAGATATGTGTAGAGGCGATGGTTTATGTCTGAAGAAAAAGTGAACATTCAAGAGTTAGCCCAAAAAGTTGACGAACTTCTAAACGTCCTAAAAGTGGTCTCAGCAGACCTAACAGAAGTCTCCAAATCACTCAAAGCCGCAACCAAACCAGCATCAACCCCTGCAACGTCCGCCCCACAATCTGAAAAAAAGAAAGACATCAACGAAGTAAAACAGGCATTCTCTCCAGAGCTTGCAAGCATGTTACTCTTTGAAGATATGCAAAAATTCGTTATAGTAAAACCCCGCAGATTCTTAGGCTCCGACAACTTCGCCAAAGTCGCATCTGTAGTGCGCGAAATTGGTGGAGAATACATCAGCGCCGGAAAAGAGTCACATTTCAAGGTGCCAAAGAAGTAGATTTCCAAAAATCAAGCATCAACAAAACGTTATGCTGTTACGCGTAGTTTATTCACACTTCTGTGCGGCATATTAGTCTCCTAATAGAGGTACATTGTTGAAAACTATCTTTTTTTCTGAAATTTTCTGCACAGCACACATTTACTAAAAAAGTTCACACAAGCATTAACATACAGCAAGAACCCCAAAAACCGCTCAGGTGTTTATCCGATTATGTGGTGTTTCGTTTGCTTGAGACTACTCCTTTGCTGTCTTGGTATGACCCATTGTATCCTTTCTTTGCATGACTTGCGAGACTGTGAAAAACAATCTGCACAATACGCTCTTGTTCATGTAATGTGATTTCTTTGTCGCTGACATTATGAAGGTGCAAAGTTAATTGTCCACGAAAGCCGGGGTCAATAACTGCAAAACTTCCTATGATTCCTTCCCGAGCAAGCGACGAACGAATATGCATAAACGCAACTATGTTCAAGCCCAACTCAACGGTTTCCAGAGTCGCCACAAGCACATAATCTTTAGGCTTTAAAACCACCGTCTCAGAACACCTTAAATCGTAGCCTGCAGGGTTCAAGCAAGCAGAAAGGTCAGAGGGTTCTAGTTTAATTTCTCCTGTTTTAAGGGCATTTAGTATTTCTGCGTCAGAAAGAACAGTCAACGAAACTCACAGCCTTTCCTGTTAAGAGTTGACAAAAAAGAACTTTTCGATAAAACTATAACACCTTGAGTTCCTGAAGCATCTTACATGGCCTGCAAAGGTCACCAACAGTTGGCTCCCCACACAATTTGCAGTCATTTAACTGTGTTTCCGTAACATAAGCTTCTACTGCAGGTTGAAGCTTCTCCATTGACCTAAAAACCGTAAACAAAGTTCCAGCATGCTTATGCTCCATCCGATTAAGCATGTCTCGTATGTCATTTCGTAGAGCAGACTGAGCATACGGGCAATCAATACACTGAAACTCAATCCCTTTAAGATACGCATAAAAAACAACCTCCTTTTCTGGCACCAAACAAAGAGGCTTCACGCGCTGCACAAGCTTTGGATGAATCACATTCAAAACAGGCTTTGACCGCGCAATCCGCATAGGGTCACCGTGAGCAACATTAAGAAGCATAGTTTGTGTTACATCATCCAAACTGTGCGCAGTAACAAGCTTATCCACACCAGCATCACGAGCCAACGTGTTAAGCGCCTTTCTTCTAAGCACCCCACAGTAGCTACAGGGCGTCAAACCGCCTTCACCCTTCTTTTTGATTAACTGTACAATCTCATCCAATTCATACCCAAACATTTCCTTAAAGGATGTAACCAGATGTTCTACCCCAAGCCGTTGGCAGTTCTTCTCTGCAATCTTCAAAGCTTCATCTCTGTAGTCACGTATTCCCTCATCAACCGTGCCTGCACAAAAAGACACATCAGGAAACACTTTTTCGATCTTTGCCAAAATATGAAGCAGCGTGACGCTGTCTTTGCCTCCAGAGACTGCCACCATAAAGTTGTCCTTTTGTCTTAGCATTTCATATTTTGAAATAGCTTTTCGCACCTTGTCTTCAACGGTTCTGCAAAAGCACTGGCCACAAAGATTTTCTCCTGAGTAACTGCGCCCAAAAATTGCCTCTTTTCTTCCACATAGGGTGCATACAGTCATGTCTTTATTTCAACTCACTTTAGGTGCTGTTATTTTGTTATGTTTCCCAACCAAAGGGTTAGCAAGGCAACGTAGCATTGTATTCATCATCACATTTTTGGGTAATAAGCTAAAACTAGGGGTTTCTTTTAAGGGCTTTGAGTTGCCGCAACAGAGATGCTACAACAAAAACAACCGAAAAACAATGAACAAACATTCATCTTTTATTCTATACTATGATTAAAAGTTCACCTTTATGGAAATGTTTATATCCGAATTTATCAAATATCATGAGGTTAACTGAACAAAACACTAATTACATTAACAAATCAGGAGCACTAAAAATGAAAATAGCAATTTCTTGGAGCGGCGGAATTGAATCAGCCTTAGCGTGCCACAAAGTAATACAAGAAGGACACAACATAGCATACCTTGTCGCCTTCGTTGCTGAAACATGGCCCTCATTTTGCCACCCACTACCAATCATGGAACTCCAAGCTAAATCAATGGGAATCCCTCTTCTAAAACTCAAAGTAAAAGAACCATACGAACAAAGCTACAGAGAAGCCATCAAAAAACTCATAGAAAAAGGCATAGAAGGCATAGTAACAGGAGACATCTACGTCGTGGACGATCTGCACGGCCGATGGATGGACAAAGTAACAGAAGGCCTAGACATCAAAGTCATCATGCCCCTATGGGAGCAAGACACGAGCAAAGTGCTAGACGAAGAAGTGACAACCGGATTTAGATCGGTCTTCACGTGTTTGGGTGGACAGTGGTTCACAACAGAATGGCTTGGACGAGAACTTAACAAAACATCTGTTAATGACCTAAAACAATTAGCAAAAGAGAAGGGCGTAGACCCCTGTGGAGAAAACGGTGAATACCACACCATGACAATTGATGGTCCGACATTCAAGCAAGCTATCAAAATTTCAAAATTCACTAAAGAAACACACAATGACCGTCTTTTCATAAAAATTAATGAATATTCACTAAAACCCAAGAGTTCGTAACTAACATAAAAATAGAATACAATTCTAGAACAAAAAACTAGAAAATCATCCTGATTTTTTCAAAGGTTTTAAGAGTACTTATCATGTACCCCAAATGGAGGAGGAGGTGACGCTATGATTGGAGCAGTAATTTTTGTAATAGCATTCGTATTGTTTCTGTTAATCTCATTTGTTACACCACTACCCCCCGGAGCTACAGTAATAGAAGGATTTGTTCCAGAACTCATGGGATCAAACTATGAAGGTCTAGTCTCAGGAATCATTAACGGCGTAATCTATGGCATAATAATCTGGATCGTATTCAGCATCGCAATGATGTTCTATAATAAAACGAAAGGACCCAAAGAAGTACTCGTAAAAGTAGAAGCACAGGATGCAAAGTAAAGCTAACATAAAATGACTATTACAACAAAGTAATAATGGCTCAGAAACTGGTTAAACTAGCGTAGCAATCAATAGGTATGAATCACTCATTCGCTGGCAACATTACATATTATGCGTGTATATCCCTAAACCCGAATGTTTCCAATGGAAGATAAACACGTCATTACATTCATGTTTTTTAATTAAGTCAATTTAAAAGAAACTGCAATTTGACTTGCCATCGCCTAGTTTGTTACGGGTTTATTGTTTTCAACAATTATTTTCAAGTACATCAAACAGTTGTCTATTATTTTGAAGGTTAATTCAATTCTGAAGCGACAGCAAAAATGTTTTAATAATAAAACGTTCACTAATTAGCTAGGGGAAATTTATGACAGCAATTTATCAAGTATACAAGGACACCGTAGGAAAATTTAGATTTCGACTTCGTGCAGAAAACAACAAAATAGTTGCAGTTAGTGAAGCATACGAAAGCAAAGCAAGCTGTATTAACGGCGTAAAATCGGTACAAAAGAACTGTGGCTCCAAAATAGAAGACAAAACAATTGGAGCAGAAAAACTGCCAAATCCAAAATACGAAGTTTTTACTGACATCGCTTCAAAGTTCAGATTTAATCTAAGTGCTCCTAACGGAGAGATAATTGCAGCAAGCGAAGCATACGAAACAAAACAGGGTTGCATGAATGGGATCGAAGCAGTACAAAGAAGCTGCGACGCCAACATAGAAGACCTAACAACAGGTCAAGTAATGGAATCAAAAAAGAAGGTGTGCCCAACAGCCGCCGCTGATGCAGGGGCTACCACTCTTGAGATGACCTGTCCGCCCACTAGCGTAGATTTGAATACCATGGTGACTTTTGAAGGAAAACTGACAGACAGCGACACATGCAAAGGAATAGGAAACGCAGAAATAGGCATTTACGAGAAAGACCGGTCATTCATGGGCGACGATTTATTGGTCTCTGGGATGACAAACAAAGACGGAACGTTCAAAATAGTCTGGAAAGCAAAACAGCAGGACTGGTGGGACGACTCAGTAGAAGTTTATGCCAAATTTAACGGAACAGAAAAGCGTCATCCGTCACAAACTGATGTTTACAGAATCAGAGTGCTCTTCTATCTGCGAAAGAAAAAATAGCATCTAATATTAAACCCAAATTTCCATCTTTTTTTAATTTATTGAAACATACCTAGTTTAAGGGTCATACCTGAACATGCTGTGACCTGATTTATGGATAACTTTCAACGCTTTTTGTTAATAAGCAACCAATCTAGAATGCACAGTTTATTTCTCAATTCATTTCAACTCTTCAAAAAGAGGGTTCTGAGGCTTCTGCACGGGCAATTTAAAGGAGAAAAAATGAAAAAACAAAACAGCCACTGTTGTTTTTGTTATTTTTCATTTTCGTGCCTAAGCCCTTTCAGCCCCTTTTTTTTCAAGGTTTACTCCCAAAAAAAGAAGGGAGGGAAAATTGTGGAATTACTTGCGTTTGCGTATTACCCAGAAAGCAGTGACACCTACGACGACAGCAACAACTACTGCAATTATGATTGCGGTTTCTGTGGTTATTAGTGGTGCTTCAGTTTCTGGTTCTTCTTGTTCGGTTGGTGTTTCAGGTTCCTCTGGCTCTTCAGGTTGTGTTGGTGTTTCAGGCTCTT
>JAOZIF010000161.1 GCA_026014495.1 Candidatus Bathyarchaeum sp.
AGAGTTGGATTCGTTGTCTCGTAAAGAGATTGTTGACTACTTGATGGGAATCGGTTTAGAAGCAGAATTTCACGGTTTAGGGAAAAGTGCCACGCCTGATAGACGAGTTTCGGGTCCAGATCTAAATGACAGTGGTTGGAGAGGACGTGTAGCTAAAGGAACATACGAATTTCTTTTAACTGCGTCCAAAGAGGAGTTAGAAAAAGTTGGTTTAGATAAAAGAAATGTGAAATTGTTGATTTTGCATAGCGAGGCTATTTTGGACAGTTGGAACGAAAAAGGTCCTTGGGGTGTAGTTAAGGGGATAACTCCAGAAACTTGGAGAAAGATAGCTCAATATGGCGTGGAGAAGCAGTCTGTGAAAATCGATACAGTAGTTACTCCTGACATCAATCGTCTAATACGGCTACCTAATTCGTTACACGGAAAAACAGGGTTAAAAAAAGTCGAGTTTCCTATTGGTGACATCGAAGATTTTGACCCTCTCAAGAGTGCAGTAGCCTTTAAGACGGGGGAAGTAACTGTTCATGTTTCAGAGGCTCCGCAATTCAGGATAAAGGACGAAATATATGGTCCATTTGAAAAGCAAAACGTTGAACTTCCCACTGCGGCGGCTTTGATACTGTTGTGTAAAGGTATGGCAAACGTGGTGCAGTAAACTTGTATACTGAACTATATGAGATTTGGAAAAAGGAAAATGAAACTGAGGAACTTCAGAAGCTCCCAAAGAGTTTCTACGCCAAAATTGCTGCGTATATCAAAACAATGAAAGAAGAAAATCGGATGTTGGATAAACGAACAACAAAAGCCAAGATTATGGATAACGCATTTAGGAACGTCAAGATTATGGTTAGTGAACTTGTTTGTCTTCGTTACAGAAAACTTGGAGAAAACGCTTTTGCCCGAGAAACTGTTGCCCGAGATGCGTTAAGTACAGAAGAAAAAAAGTTGTATGAAGAAGTTTTGCCCTTAGCCGAGGCTTGGAATGTTTTTTTTAAAGATCTTTTTCGTGGGCGTTTATCGGGTCTCGATAAGTGTGTGAAACAAACGATGATGGTTTTACGTTTTGTTCAGGACATTCCCGCCTTGGTTGGTTCTGATATGAAAACTTATGGTCCATTTGGTCCAGAGGATGTAGCGACCTTGCCTCCAGAAAATGCTCGAATTCTCATTAAACAGGGAGTAGCCATAGAGGTGGATTCGAAATGATCCAGTTTTGTTACTCCTTCCTGTTTTAGAAACGAAATCTTATTGCTACTTTAGTTTCAAGTTTTGAAATCTCTATTCACAACGCCCCCGTTCATATTCCTTTTTTGTTTTTTTCCTCTTCTCTTTAAGGTACAAGAATCGGCAAAAATGTATCAAAATTAACGTTACAGCACCGCCTCTTTTTAAAGAAGAGCTCGCAGAATGCATCAAACTTTTAAAGGACTTGTCATAAAACATTATCTTATGAAACAGCAAAAACTCCTTAGACTCGTAAGTGAGATGTTAAAAAATTCTAAGAAAAGCGACAGAGAATTAGCCGGCATCTTAGGCGTCTCACAGCCCACTGTCTCCAGAACTCGTGCTAGAATTGAAAAAGAATACATAAACACCTATACCATAATTCCGGACTTTCAGAAACTTGGGTATCAAATAATGGCGTTCACGCTTGCTAAGATGAAGACAAATCCAGAAAATGCGACATTCGAGAAAATGATGCAAAAATCCAAGGAATGGGTGGCTAAACGGCCTAACATTATCTTTGCCGCTGATGGTGAAGGCTTTGGAAAGGATTTGGTTTTGATATCATTCCACAAGAACTATTCCGCTTACGCTACGTTCGTGAGGTCATTCGCTATGGATTGGGGGCCTTCCTTAGATAACTTTGAATCGTTCTTGGTTAGTATCGGTTCAGGTTACACGCTAAGAGATTTTGACCTCAAATATCTTGCAGACGACATCTAAGAATCTACGATACTGCTATCTGTGAGGCTTTCAACGCGCGATTCGTAGTCTGGAATCTTTTAGTTCTTTAAACTGGAGAATGCGTCTTCTGCTTTTCTGTGGTCGAAGGCAATCTCTACTTTTTTTATGCAATCATTTTTTTGTTCAGGAAACAAATACGTCGATATTTACAGTTAATTTTTCATCATTTAACCGCAAAAACTATGTGTCCTTTTTTCAGAGAATTTAATCTGTGCGGCTTTTTTGGTGCAGATTTATCTTTCTTTCTAGAAACAGATAAATAGTAATTAAGGGGGCTGTTTTATACTTAACTAGTCTGTGAGAGCGATGAATACACCAAAACAAGTTAACACATATTGCCCCAAGTGTCAGTCCCATCAGCTTCATGCTGTTTCTTTGTATAAGGCTGGAAAGAGAAGAGCCTTAGCAAAGGGAGAGCGAGCTCATGAGTTGCGTGAAAAGAAGGGGTATGGTGGACAAAAATTTCCTAGGCAAAGGAAGTTTGCGAAAGTAACTAAGAAGCAGACGCTGAGGCTAAAGTGTAAGAGCTGTGGCTTTATGCGCCATAAGAAAGGCCTTCGTCTTAAGAAGTTGATTATAGTCTAAGTGGGGTGAAGAAAAGTTGAGTGAATGGGATAAAGTTATACCAAAACCTAAGAGCAGGTTCTATAGAATAAAGTGCCCTGACTGTGGGAATGAGCAGTTCGTTTTCAGTCACGCTACTACCTCTGTACACTGTAACGTATGTCAGGCTGTCTTGGCGGAACCTTCTGGCGGAAAGGCAACCGTCAAAGGCGAAATTACTGCGGTGTTAGAGTAAAAAAGAAGGAAAATAGAAAAATGAGTTTAAGGAGACCTGAATGGCCTGAAGTAGGCGACTTGGTGATAGCCACTGTTATACGAATAACCGACTATGGAGCCTACGTTAGGTTAGATGAATACGACAAGGAGGGTCTCCTGCACGTTTCTGAAGTTGCTTCTCGGTGGGTACGCAATATCCGCGATTATGTTCGTGAGGGCCAAAAGGTTGTGCTCAAAGTTCTGCGTGTCCAAGCAAACAAGGGACAAGTTGACTTATCGCGCAGAAGAGTTACAAAACGGGACAAAAAAGAGAAGATTCAGTCTTGGAAAAAGGATCGTAAAGCGGAGAGTCTGTTGCGGACTGCTGCTGAAAAGTTGAACATCTCTTTTGAGGAAGCCTACGAGAAGGCAGGGGCTTTAATTGATAACGCTTTTGGGGAGCTTTATGAGGGTCTGGAGAAGACTGCTAAAGATGGCGTGGATGTTCTGCTGGATTTAGGCATCGATAAGGAGATTGCAACTACTTTAGAGGAGATTGCAAAAGAGAAGATTCAGATATCCTTGGTGACTGTGAAAGGGATTTTGAATTTGCAGAATCCAAGCTCGAAGGGTGTGCTTGTTATCAAAGATACTTTGAAGCATGCTAAAGAGGTTGGTGAATCAGAGGGTGCAGATGTGACTGTTTATCTGGTTTCGCCTCCCAAATATCGTATTGTGGTTGCGGCTGAGGACTACAAAAGTGCGGAGAGCATATTGGAAACCACTACTGATTCTGCAGTGAAGTTCATTTCACAGAATGGCGGAAAGGGCTCCTTTAGACGAGAAAAATAGTTTCTTATACCCTTCTTTTTTGTTATGCTCTGGATTTTTTAGAAAAAGGTAGTTTTCAACAATGTACTTCTATTAGTCTCCTAATATGTGCATGAGACTTAGATTTTGTACACGTTTCTACTGGTGTGCGCGTCTTATTATTGGAAACGTAAATAGGTGTGTTCGCACAATAGGTGTGAACGTCCAGAACGTGGGCAACTAATATGTGATTTAACGGGTGTTACAATTGGTTTGGCTGCTTAGAAAATGTGTAAAGTGCGAAAAATATACGCTGAGCCATGAGAACTGTCCCGTTTGTGGGGGTAAGTTGCGTGTTCCGCATCCAGCTAAATTCTCGCCTGAAGACCGTTACGCAAAGTATAGACGAGCAATGAGAGGTTAAGTTAAAATGAAAACATCAATCATCAAAGAATTCGAGAAAGTTGAGTTAAAAAATCCGATTCTTTTGGAAGGGTTTCCTGGGTTGGGTATGGTGGGAAGCATAGCCACAAAATACCTTGTTAAACATTTGAATGCTAAAAAACTGGCGGTTTTGCATTCTCCTCATTTTCCGTACCATGTTATTGTCAACAAAAAAGGAAGTGCTAGGCTTCTTCGTGGGGAATTTTATTTCTGGAAAAATGAGGCTGGAGAAAACGACTTCATTTTCTTAACTGGAGACAGCCAAGCCCAGACAATTGAGGGCCAGTTTGAGGTTGCGAACAGTATTCTTGATTTTGCTGAAGCAAAAAAAGTGAAAACAATCGTAACTATTGGTGGGTACAGAAATGAAATTGAAGGTACCCCAAATGTGGTTGCAGTGTCCACAACTCCCGCTCTTTTAGAGAGGGCACTAAAAGCTAATGCGGTGCCCAGCGAGTCTGGGACTCCTATTGTTGGTACTGCTGGTTTGCTTTTAGGGTTGGCGAAATTTAGGCGTTTGGATGCTGTTTGTCTTTTGGGTGAGACTCGTGGATATTTGCCTGATCCGCGGACGGCAAAAAGTGTTATCGAAGTTCTTCAGGGGCTTTTGGGCATATCTGTTGATTTGAAGGGTTTGGATAAGGATATAGAGCAGTCTAAAGAGATTCTAGGTAGAATGCAAGATATTGAGAAAAGACGAGTTAAATATATGCAGAAGATGCGCAGGGTAGAAGAGGAGCGCATCACCTACATTTCTTGATGCTTTTTTGTGGTTAATCATAGACAACTTCGAAGACGCATACAGCTGCTGCAAAGTAAGTGTCTGAACTTACGTAGTACCAATCGAGTGTTTCAGCTTCTTGCGAGAAATATGCTGGCTCAAAGTGTTCCAGTTCAATTGTTGATGAACCATACATAAGCATTTCTTTTGTGTACCACATCAGTTTGTACAAAACTGTGCTGTTTCCAACGTCGTTAACTACTAGTTCGTCAGAGTCTACTGTGCCATCATCACTTGTATCCACCCAATCAACTCCTAGGCTGTAATCTCCGTATTTATCATCATCTAATCCTGCAATCCGTGCCATCCATCGCCATTTTCCTTCGTCGCCATATCCGTAATCGTTTCCGTTGTTATCGAAGGTTATGAAAATCAAGACATATTCTGAATCATAGCGTTCTAGTATTTTGATTGCTTCAGTTTCATTTGACATGTACATTTCGCCAATGTTCCCTATCTGCGTAGTATTCACAGTACCGTTATCCGCAAGCGTTGTTACATTTCCAATAGTCGTAATCCAGTATCCGTAGTCCCACCAAGATACCACTATACTGTTTGAGTTTAGATTGACCCGCATCCAGTTGAGCGTATCTAACCAGTCGCTGACTTGACCTCTAAGCGGTAAACTAGAAGCAGCAATGGTTGTTGGTGAATTTGCACGCTCTATAACTCTTGAATATGATGAACCACTGCTTGGCAATACAAAAGTGACTGTCAGCAAGAGGAACATCAAAATGATAAAGCCCGCGCTGAATTCTTTGCCCACGCGCGGTCTGAAGCGCATTTTACGCCTCGGGACTTTTGGTTTCTCTCGTAGAATTGTGACAAAGGGTTTAACCAGTTCAACCAACGCTAGTGCCCATAGTATGCTAACAACGGGTGCCAAAAGCAAACTTAATCGCGCCATTGACCCTGCAAAGTATATTGCTGTTATACCAAAGATTCCAAGGAAAATATTGCGGTTTGTAGGATTCTGCACAATAAAGAATAGACCAAGAGGTACAAATAGAATGCCTATGCCTAAATCATAGTAGAATGTTCCCCATGTGGTTGGTCTGTGTTCCTGAACTGACTGAACCAGTTGTTGTACAGCACTTTCACCTAGCCGTTCAGTGGGGAATATTACTGAAATGAATTTGTTTCCTAATTCTCCAACAAACCCAAGACTTGCAAGCCCAACGAACAAGATGACAATAAGCGATAAGAACCCAATTACAAAAAATGTTTTGTTTTTAGGTGTTTTGATTCGTCTAGACATCTCTAAGGTGAACAACAAGAGGAACATTCCCGCCACTGCCAAAACTGTGGGTTCTGTCAGAAATTCAATGCCTAATTTTGGTACTTGTACTGCTATAAGAAGTGCCAAGGCGAAGACTGTAGAGTATGAAATAAGAAGACGCGTTGAATATCTACGTAAAATGAGTAGAACGAAAACAAAAACTAGTACTATTCCAAGAGGATACAGTGCCGCTCCCCAAGATGCAAAGAGATATCCTAACGATAATCCTCCAGCAACTGCGTATGTAACTGTGCTTTTAATTGACCTTTCGGGGTCAATGGACCTTAGGAAGAAAAATATGAACAAGAGTATGCCGAAGATTCCGACGGTTTCGTCGTCAAAAAAGCCAAGGGAAGTACGACTAATATATGATGAACTTAGGGCTAAAAAGAATGCTGAAAAAAGCCCAACTGATTTGCCGCCAATGTCTCTTCCTACAAAGTAGACGACCAGAACTGTCAATGTCGCCATAATTACTGGAAATATTACACAAAAATTGAAAACTGGGTCAGCGGTTAGAGGGTGATAAACATCTGAGGTGAGGATTGCTCCTGGAGCAAGATTCAGTGCGTTAGCTATCTGATAAAAGAATGCTGCTGTTGCTGCCAGTCCAGGATAAATTACGGCTGAAACTGGATATCCTTGTGGATACCAGCTCATGGGGTCTACCCATGTTGTCCAAGAAAAGAATCCGTTATCAACCATGTAACTTGTTAAGCGGTAATGCATGTGGGGGTCAAATTCTGAGAGTTGAAAACCCCAACGAAGAGGAAGCAGCCTAATCGTGGCAGTTATTGCAAGAATAACAAGCAGTAGTGATATGTGCAACATCGAGGAATGAGATAGCCTTAATCGAAGAGCTCCAATGCTGGTTAAGGCGTTACCTGTACTTTCTTTACTAAACATTTTTCCAATCTTCACCGCAAACCCTTCTCTCGTCAATGAAAGCAATGAACCCTTTATTTTTCTTGTGGTATTCCACTCTTGCTAGCCCTCTTCTTTGGATAAAGGAATATTTTAATTTTTTAATTTTACCTCAAATAAATGCGTGATAGACAGCAACTTGAATCCAAAACCTATGACTTGACCTGCAGATGCCGCGCCAATTATCTTTTTGGCTAACTTTATTTTTTGATTACCTTTGGAACGTATATTATGCAGCACCCACACATTGGGCATTGCCTAGGCTCGACTTTGCTGTCGGTGTTCCATTTTTTTCCACACTTCATACATACCCATTCTACCATGTTTTATCACATCTTTAGAATTGTTGTATCATCCTTGGGGCACTTAATTTTTTCCATCAAAAACTTGGAAGTATCAGCAAAGATCCTTGTATGACTGCTAAACGCCATCAACGCTTTTTGCCTGTGTTGCTTGCAGCTCTTACCTCAACTTTTTTTGGTACAAAAGAGATTTTTTTGCTGCATTTAGGACATTTACCATCATGAGTTTGAATTATCTCATCTGGGGGCTTCAATTCTGTGCCTTCGTATAGAACAAAACCGCATTTCTCACAAATTACCTGTTGAGGCAACGTTTCACAGCCCTTGTAGACCGAAATACAATCATTACACACTATTTATATATTACGACGAAATGCAAAAGCTCGCCAGAAACACTTTCTTGTTTCCTATACGTACATTGGAACACTCGAAATGCTGGTTCTGGTGAACTGCGAATATAACTTACACCTCATTTATAGGCTCTTGAATGCTTGAAAAAACATGGACTGAATACATCGATGGAAAACTACACACTAATAGTTACCGAAAAACCTGATGCTGCTAAAAGAATAGCTCAAGCCCTTGACCATCAAGGCAAACCAAAGAATCTTAAAAAAAATGGTGTGCCCTACTTTATTGCCCAAAGAGACCGACAGCTTGTTGTTGTTCCTGCAATCGGACACCTTTACACTATTGTTCAAGAACAAGGAAAACGAAGCCATTATCCTGTATTTAACTTCAAGTGGGCACCAAGGCACTTGGCAGAGAGAGGTGCAAAGGGCATTCGTAATTGGGTTGAAACGTTTTCAGAGCTGTCTGCAGATGCTGACGAGTTTGTGTCAGCCTGCGACTACGACATTGAAGGCAGCCTAATTGGTTATTGCATACTAAAATTCGCTTGCGGCAACAAGGAAGCTTCAGCTAAAAGAATGAAATTTTCCACTCTCATGAAAAGCGAGTTAGAACAAGCCTACGAAGAGCTTCTACCTCATTTGGATTTTAATCTTATAGCCGCTGGAAGAACCCGACACGAAGTTGACTGGTTATACGGCATAAACCTATCACGAGCATTAACCTTGGCGGCACATAACTGGAGCGGCAGCTACTACACCTTGAGCACTGGAAGAGTTCAAGGTCCAACCCTTCAGTTTCTGACTAAAAGGGAGAAAGCAATCAGCAGCTTTGTGCCGACACCCTACTGGCAACTATACTGTGAGGCTGAAATCCAAACCTCTGTTGTTGAGGCAGAATATGAAAAAAAACGGATTGAAACGCGGGCAGAAGCAGACGCTATTGTGCACTCCTGCACAGACAAACTGGGAACAGTCACAAACGTTACCCTTAGAACAGTTCACCAGAAGCCTCCACTTCCATTCGATGTAGGCACCTTGCAGCGAGAAGCCTACAGTCTTTTCGGCTATACTCCTAGGCGCACCTTAACAATCGCTCAGCGCCTATATCTCGACGCTTTGATTTCCTACCCTAGAACAAGCAGCCAGAAACTTCCTCCAATCATAGGCTACAAAAAGATTCTCAGTTCCCTACAGCGACAAGCTGGTTACAAAAATTTAGCCTCAAAACTTCTAGAAAAACAAGAATTGAAGCCACGAGAGGGCGCTAAACAAGACCCTGCCCATCCTGCTGTTTATCCCACAGGGAAACTGCCCGAAAAACCTCTGAAAACCCCTGAGAAGAGAATTTGGGACCTTATTGTCAGACGGTTCATGGCTGTCTTTGGAGTTGATGCACTCAAGGAGAGTCTAAAAGCACATCTAGACGTGAACGATCACAGCTTCTTTGTGAGGGGCAGACGCCTTCTAAAAGACGGTTGGATGGAATACTACAAGCCATACGTTCGTGCTGAGCAAGTGCTCTTGCCCCCCATAAAGCAAGGCGATACCGTTCGGATGCGGCGGATCATGCGAGAAGACAAGTTCACCTGCCCCCCATCTCGTTACAATCCAAGTAGTCTGCTAAAGAAGATGGAGGAGCTTGGAATTGGAACAAAGGCGACCCGAGCAGACATAATTCAAACTCTCTATAAACGTGGATACGTTAAAGACGAACGAATCACAGTAACCGAGCTGGGCTTTGATGTTATTGGTGTCCTAGACAGGTATGCTCCTACTGTAACTTCGGCAAAGCTCACTAGAGAACTTGAGGCTAAAATGGAACAAATCCAAAGCAATACAATGAATCGAGAAACTGTTCTCGCAGAGGTTGTTGAACAACTCAAACCCCAGCTTGAACACTTCAAAGAAAACAAAGAAACTATCGGTGAAGCCTTAACCCAAGCCACCAAAAAAGCACAAACACATGAACGAATCGTGGGACGCTGCCCAAACTGTGGCACAGGTGACCTAACAATTATTTATTCGCGAACAACAAAAAAGCGCTTCATAGGCTGCACCAACTATTTCAAAGGCATCTGCACAACATCTTTTCCTCTTCCCCAGCGTGGAACAATCAAACCAACAGGAAAAACTTGCAAAGCTTGTGGATGGCCTTATGTTCTGGTTTGGCTCAAAGGCAGAAAGCCTTGGAACCTGTGTTTTAACCCAAACTGTTCCCTTAAAACAAAGAGGAAAAAACCATGAAATGCATAATTTGCGACAGAGACACCAAAAAGACCTATTGCGTGTTCCATGACAAAGCATACCAAAATGTTGTTCACAATTTCGAAGATTGGAAACTTGCTGCAGCCGTTTCTTGGAAGGAATATTTAAAAGCTGTTGTGGAGAATTCATACACAGGCACTTGGGCAAAAGAAGTTGCAGAGCACTTATTGAAAAAAAAGGATGAATAAACTATGGCTAAAGGTTTCAGCAAACAAATTTCCTCTATTGCCTTTTCATTACAAAAAACATACGAGAAAATACTTACCGCAAAGCCCTCCTTAACGATTGTTGCCCTTGCAGCTGTCGGTGTTTCACTATTCTTGCTTGCCGGAGGAATATATGACATCATGACTCAGCCCATCGCAGCGTACGTAACTTCAGCTGGCGAGATAGTTGCCTTTTATCCATATGGAATAACTGAACAGTTGCTCCTAGAAAGCGTAATTGTAATGCTCTTTTATGCACTGGGAGTCGTGGGCTTTCTTATAGCATATCGAAGCACAAAGTACGCTTATACTCCAAGTCAAGCATACAGGTTCCTGCTGATTGGCGCTGTTTTGCTCCTTATATCCTATGTTTTGCTAGAACAAAATCTGCTAGCCAATTTCTAGCACCCTTTTTGTGCTATTCTTTAACGTGGCGTAGCATCAACTGCTTTTTCCTTTGTTTTTCATGTTCAACAGAGCCGCCCCTAGATTTGTTATCAGATGTATTGGGATTGTTACCAGAAGAATAATTCCTGCCTCTAGCAAGGAAGGAGGAGAAACTGGAATGGAAAAAAGGAATGCTCCTAAAATGAAGTCTAGCTGGTCTGCTATTGGAAGGGAGCTTCCGGGAGAGCGGTTTAGTCGCCGTTTAGCAAACGATTCTATCAGGTCACCTGTTAAGGCTCCTAGAGAGAGCATAAATCCAAGCACAATGCTATATTGAAACTGGGGGCTATACTGAATGAGAACCTGCTCGAAGATGACTGTTTGAGCGAAACCAACTAATGTTCCAACAACAAGACCTGCAACAAAGCCTCTGAATGTCTTGTGGGAACCAAGTACAGGTTTGCCATCAAAAAAAATTTTACCAAAGTCCATGGGCTTGCCGCCGCCAAAGATAACAGGTGCTGCGTTGGCGCAGTAAGCTGGGAAAATAAACCACATAGCGGCGGCGATATCGATTAGCGTTATCATGGTTCTCATCCTTTATTCTTAATGGAAGAAAATAACTCTAGTGTCTGTAATCGCTTATTCCTGTGTTCTCTATCTTAACGTAAGTGTACCCTGTTCCCTTGATTTTAGGATGCTTTTCACGTAAAACTTTGATGACCCGTGTTTGACTTGTCTGCCGCATGTCAAGCACAATATCTGACCAATAGTTTAGGACTCGCGTTGCCACCGGCTTCATTTCAACAGTTTCTCCGCGAAGAACACTTCTCACCTGACTGATAGCCAGAACTGCTACTCCCCGCGTTTTGGCTATCTGTGTCAAAACCGCTAGTTGCCTGTTTAATTCACGGTTTGCGGCGTATGTTTCTTGTGTGCCGCTTAGTTCAACGCGATACAGTGACGTGACCGTGTCGACAACTATTAATCCAAATTTGTTTGTTATGACCTTTTCAAGATGGTCTATTGCTTTTGCCTGTTCCTGAAATGTTGTCGGTCTCATGATAATCATGAGTGGCGAAATTTTTTCATAATCGTAATCTGCTATCTGTGACAGCCGTTCATAGGAGAATGTTCCATCCGTATCTATGAAAAGGGATTTGATTCCTCTGCGTGCACAATTAACTGCGCACTGAACCGCGAGGGATGTTTTGCCTGTTTCTGCTTCTCCATAGATGAGAAAGACGCCTTCAGCAGGGAATCCTCCTCCTAATAGTTTGTCCAGCGAAATGCAACCTGTTTGAACAAAATTTTGCAATCTCTCTACACAAGAAGCGAAGTAACCCTTCAGGAATTATAAGGCTTGTCTATTGTTCCTGTTTTATTGGTTGTTATTTCGTAACATATTTAAGCGGAAAAAAGACAGGAAAGTCACGCAGGGTTCAAAGTTATGCACAACCGCAGCTCTCCATTGTCTAATCAGCTTTTCTTTGCGTGGAATGTGGAAAGTGTAATAGTGTGAAGACGAAAATAGCTGTTGCAACTGTAAATGGAAGAGCCTATTACGAGCTTGTGAATGAACTGCAAAATAAGAGGTTACCCTTCTTGAGCCTCAAACCATGGGATCCTGTTCCCCTAAACGTCAAGGTTGTTCTAACCACAGAAGAGGAGAGTAGCCAGATTTCACATCCTAGAAAGTTACATTTCAAGTTGGGGTCAAACCCTGAATCTGTGGTAGATGAGGCAGTTTTGATTATTCAGGGAAAGCAAGGCTACGAAAAAGTTGTTATTGGTGTGGACCCCGGCAAAACTTGTGGCATAGCCATTCTAGGCGACAGTAAAGTGATAGAAACCTTGACTGCCTCGAGCGTCGAAGAAGCATCATGCCTTATTGTAGACAGCTTAAAGCGGTTTCCAGCAGAAGTTAGAGTGGTGCGGGTGGGAGATGGAACTCCAGAATACACCAAAACATTGCTTGATTTATTGGATTCTGGTTTGCCAGAAGAGACTTTGGTTGAGATTGTCCGTGAGGCTGGGACAAGTCGGACTGCAAGCAGTTCTGTTAACCGCAGAGTGTTAAGGGACACTGTTTCTGCCATAAAAATTGCGGGAAGAAACGGTCAAATATTTTCGAGGAGGAGCTTTCATGAAGCATGTTGTTGATGCAGGAAAGACTTTGCTTGTTGATGGTCCTGCTTGTGTGAGCGTTCTCTCTGGAAATGTGAGTGTTCTTGGAGCGCTTTTGCCTCTTGAAAAGAATCTTGTTGTCAGGGAAGGAAAACGGTTGCCTTTGTGGGTAAACGAAATGGCTACTGTTGAGTTGATGCTTGGAGAAGGAGCTTGTATCAACGAGGTTGCCGAAGGAACGGTTCCTTCTTCATGGGATGAAGCTGTAAAGGAGCTTTTGGCTTTGGATAAACCAGTAACTGTCATGGTTATGGGTGGAGTGGATTCGGGCAAGACAAGTTTTTGCACTTTTCTTGTGAATTCAGCGGTTATGGCAGATTTGAGAACAGGAGTTATCGATGCTGATTTGGGGCAGTCTGATGTGGGACCGCCCTCGACTGTGGGATTTAGTTTAGTGAATCAGCCAGTAAAGGACCTTTTTGAGCTTGAGGCTCAGTGCACGGTTTTTGTTGGCTCGACGAGTCCAAGTGGGTCAATAAGTAAGGTTGTTGATGGGTTGGCTTGTTTGAAAGATAGAGTGCTAGTTGCAGGCTTGGATTTTCTTGTTATAAATACTGACGGCTGGGTCGAAGGTAAAGAAGCGTCCGCGTATAAAGTTGGGTTAGTAGACGCTGTTGGTTCTAGTGCAGTTGTTGGAATTCAACAGGGAAACGAGTTGACCCCTGTACTAGATTCTTTGCGCAGCATCAAGACTTTTGTTATAGATTCTCCGCAGCTTATTCAGCCACGGAGTAGAGAAAAAAGGAAACTTTTGCGGAAACTTAGTTACAAAAAGTATCTGAAAGGGGCAAAGATGCAGTCTTTTTCTTTTAGTTGGATTAAAGTTGAGGATTCTCTTTTGGGTGCTGGCGCTCCACTGCACCATAAACGTTTGAATGCGTTGACTAATCTGCTTGGGACAAGACCCATCTACTCTGAAGAAAGTATAGGTGCAATTCTTGCTGTGCTAAAGAAAAGTGAAAAAGTTACAGAGACGCAGATAAACGATGCAATAGAGCACTTTGGAAAACCAGTCAAAGTAATACGTGAGGGCGACGAGCAGGGATTGCTTGTGGGACTAAAAGGTGAAGAAGACACTTTTTTGGGAATAGGTGTACTACATGAGGTTGACTACAAGCGAAAAGCCCTGAAAGTCTATACTCCTGTTGTCGAAAAAGTGTACAAGCTATGTTTTGGGCAGATAAAACTAAACAAAAACTTCAGAGAAATCGGCTTAAGCACGGTGTACTCTGTGAATCTTTAGTTGCCTGTGTTTGAAAATACTAAATAGATGTTTTATCTTTGTCATTAACTGGACAGGGAGAGTCTCAGGTTGTCACGAGCAAAGATTAGTAAAGAAGAGTTGGTTGAGGAAGACACATCTTTTTTTGCTGTTTACATTGAAACAAAAAATGCAAACCAGTTGTTTTTGAGTGAAACTGAAGACAAGTTGGGCACCTTGGCTGTGGCTATGCCGCAACCAAAGAACTTGGTTGGCTCGCCTCTTTCTTCGGTGCTGCTTGGAGACCGAAACATGATGGTTGCTCGCCTGTTAGCTGAGCTTCTTGCTCAACAAACAGGTAAAATCAGTTTAGTTTCAGTTTTCACAAAATCTGTTACCGAACAGCAAGCTGCCTCTATTCTTCGTAAACTAATGGATAAGGTTCTCAAAAAAGAGGAAGAAACAAACTGAATCTCTAAAGTTTTTGTGTCTACGATTTTTGTTAAAACCCGCAACACCTTAACTGTTTGTTTTTGTTTGCTGGCAACAATGGTTGCTTGTTGTGTTTGTTTTTTTGCAGCCAACACATATATTGCACCTATTCTATGTAGTTTTGGAATTCCGGAGGAACCGTTGATGAATTTCGACGTTATAATCGTGGGCGCTGGTCCGGCTGGAATCTTTTCTGCTCTTGAGTTAGCTGACAAAACAGACCTTAGTGTGTTGCTGTTGGATAAAGGTCGAGCTATTGATAAACGCAAATGTCCTGCAAGCAGAGGTTTAGGTTGCCTGAACTGTGACCCGTGCTCTTTGTTGGCTGGTTGGGGGGGCGCCGGCGCTTTTAGTGATGGTAAACTTACTTTGTCCACTGAAGTTGGTGGCTGGCTTAATGAGTACTGCACGCAAGAGCAGCTTTGGGAGCTTTTGCATTATGTTGACGATGTTTACATCAAGTTTGGGGCTACTAAACATCTTTATGGCGTTGGACCCGAAAAGTTTGATGAAATTGAACGAAAAGCTTCTCTTGCTGGGTTGAAGCTTGTTTCTCAGAAAGTTCGGCATATGGGCACTGAAAAATGTGCTGAGACTCTTCTTAAGATGCGTAGTCATCTTGAGGGCAGGGTTGATATTCGAACTGGAACAGACGTGAAGAGCCTTTTAATAAAAGACGGTAAAGTTGAAGGCGTCGAGACGACAAAGGGCGAAAAGTTCTACGGAACATATGTTATTGTGGCGCCTGGCAGAATTGGCGCCGAGTGGCTCAAGACTGAGGCAGAGCTTTTGGGTCTAAAAACCTTGAACAATCCTGTTGACATTGGCGTGCGGGTGGAGCTTCAAGCCGCTGTCATGGAAGAACTAACTAAGACCCTCTATGAGCCTAAGCTGATTTATCACTCAAAATCGTTTGACGATCAGGTGCGAACGTTTTGTGTTTCGCCTTTAGGAGAAGTTATCACCGAATCATATGATGGCGTCTTAACCGTGAATGGTCAGAGCTACGCTGAGCGGAAAACAAAAAACACAAACTTTGCCATCCTTGTTAGCACATCCTTCACAGAACCCTTCAGGGAACCCATAGCATACGGAAAATACATTGCAAGGCTTTCAAACTTGCTTAGTGGAGGCGTGATTGTTCAGCGGCTAGGTGACCTAAAGGCTGGACGACGCTCAACAGAGGAGCGAATAAAACGGAGCTTGTGTGTTCCAACCCTCAAGAATGCCACGCCTGGGGACCTTAGCTTTGTTTTGCCCTACCGTTATCTTGCTGACATCAAGGAGATGCTTCAGGCACTGGATAAGGTGTCTCCGGGTGTATACTCAAATGATACGCTGCTTTATGGTGTTGAAGTGAAGTTCTATTCCACAAGGCTTGAGTTGACTGACCAGCTGGAAACAAGGATTAAGAACATGTTTACTATCGGCGATGGCGCTGGAGTAAGCCGTGGTCTGATTCAGGCTTCTGCTTCTGGAGTTATAGTTGCTAAGGAGATTGCGAAGCGGGCAAAGAAGCAGTAAACTGTTTTTGGTGGGACCGCCCGGATTTGAACCGGGGTCCCGAACGTCCGAGGCTCAGAGCCTAGACCATGCTAGCCGACGGTCCCTTTGTGGATTCTTTGATGCGTCATGTTTTAGATAAGGATTCTTGTGGGCTGTTGTTTTTTTGGTTTGGGCTTTTGGGGTGTGAAAAAAAAGAAGGTTTTTATATTGTAACCCCGTTTTCGGGGTATGCAACTAATATTCGACATTGACCCCAATTGGTTTGTGCTCTTTTTTGGCTTTTTAGGGGCTTGGGCAGTTCTAATTGTTAACAGAAAACGTAGTGGTAAGCAGAACAATTTTAAGGAGCAGGTTTACTTGGCGGCGGCTGGACTGACTTCGATGGTTCTCATGGAGCTTTTTGCAACCCAAACTGATTTGTGGCATTACCTTCCAGGCGATTGGCCAATAATTTTGTGGCCTACCTATGTTGCTGCTATACTGTTTGGGCATCAATTGTTGCGGTTTATAGAAGAACATGTTACCTTAAAGGGCACAAAGATGTGCTAAAAAAAGCTGTTATTTGTCGGCGAATTTGCTTCTGTTTCTTTTGAATTTCTTTTTGCATTTTACGCTGCAGAAGTAGTATTTTTCTCCGTCGTGGGTTATCTTGTATTTGGCTGTTTTTTCGTTTAGTATTACTCCGCATACTGGGTCTCTAGGCATTAGTTTTCCTTCACTGACCAAATGTAAACGGCATTAGATAAGCTCTTTGCACGTTATTCGTTTATTTTACACAATTTTAGGGAAAAATTGCTGTTTGGGGGACTAAGTGGTGCGTTTTCAGGTAATATTTAATAGCTGCTCTTGTTATCGAGAAGTTGTGTTATGCACCAATTTGTTTGCTGTTTAGGGAGGAAATGTTGATGGCGGATGTTAAAGTTGGAGATAAAATGAAGATTCCAGTTCACAGTGTTTTTCATCAAGAAGCTGGACATGTAGGTAAGGTTGTGTACATCAGCGAAGACGGCGAAACCGTAACCGTCAAATGTGACCGCAAACACGGCGGCAAAACAGTCGCATTCAACATCGCGCTTGTACCAAGAGACCTATAACCCGCACCTTTTCAGGTGTGCTTAAGGCAGTTTTTCAGAAAAAAGCTAGTTTTCAACAATGTACCTCTATTAGTCTCCTAATATGCTTGTTTTGTCTTTTTTTTGGGTTAGTGTTGGTGTTCTATGATTCCGTATTCTCCAGTGACTGAGTCCTGAAACAGTTCTATGTGGGGTGGGTAGAACGTGAAGACAACAAATAAGACCGCCAAAACAGCCAAAGCGATTAATGAAAGCCATTCTGTCCTTTTTGGAAGCTGTTTGTAGGTTAATATTTTGTAGCTTAGAACTTGTCCAATTATTACTGCTATGATGAAGCTTAGGATGTCTATTGCAAAGATGCTTTCTCCTGTAATGCTGGTGTAGCCGTAGAATATGGCTGGTATGACAAGGATTATCGAGTATGCTGCTGCGGTTTTTGCTAAAAAGAAGTTGTTTGTCTGCTTTTTTATGAGAAAATATTCGATTATTGTGTACAGTATGATTGGCCAGACGCCTAGTTTGAGGTGTTCCCATACGCTTTCGTTTACGGCAGAGAATGCGCCAACTATTGGGTTATAGCCAGACCATTCAAAAGTAAAATGAAGTGCTCCTCCAAGAAGAGAAACAAAAAGCATTCCAAACAGTTCATAACGTAGTATGATCCCTTTTTGGGTTGCAGCCATAAAAATCACTAACTACTATTATAGTCGAAAAACGGATTTAAGGTTTCACAACAAATTTCAGAAAAAACCATGTTTTCAACAATGTTCTGCTATTAGTTTCCTAATATGTTTAGTTTGTTTTTGTTCTTGCTTGTGTTATTAGGTCTGTTAGTGCTGCGAAGGCTTTGCTTACGTCTTCCATTGCTAGTATGATTATTGTTTCTGTGTAGCAGCTCATTGTTTCTTCTATGTTGATGTGGCGTCTTGAGATTGCATTGTAGAAGGCTTGTACACACCCGGGCGTAGAGGTTATCTGGTCTGGGCTGCGGATGATTATTGTTGCCAGATTCTGTTTTTGGTCTATGACATCTTTTTTGGTGAATATGGCGCTGATTTTGTTGAATGAATTCAGGTCAGAAATCAGGGTAACTATGCTGTTTCCTTCTATTACTTGAAGAAAGTCGCCTGAGAATGTGGCTAAGGTTTTTCGTATTTTTTCTTGAGTTTCTTTGGTTTTTTCGACAGAAACTTTTGCCATATCTGTTCTGATGTTTAAGCCGCTTTGTGCAACGACTCGTGTTATTTTTCCTTGCAGGATTGTGTAGTTTGTTTTGGCGCGTTTTACTGCGGTTATTATGCTTTCGAGGTTGACTGTGCTGTCGGATGTTTCTTTTATTTTTGGTGTTAGCATTCTGGCTATGGCGCTGTAGTTTGCGTAGTCTCTTTGCAGGGCATCCTGTAGGGAGAGGTCTTCGTCTATGAGGTTTTGGACGGTTTTCGAGATAGAATTGACCATTTTTGGTCACATTTGCCCGTTTTACAGTAATATTGACCAAAATCTATATAAGTGTTTCTGGAATTAACAACCTGAAACTGGGAACCACAATGAAAGACACGGTAATATTAGCTTACAGTGGCGGACTAGACACGTCTGTACTCATAAAATGGCTACAAGAAGAAAACAACGTAGACGTGATCACGTTCACCATGGAACTAGGACAAAAAAGCAACCTAGAAAAAGTATCAGAAAAAGCCCAAGCTCTAGGCGTAAAGAAACACTACTCCGTAGACGGCACAAAAGAATTCATAACAAAATAT
>JAOZIF010000154.1 GCA_026014495.1 Candidatus Bathyarchaeum sp.
TACCACAACCTAATTAACCTTTCTGATTGCCTGAAAACAGAGGGAAAATGCTTGTTTTGTTCAAAAGTGCCTTATTTTTGTTTTTCAGCGTTTTGTATTTGATATGTGAATGGGCAATGTTTATGGTTGATACGGATTTTCTGGTCATAAAGTATAATGGCTTATTTGTTTTTGTTCAGTGTACAGGTGAGTGTATTGAGTGAAATTGTTTCAGCTTGTAAGGATTTGATTGCCGACGCTAAACTTGGTTGCGCAGACTTGGTTTTCAAGGATGTATGTTTAGATATTCTTGCGAAGGCAAGGTTGGTGTTAAATGCTGAACAGTTTGAGGAATTAATGGTTTTTGTGTCCGAGAGCCTGAAAGAAGAGAAAGTTTTGGGAAGACGTGTTAGAGTTCAGTAGACATGCAGCTGTTTTTTGGTAACATCTTTTCTTTTTAGAGTATACTGTGTGCTGTTTCAAAAAAGCTAAGTTTTGGTATGGCAACTGGGTTCGTGAGATGGGGTTAGCTTTGTCTTTGTTAGATTATGAGATTAATCTTCTTTCTAGGTTAGTGGAGATACCTACTGAGTCAGTTCCGAAAAAAGGATACAATGAGTGTGCTTTAGTAATTGTTGAGGAAGCCGAAAATAATGGTTTAGCCGCAGAGATAGTGGACGGCGAGGTAGGCGCCAAGGATGGTCTTTTGCGCCCAAATGTTATTGTGTCTCTTGACTCGGGTTCAGACACTACTTTGCTTCTTGAGTCTCATTTTGATGTTGTTCCTCCAGGAACAGGATGGAAATATCCTGCCTTCAAGCTTACAGTTGAGGATGGGAAGGCGTATGGAAGAGGCACTGCCGACAATAAAGCGGGAATAGCGGCGGTTATGGGTGCTTTGCGGCTGTTATGTAAAGAAAATTTGGATGTTAATCTTAAGCTTGTGGCGGGTGTGGATGAGGAGATTGGGGGAAGATACGGTGTCGACTATGTTATGAGTGATTTTGGGCTAAAAGGTGATGCCGCTTTGATTGTTGATGCCGGTCCTGAGGGTCTGTTTTTGGGTGCTAGCGGAATTATTTGGGGAAAAATGGTTGTTTCTGGAAAACAGGGGCACGCGGGGTATCCTTTCAAAGCTAAAAATGCAATCGATGAAGCCATGAAACTGGTTACCGCGTTTGACAATTACAGAAAACTGGTTGAAAAAAAACAGTCAACTTTGCGTGCACCTTTGGGGTCTCCGCGAGATTTTGTTTGGGGTAGATACTCTGTAACAATGATTCAGGCTGGAGAAAAAGAAAACGTGATACCTGGCACGTGTGAAGTTCGTTTTGACCGAAGACTTTTGCCCGAGGAGCCTATCGAGCAAGCTGAGGCTGAGTTGAACGCTTTTTTCCAGAATGCACTTGAGACTACTGGTTGTGAGGCATCATTGGAGCTTGTGAACCGGCAGCAGGGCTATCATACATCTAAAGATTTACCTTTTGTGCAGACAGTTTCAGAGAATATCAAAAAGACTACGGGCCAGAGTGTGCCTTACGCTGCGGAGCTTGGGGGAAATGATGGAAGCTTTTTTGCCAAGAATGGTATACCTGTGGTTTGTTATGGAACCATCAGGGCAGACACGCGTTATCATGGGGTGGACGAGTTCGTTTATCTTCAAGACCTAAAGAACACGCGAGACTTGATAGTTAACCTAGGACATGTATCTAGGGACAAAATAAGGCAGTAGTTTTGGGCAAAATAGCTGTGTAAAGTTTGTTTTGTTAACTAAAAGACGCTAAAATCTAGTTATTGAACATCCTGTCAGTGCGTTTGTTGATTCCCTGCATGCAGAAAATTTTCCCAGTGCAGCTTGTGGTCTAATGTTGGTTGGAAACAAGCCCCTGATATGTAAAGGCAAGACATCGTCAAATTTGACTTCTAAAATGATGAATTGATGCTCGTCGACGCGTATTGTGGATGTGTTGTGTTCAAAAAGAGATATTGGGCCAAGATTTGTGTGCAGTCCCATGTCAAATGTGATTCGCACGTTACCCACTGGATGAATGTATGCTTCGCGGAGGTAATCCACAATTACCACTGGTCGAAGTAGCTTGTGGCGGCACTCAAGATAGAATTCGCGAAGAAGACTGTTTTCTGAGTTGGCAAGAAACGAAACATCGCCTGCCACAATTTTGTCGGCCTCTTCGCGGCTGAGCTTTGCACACTCTTTGTTAACATACTGATTGTATTTTGCTTTGCACTCAAACTTGATGAGTTTGTCGCTGTAGTTGTAAATGCGTATTCTATACTTTTTTCTTCGGGCAACTCCGGCCTGTTTATCAAAGAAGGCACTGTTCTTAAAGTCGTCAAAGTATAGACTTCGAATGTGATAGCAACCGTCAGGTCCCGTATGTGGGTCTGGTTTTAGAACCAAAGACAACTTTTTTCTAAGCAGTTGGTATTGCATGAAATCAATTGGATACTTTAACTCGTGCCTCAGGTGTATTTTTTTGTGTGCTGTCATTGGTTTCTCATCCTTGTGCTTATTCTACCAATAAACACCACAGAAAATGCCACAACAAAAACCAGAATAATGAGTATAGAAACTGCCCAAACAGAGGTTTTGGCGTCACCCGTAGGGTCTTGGTTGGCTGAGCCCGGGGTTGATTGTGATAAGTAGTCCCAAGTTGAACTGCCGTCAGGAATTCGGCCATAGGAAACGTCTTGAAGCTGTTTAGTGAAAACTACCGAGTCGATTAAAGTCACACCGTCGCTGGCGAATAGTCCTATTTCTTCTCCATTTGCGTTTAGGCTAAACGTCGCATAGTTGTCTCCGCCGTTTGTGTCTGCCCATATTATCATGTATTCTCCAGAGCCAATGTATGTGTCCTCTGGGAATTGCCAGCAAGTGGGGTCAGCTAGGTTGTCAGTTAAGTACATTCCACTCATGTTGATTGTTTCGGCACCCGCGTTGTATACTTCAATCCAGTCTGGAGAGTTGCCATCAGGGCTTGCAATTGTGATTCCATTGTCGGCCATGAACTCGTTGATGAACAAAACAGAACTGTTGTCCTTTTGGTTAGTTGAACTTGCATAAGCATCGACTTCAGAAAAGCTATCTGCACTCCACAGGTCAGCCGTATCTGTGTTGCTGCTACAGTGAACTACTCCAAACAGCAGTGTAGCTATCAACAAAAGGGCAAATAGGCTACTTGGTAACGCTGAATTTTTCGTGTGTACCATGTTTTGTTTCACCCTTTCTTCACTATTTTGTTTGTTTCATGACCTTTTTGCTGCACCTGTGTGCTTAGGACACGTCAGCGTTGTAGCTGACTAGTGCTGCATCATTGACGCCCTTGATTTTTAGTAGTTTGTCAACCTGTGGGGTGTCTTTTGCTTTCATTCGAACTTCAACCATTAGTTCCACTCCATCGGCGGTTACGGTCCGTGATCTGATTTTGTGTTCTGGAAGTGCTTTTTGGATTGATTCTTCGGCTTGGTCTGTGTAGTGGACTACCAGAAGGTAGGGGTCGTTTGTGCGAAAGTTTGCTCTGCTTAGCACGAACATAAAAAAGCCGATTACTGGTGACCCAACTATTGCTATCATGTATAAGCCTGCGCCGCTGATGATTCCCACGGCGATTGCCCAGAACGTGAAGACTATGTCTGCTGGGTCTTTGATGGCTGTGCGAAAGCGCACAATGCTTAGAGCGCCCACCATTCCTAAAGAGAGGGCAATGTTTGAGCTGATGGGTAACGTAACGAGTGTTACTACAAGTCCAGTTAGCACTAGTCCAATGTTGAAGTTTCGGGTGTAGATGACTCCTTTGAATGTTTTTCTGTATACGTAGAATATGAAAAGAGTCACTGTGAATGTGATAATTAGACTCAAAAGCACTCGGTCAACGGTGAGTGATTGGTATGCATTAACAGGGTTCATGAATTCGTCAATTAATTCTTCTAAGGTCATGTTTCATCCTTTTCGTCAATTCGCAACTATTTATATTAAAGAGTTTTTCAGAATTGAGCCCAAATTTTTTCTAGTTGTTATAGTTTCAACCCAAACTATGTAACCTATAGTAAAACGTGAGAGGCAAACGAGTTTTTAATTAACGCTTAGTTTGAAATTTTCCAAAGTCTGCAGTGGCTTATTTTTTGCTAATTCGGGTTAGACTTGTGATAGATTCTGAAAAACTGTTTTATAAAAAATCGCTGTTGGATGATTGTAAATTACCTAAATGTCCAAAAAAGAGGAGACTAAACAAGTGAAACAACAGTTGATGTATCTGATTGATTTATCTCGAATTCAAGGAAACGGAGATTTTCTATGTCCAAAATGTGGAGTAACAATATCCCCAGACGATGAAACAGAGGACACCTATTGTATCGTAAACACAAAAGTTAGAAACAACGAATTAGTCGAACTGACGATTCAATGCCAAAAATGCAGAAGTAAAATTCGGGTAATTGGTTTCTCCATACTTGATGTGGTGGCTAAGTGAAAATCATGATGAAAAAAAATACAATTATGGTCATTGGAGCTGTCTGTATCCTAGTAATAGCTGCATCTGTTATCACTTTAAACTGGAATGCTGATAACAGCAACAGTATAACCGATGATATTACAGCTGATGATAGTACAAACACTCCAAGCAATTCGGACACAACTACAGATGATACACCTACTGCGACCGAACCTGACACAACTAACGATAATATTGATGACGATTCCAATACTACACCTGACACATCCAGCGACACTGATCAGTCATCTTCAAGTTCAACCAGCGAGTTTTCAAGCACCAGCGTAGCTGAAGCGCTGGCAGACAATAAAGATGACCATGACGATAATGACGATTATCTTTGGGATAGCTCCGATGTCATTGCAGTAACGTTGAATACAAACTCCATTAGTGTCGCCGATGAAACAGGTGTCATAATCGATGGAACGACACTAACAATTACATCTGCAGGAACCTACAGCATAAGCGGTACTTTGAATGATGGACAAATAATCGTAGATACCAGTGACGAGGATGTTGTGAGACTTATTTTAAACGACGCCACAATCAGCAGCACTACAAACGCCCCTATCTATGTTGCAAACGCAGACAAAACAGTAATTGTACTTGCCGATGGCACACAAAATTATCTAACAGACAACAAAAACAATCAAGAAAACAGTACAATTCTTAGCAAAGACGACCTTACCATCTGCGGCGATGGCTCGCTTACAGTTACCGCAAACACTAACAACGGTATTGAAAGCAATGACGGACTTGTAATAAAAAGCGGGACAATTACAGTAACTTCAGTTGATGACGGGATTTTAGGTAAAGACTATCTGGTGATTAAAGGCGGAGACATAACAATAAACTCGGTTGGCGACGGATTAAAGTCTAGTAACGACGAAGAGCAAGACAAAGGATACATCTACATTGAAGACGGCACAATAACAATCACTTCAACACAAGGAGACGCGATTACTGCACAAACCGACCTATTGATAGCTGGCGGAACATTCACGTTAACAAGCGGCGGCGGAAGTAGTGCATATGCAACTGACCTCCTGTCCACTAAAGGACTAAAATCTGCCGTCAATATAGTTATAGACGGTGGAGATTTTACAATCAGTTCTTCTGATGACGCTATTCACTCAAATGATTTAATTATAATAAATAGCGGCACATTTGACATTTCTACTGGAGATGACGGCATACACGCAGACACGTCACTGGAAATCAACGGCGGAACATTTGACATAACCAAATCATATGAAGGACTGGAAAGCGCCTTAATCACAGTTAACAACGGCAACATCCAGATTGTTTCAAGCGATGACGGAATAAACATAGCAGGAGGCAACGACAATTCTGGCTTTGATGGAAGAGCACGACAAGACATGTTTAGCACTTCCTCTTCGGACACCTACTATCTGTACATCAACGGTGGAGTTATTGTCATAGATTCAGGCGGCGACGGAATCGACTCAAATGGATACATCGAAATGAATGACGGCGTGGTAATCATTAACGGTCCAACATCAAGCATGAACGGTGCACTAGATTATTTAGGCTCATTTAAAATCACAGGAGGAATATTAGTGGCAGTGGGAAGCTCAGGCATGGCACAGGCTCCCAGCAGCGTATCTACCCAATATTCAATAGGCGTAATCTTTAGCACAACCCAGTCAGCTAACACATTAGTGAGTATACAAACCGCTTCAGGTGAAGAACTACTCACATTTAAGCCCACAAAAACATACCAATCAATAGTTTTCTCCTCTTCTGAACTTGGAACTGGCTCATACACAATATACCTCGGAGGAAGCTCCACCGGTACACTCTCTAACGGAATATACGAAAACGGAACATACAGCCCAGGAACCCAATACACCACCTTTACTACGTCAGGCGTTGTAACAACTGTCGGCAGCACTAGCAGAAGACGCTAACTTTCGCCTAACTTTTAGGCGATTCACAGTTTTATTTTTGATGCGATTTGCTGCTACAACTTTAATTTTAGGTTTGTAAACCTTGTTTTACATGAGCTTGTAAAAGTTTCTTCACAAAAATCCTTTTCAAGTGTTGTCCTTCCATTTCAGGTAAGGGTAATGAAAATGGCTGACGACAAAATAAACGAAGAAACTTACTCGCTGATTTTCACGTCTCTGAAACATCCCATACGCAGAAGTATACTAAGAATGCTCGCAAACAAACCCTTAACTTACTCTGAGATTCTAGAAACCCTAAATATTGACAGCGGGCACTTGAGTTATCACCTTGAAAATTTGGGAGACTTGACCGTTCACTCCAATAATGGACCATATATGCTTTCAAGTTTTGGAATTGCAGCCGTTAAATTGATGGGCGGGGTTGAAGAGCACTCACCAGCATCGTCTCATCGCAGATTCAAACTACGGACGCTTTTTAGTAAGGTCTACCCAGTTATTTTGGCGTTAGCTCTAATTGCCGCCAGTGTTCATTTAGTTTCATATTCCAATCTGGTTTTTACTACAACAAGCTCAACAGCAAATCTGATACACCCAGTTTACAGCAATATTCCGTTTAACCTTAACACTAACGAAACTCTTACACTTACAGCCCAAATAGAATATTCTCAACTCCCCCAAAATCACGGAACAGACATAACTGGCGTCCTTGATTCGTGGAGTTTTACGATACCACAGTTAGAGAACACACTTACAGTCACTGATGAGGCTGTGATTTGGATTGATTCAAGGTTTAACCGTACGACAGCGCAAATAACAATCTCATTAAGAAATCAAACAATCCCAGTAATTAACGGCTCCATCACATTGGTGATATGCGACGGAGGAGTTGTTTCTATTCCAAATTCAGCAACTGATCCATCCAATCTTAAAGTGAAGATTTCTGCACCAGAAGGAACAATAACGCAGGACAGCTTCTTTTCAAGCGCAGGTATTGCCAGTTCACCTTTAGTCCCAATCACTCAAGAGGGTCGTTACACGTTCGAAATTACAAACAAAGATGTCTGGGCATGGAATGGGTTTCTGACAGTAAACGTTCAAATTCAACACTTCGAAAAGCCGTATTTCTATTGGGGCGTTATTGGAATCATAATCGCTGGAGCCTACCTTGGATTAGCCACATTTTTTATCATAAAAAACAACAAGCAAACAGAAACAAATCAAACAAAAACATAGAACCAAAAAACAACCCCAAGCACATATTGCAGATTAGTTTCACTTTGCTCTCCCCTCAATAAACTGTCGTTTGGTCGAGGACCTTAAATGTGTATTCAATCATCAAAAGATTGATTCACGATGGCGACCCTGAGTAAAACAGCTGAAACCTGCAAAAACCCTTGGAAAAGAAACTGTACAAACACTAACATCGAAGTCTACATCTATTACAAAAACAAGAGCATTCCAATATGCCGCAAATGCTGGAGCAAAATCGCAGAAAAAGACCTTGAATGGTAAGTCTTGTTTTTAATCATGAGATTGTACTTTGTCGTTATGCTTTTCGATTTCCTCTGTTCTCTTTCTGACTGCTTCTGCCACGAACTCGGTTACGCTTCTATAGCCTAGGTCTGCTCTGGCTTTAACCAAAATTTTTACTTTCCCATATAACCCTGAGGGCAGATTCACTGAGTCGTATCCTTTTACAGGCATGTTTTTTCGCTCCTTTTTTTGGCTTATTTCTTTTCACAATCTTTGCTCGTTTAAAGCTAGTTTTTATTTTTTGACAACTCATTTCCCATAATTATAGGTCCAAACGAACGTTCCATGCGATTTAGCATGTTTTGTCCTTGTGATGTTAAGTTGTAGATTCTTTTTGGATGGAAGTTTTCTGTTTCCCATGTGCTGTCTAAATATTTTCTGTTCTCTAGGTCATTTAATAGTGGATAGATGCTGCTTGGTCCTAAGTATATTCCAAATTTTTTGCGGATTATTCTTATTATTCCATATCCGTGCATGGGTTGATTTTTCAGGATGCGTAGTACTATGAAGTATCGTAGTCCTCGTATGATTTGGGCTTGAATTTGGTTTGTGTTTTCGGTCATGTTTAGTTCATGTTGGTCTTTTATTGGACTTGCCATTGATTTTACCCTTCTAATACCGCAAATATCGCGGTATCTGATATAAGCATTTCGCTTTTGCATTGCATAACCGCAATACAATACCGAAATGCTTAAAAATTGTAGCCAACATACACAACACCATGAATCAGGAACAGATATCAAAGATCGCCAGTTTACTCAAAAACAACGCTCGAGGTATGACCGTAACACAAATCTCTAAAGAAATCAACTTGAACAGAAACTCAGTCGCAAAATACCTCGAAGTCCTGCTAATATCTGGTCACGTAGAAATGAAGTCATATGGACCAGCAAAAGTATTTTTCATCTCACAAAGAGTTCCAATGTCTGCTCTTATCGACTTTTCTTCAGACTACATACTCATCTTAGACAGAGACTTCAAAGTAATAAAAGCAAACGACAATTTTCAAAAGCTAGTAAGACTTGAAGTTGACGCCCTAATCGGACAAAAAATAGAGTTTGTTCCTCTGTCCGAGTTTAGCACTCAAAAAATGAAAGCAGACCTCAAAGACGCCCTGAACGGAAAAAGTGTAACAACTGAAATGGAGTTCTCAATAGGTGCAATCAAGTACACTTTTAACACCAAAATTATTCCAACAACATTTGAGGATGGATTACCCGGAGTAACTATGATTTTTGAGGACATCACAGCGCGCAAAATGATGGAAGCTGAGCTACGAAAAAGTGAACAACGGTATAGACGTCTCATCGAATCCATAACTGACGGCGTTTACGTTGTCAACCATGACTTAATGCTTGTTTTAGTTAACGATGCAGGAGGCTGTTTACTTGGAATTCCAAAAGAAAAACTGTTGGGAACTAAAGTCACTGATTTGCCTTCACATATCAAAGAAACACCATTTTTCAAGGCTTTTAACCAAGTTATGAAAACACGAAAGCCAGATACTGTTACTAGCGAGCACACCTATAGCGATGGACGCAAGGGCTGGTATGAAGTACGCCTCTATCCAGTTCCTGAAGGCATTTTGGCTATTGTGGTGGACATCACTAAACGTAAGGTGGCTGAGGCCGAGTTAATGCGACTATCTAATGCTATGAGGATGTCGACAGACAGCATCGTAATTACCGATATTGACACGCGGATTTTGGACGTAAATGAAGCCACCTTAGAAATGTACGGAGCACGTGAAAAGGATGAATTGATTGGAAAATATGCCTTTGAGCTTCTTGACCCCGAGGCTCAAAGTAGTGCTTCTGGTGCTTTGACGGAATTGATGAAAAAGGGTTCTAAAAAAATCCTGAAATTTAAGGTTCAAACTCTTGGTGGTACTAAGTTTTTAGAGGTAAGTTTGGGTTTAATGAAAGACGATAATGATAAACCAATGGGTCTTGTAGCAATAAGCAGGGATGTTACTGCAAGCAACAAAACAAAATAAAAACATCTGTTTAATATGCTACTACTTTTTCACGGATATTGCCTCAACAGGGCAAATTAGTTTACATTTTGAGCACGCTGAGCAGTTGATTGGATTTGTGACGATTGGTTGGTCTTCAAACCACTCTATTACACCATAATCGCATGCTTCAACACATTTTCTACAGCCCGTGCAACAACTGTAATCAATCTTTACTGTTACTACCAAACACCAAAGCTCCTTGCTTGTAATGCAAAATAGTTGATTATACAAACGTCCTCTTGATGTTAAGCTCTTTTGGGACGTATTCTACAGTAACGCAAACGCGCTGATTAAGTGCTTTGTTAACTTTATGTGCCCATCATGCAGTCTACTACTCGTGAACAAAGCAGGCATTCTTCTGGAACCGAATTGCTTTTGGGGAGTTTGGATAAGTAGCCAAAATGGTGCGAACATTTTTCTTCATGTTTCTCTGATTCGTTTGTTTGCTGGTTAACAATTGAGTCTTTCACTTTTTCAAGCACTTCGTCTATTGGAACGTCAGAGCTCATTGTGTCCACTCATTGTCCTAAAAGTTTAACTGCTCATATAACACCTATGAAATCAGAATACACATTATAACTAACCATAACCATCCACTAACCCGCGCAACAAACTTTACGGCCTGCTTTGTTTTCACAATGAAGCTGTTTAGAAAGCAAAACTAAACCAACTTTGATGGTGCAATAGCATACGCTGTGAGGTAAAGTTTATAACTTGACGTTCTTATTGGAAAAGACGAATTGCGACTAATAATACAAGAAGGATATTAGCATGGGTCATAGAAAAAAGCATGCTCCTAGGCATGGTTCATTAGCATATTTACCAAGAGGACGCGCCAAACGACCTGTTGGGCGAATCCGTTACTGGCCCAAAGTAGAAGAAGGTCCGACAATGCTCGGATTCATGGGCTACAAAGCTGGAATGACTCACATCATGATGATAGAGGACAAACCAGGCTCCCTACACTTGGGCAAAGAAGCATCACATCCAGCAACAATACTGGACGTTCCCCCGATCACAGTTTTTGCAATCCGCGCATACACAAAAGACCAGTATGGACTGCACACCTTTACTGAAGCTTGGATGAAAAGCCCACCAAAAGATTTTGACCGCGCCCTTGTTTTACCTGAAGAATTCAACACTGAAGAGAAACTAAAAAAGATAGAAGAGAACGCTGACAAAATAGCTGAGATTCGTCTCTTAGCTGCAACCCAGCCTAGGTTGGCAGCTGTTCCAAAGAAGAAGCCTGATATTTCAGAAATCAAGGTTGATGGAGGTTCGATTCAAGAACAAATCGAATACGCGAAGAGCCTTTTGGGAAAGAATGTGTCTATCACAGATGTCTTTAAAGAAGGACACTTTATGGACGCGATAGCCGTAACCAAAGGAAAAGGATTCCAAGGTCCAGTAAAACGGTGGGGAGTTAACATTTTGCCTCGTAAGTCTCATAAGACTAAACGAGGAGTAGCCTGTATTGGTCCATGGAAACCCGCAAGAGTACTATACTCTGTTCCGCGAGCTGGACAGATGGGTTACCACCAAAGAACTGAATATAACAAGCGTATCCTAAAAATTGGCGTTGATGGAAAAGATGTTACCCCCAAAGGCGGTTTCATGCATTATGGAGAAGTAAAAGGAACATACGTTATTGTTGATGGAAGTCTTCCAGGTCCTGCCAAGCGTCTTGTGCGGTTGCGGTATCCTGCTCGTCCTCCAACAAAGATGCCTGATGTTGCCCCGAATGTTACATACGTTTCTTTGGAGTCTATGCAAAAATAATTGGTGATAAATTATGGGTAAAATTTCAGCTAAAGTGTTTGACCTAAAAGGCGAGGAAGTAAGTCAACTTAATCTTCCTCACATATTCAATACGCCCAGCAGGCCAGACGTGATAAAGCGGGCAGTAGTTACAATTCAGTCACACAAGTATCAGCCACAAGGCAGAGACCCAATGGCTGGAAAACGAAACACTGCAGTATCGCGTCATGCTGGTTTGGGAATAGCTCGTGTGCCCCGACTAAGAGAACGAGGACAACGAGCTGCTTTTGCTCCCGGCACCGTAGGTGGCAGATCAGCTCATCCGCCTGTCTCTGAAAAGAGTATCAAAAAGAAGCTTCCGAAAAAGGAGATGCGCTTAGCTTTGCGTTCAGCAGTTGCTGCAACAGCCTCTAAAGAAGCTGTGGCTTGTAGAGGTCATATGGTAGATGATGTTCCAGACTTTCCTTTGGTTGTTGTTGATGACATCCAAAACCTGAAAAAGACCAAGGACATTGAAGAAGCACTAACCAATCTTGGAGTATGGGCAGACATCTTTCGCGTGAAGGAAAGCCGCAAAGTTAGAGCAGGCAAAGGAAAGATGAGAGGACGAAAAATGAAGCAAGCTATTGGTCCTTTGTTGGTTATAACCAAAAATGAGGGCGTGGCTGAGGCGGCTCGTAACCTTCCTGGACTGGATGTTGTTTGCGTTGAGAGCTTGAATGCTGAACTTTTGGCGCCCGGAACTCATCCGGGACGGCTGACTGTTTGGACGAATTCAGCTTTTGAGAAACTTGAAACTGTCTTTGGAGGAAACTAAATTGGATCCATACAAAACTATTCGTTATCCTGTTATGACTGAGGTTACAAGCCGTATACTTGAGTCCGAAAATAAGCTGGTTTTTATGGTCAGCAAGAGCGCTACAAAGCGTGACATTAAGCTGGCGGTAGAAGAGCTTTATGATGTGGCTGTTGCTAATGTCAATTCTACTATTACTCCTGACGGCGAGAAGAAAGCGTTTGTGAGGCTTACTCCAGATTATAAGGCAGCTGATATAGCCATTAAACTAGGTATCCTCTAACATGAGGATTTCTGGTTTTTAAAATGCCCTCATCTACCAAGTTTCTTTCTGCTATAGTTTTTCTGTTAGTTATTGCTGTTTCTGTTGTCCTTTATGTTTACCCTGAAGTAGTTTATAGCATTCTAATTGTTGTGATAGAATCTTTTCAAGCGGGAGGACTTCCTCTCCTGTTTGCCATGATGGTTATACAAGCCATAGCCATCCCAATTCCATCCGAGCTTGTTTTGATTGCTGGCGGCTTAGCGTTTGCTTTCCCCTTTGGGTGGCTTGTTGGCGCATTAGGCTCAATAGTTGCGGCTATTGTAAGCTTTTACATCTCCAAAAAAGGTGGCAGAGGACTTGCCATAAAGCTTGTTGGCGAAAACGCAATCAAGTTTGCGGATAACTGGTTTAACCGTTGGGGTGGCTGGGCTATTCTTCTGGGGCGCTTTGCACCGTTCATACCCTTTGATGCCATATCATACAGTGCGGGTTTGACTACAATGAAACTAAAAAAGTTCCTAATTCCCACTGTGATAGGCACTTTGCCTCGAACCCTATTCTACACTTATTTGGGAACATATTTGGGAGTAACTTTCGAAGACCTCATAGATTCCTACCGCACTACTGGACAAATACCCGATAACCTTCAGAACTTGGTTTCTCAGTTCAATTACGTTTTGTTGGCTGCTGTTGCAGTGATTGGAGTTATTTTTGTGGTATACACACTTGTAACTAGGCGGTATTCTAAGGGTAGCGAAAACTAAAAGTATTTAAACTGTTTTGTGTGTAGAACCTAAGCGTTTCAAAGGAAGATGTGACATTTGGGTAAACGAATTCGTGTGCAAAGACGCGGAAGAGGAAGTTCAACTTTTAGGGCATCATGCCACAAGCGGGTAGCTCCTGTTAAGTACCCTTCAGTGTCGGTCACTGAACAAAAAGGAGTTCTTAATGGTCAAGTTAAAAGCATACTTCATGACCCTGGACGAGGCTCTCCAATGGTCGCCGTGAAGCTTGAGAACGGAGACACATATTATTCGATTGTTCCAGAGGGTGTTTATGAGGGTCAGCCCACCCAAATCGGCGAGGAAGCTTCAGTTGAAATAGGAAACGTTCTTCCTATTGGCAAGATTCCTGAAGGAACAATGATATGCAACATTGAGATGTCTCCTGGCGATGGAGGCAAAATGGTGCGCGCATCTGGAGCATACGCAACAATCATTACCCACACAGCTGACGGAACAATCATAAAGCTTCCCTCAAAACGAACAAGATACATCAATGATAATTGTAGAGCAACAGTTGGAGTCATCTCTGGAGCAGGACGTATCGAAAAGCCTTTCCTTAAAGCAGGCGCCAAGTTCCATTTAATGAAGGCAAAAGGTCACATGTATCCGCGTACCCGAGGTATCGCCATGATTGCTGCATGTCACCCTTACGGTAGCAGCAAGAAAGGTGGACGCAAAGTTACTACAGTTTCAAGGAATGCTCCTCCAGGCAAAAAAGTTGGTTTAATTGCGGCAAGAAGTGCAGGCAGTAGACTAAAAAGAAAACGTGTATAGGTTCTGGAGCAAAAGTTTTCAGAAAAAGCTAGTTTTCTTTTGCTAAAAACTAAAATGGCAATTTTTAAATCAGCCATTACGTTTCTATTTTTGAGAGGTTGTTATTTTGGAGATTACAAAAGTTAGTGAAACATCAAGTTCGAAGAATGCTCATGGAGTGGATGCTCGACCTATTTATGCTCATGAGAATGCGCAGGTCATCATTTTAACTCTCAAGTCTGGTGAGTCTTTAAGGCGCCATATTACTCCAGTGGATGTTTTCTTTTATGTCCTTGAAGGCAAGGGTATCGTAGAAGTTGGGGACGAAAAAAAAGAAGTTGAGAAAGATACAATCGTTCACAGTCCAGCAAAAATAGTTCATTGTTGGTATAACCAATATGACAAGCCGTTACGGATTTTGGTCGCTAAAACTCCCAAGCCAACAGAGTCAACAATTCTATTATAGGCCCCACTTCTTAGAAAACGGGGAGCTTTGTTGTTGCAGTGTATCCGCTTAGTAAGCGTCTGTAATGTTTAGTATTAGGTTACATATCACGCCAGCAATTCACCAATTCTGTTGCTGGTTCAGCTATTTTTTGGCGCCTTTTCTTGTTTGGATAAAAAATAGTGGGTTCTTGTAATTGTTTTTGTGAGAAGGGATTTTATAGTACGTTTGTCCCTTCCCTTTTTTATCCTCGTGATTTGTATGATGCATGAGCTTAGTGATTCAATTAGAAACCATGATAACGGCGGTTTTTTGTATCCCTGTTACGAGGAGAACTGTATTTCAAACATTCCAGGAACAATACTGGACTTGTTTAATGTTAAAACTAACCTGCCAAAGCTTCCAATTGAAGTAGACAATGGAGCTGAGGAAATCAACAAAGTTGTGCTTTTTGTGTTGGATGGCTTTGGCTATAACCAGTTTTCGCGTTACCACGAAGATAACAAGTTTTTGACTAAGCTTGCTGAAAAAAGCGAAGTTTTTCCACTAACAAGCATCTTTCCATCACAGACAACAAATGCGCTTACAACATTGAACACTGGTTTGACGCCTCAAGAGCATGGGCTTTTTGAGTATTACCTTTACCTTAAAGAGGTTGACCGTATAGTCAACACTTTGCGTTTTGAGCCATTAGGCTCTAACCTTCGAAATGAGCTTTTGGACAGCGGCTTTAAGCCAAATATTTTGTTTGACGGAAAAACTATCCAAAGCTCACTAAAAGAGGCAGGCATCAAATCCTTCACGCATATTTATGCCTCATACGCGTACAGCCACTACTCTAAATTACTCTTTGATGATAGCACATTTATTCCATCTTTGAAGTCTTCAGATTTGATTGTCACCTTAAAGAAAAAGCTGCAAAAAGAATCTGGTCCAGCATACTTTTTTGTGCATTTGAGCAATCTAGACACAATATCTCACGAGTATGGACCAAACAGCTACGAATACGGTGCAGAGTTATCTGCTATCTCGTATCTTTTAAACAAAGAGTTAGTCCAAAAAATTGATCCACAAACTGCAAAAGAAACATTAGTCTTGTTGACTTCGGACCATGGGAGCGTAAACATTGTTCCTGAACAGACAACGTACCTAAACGGTTTTTCTGACATAATCAAGAACCTGCAAAAAGGCAACAACGGAGAACCTGTTTTGCCCACTGGAAGCGCAAGAGACGTTTTCTTGCATGTTCAAGAACAAAAGCTTACGCAAACGCAGAAGCTACTTGAGCAGAAAGTTGGTCACAAAGCAAAAATTGTTGAAACTAAAGATGCGCTAGCTGATGGCTTATTTGGGCATGGGAAAATATCGCGTCAGTTTGTTGACCGCGCAGGAAACCTGCTGATTTTGCCCTACCGAAACGAAACAGTCTGGTTTGACCATTTTCCAAGCATACGCTACAACCCTGTAGGACAACACGGCGGACTAAACGAAGAAGAAATGCTCGTCCCCCTAGCAATAACTAACCTTAACAATCTAAAGTAGCAAACCTAATATAACAAGACTGGTGGACGGGGCGGGATTTAACAAAAGACCATCCTTGTGGACTGTGAACTTTCTCAAAAGCCTATTGCGCCTCAGTTTCATTACATTTTGTAGTGCATACGTTTGAACTGTGAAGAAAATAGGTTTGCTGAGGCTCCTGCACAGCGCATTAAGAGGAGAAAAAAATGAAAATCAACAAACAGCTACTATTGCTTTAGTTATTTTTCATTTTCTGTGCAAGGAACCTTTTCAGCCCCTTCTTTGAGGGGTTACTCCCGAAAAAAGAGGGAGGGAAAATTGGTTGGTTTATTTTTGTTTTTTGAGTGCCAAGATACTGACTAGTCCAACGATTATGGCTACTATGACTGCCACGAGGATGACTAGTTCCATTGTTGTGTATTGTGGGGATTCTGTTGCTTCTTGTGTTTCTGGAAGTTGGTTTACAACTGCTTGAGCTACTTCTTCAGCAGTAGGAACGTTTGGGTACTCTGGGTCTGCAGGTAGTTGGTTTATGATTTCTTGTGCAATATCATTGGCGCTAGGACTAGTTGGTAGGTTGTCTATGACATTCTGAGCGATTTCTTCAGCTGTTGGGTATGTAGTTTCTGGCGGAGGAGTATATAGTTCTGCAGGAGGAGCCTCTTCAAAACAGTAAACACCGAAGTTTGTGCTGGTTACGTAGAGTTCACCGTTATAGGGTGTTGGGCTTGACCTTGACAAACCTAACTCTGCGTAATAAGAAAGTTTCTCACCAGTTAATGCATCAAGAACGTAGAGCACTTTTGCGTCTGTTACCACATATATTCTATTATACGAGTAAGTTGCGCCTTGCGACATAGTTTCACGTGCGAGATAAGTATACCATAACTCTGTAGCATCCGTTGCATTCAGACAGACAATACCATAGTAGTCATTAAAGTAGACTTTTCCATACTTGTACACGACAGCATCATAAAGAGCGGTGCCTGCAACTTGTTGAGGTGTAGATGGATTATATCTGCCGTCATATTTCCATATCTCCTCGCCTGTGCTTGCATTGATGGCGAAAGTATAGTGAAAATCACTTCGCGCGTAAACAACTCCCTCAGCAACTGTTGGCGATGCGTATATAGCTGAAGAATACCAGTTGAAGTAAGGAAGCGTGAAATTCCAGATCTGGTTTCCAGAGTCTGCATCAAGCTTGATTACTAGTCCTTTTACGTACGGAATGGCTGCTGTAATATAGACTTCGTTGTCGACCGCGGCTGGCGTAGCATGGACAGTTCCACCTGTTGCATATGTCCATATTAAATCTCCAGAGGATATTGAATAGCAGTAAACATTTCCGTCAAGAGAACCGACATAGAGTTTGTCTCCAGAAACTGTCGGAGAACTGCGTACAAGACTATCATGAATCAAGCTATCCGTTGGTTCGCTTCCTGTCCATATCAAGTTACCTGTAGCGGCGTCCAGACAGTAGACGTTTCCATCGTCAGCACCAGTATATAGTCTGCCATCTACAACTGCCACTTGAGACCTCACTTGGTCATCAGTTTTGAACTTCCACAATTCCGTTCCAGTTGTGACATCGATAGCATAGATGTTACTATCTAAACAGCCAACGTAACATATACCATCCACGAGGGTAGCTGGAGATACAATTGCAGAATCGGCATCGAATTTCCATTTAAGTTTCAAATCTGTAGGGCCTGCTCCACTAGCTGAATTTTCCGGGTCACTAAGTAACATTGACCAATCTGCGACTTCACTACTGATACACCAGAGTTCACGTCCCTTGCTAAAGGAATATTCGTATTCGCCCGTTTTTGTCGACGATACCGTGGGTATGACATATAGGTTTCCATATGCAATACATTGGTAATTCATTGGAGCATCAGTCTCCAGAGGCAGAGTCCATATCAGTTCCCCAGTGTATGCATCGTAGCAATTATACTCGGAATAAGCATATTCGCCTGTTTCATAGTCGCGATAGATGTTCTCACCCATTTGAGAGTAAATCTTACCATCTGCAATTGCTACTGTCCCAGGATAGGAGACACCGGGTCCTTTTGCTTGCCATATCAATTTGCCAGTTGTACCATTTACTGCATACAAGTATGTGTCTGTGTTCATAGAGTATACAATGCCATAAGCGTAAGCTGTTGATGAAGAAAATGCGCTGAAGAAAGTTCCTGGATTGTAGGTCCACACTAACTCGCCAGTGTCAGCATCCCACGCGTACATGTTTCCATCTACGGTAGCATGAAATACCTTACCATCACCATAGGCCATTCCATAATTCCAATACTCTGAGGTGGTAGGTGTTTCCCACAGCAATGTTCCATTTTTGGCGTCATATGCTCTTAGAAACGTGTCCGAGCAACCTAAGAATATTTTTCCATCACCA
>JAOZIF010000175.1 GCA_026014495.1 Candidatus Bathyarchaeum sp.
TAAGTCTGTGGTCCATGGGGCCACGCGGGTTCAAATCCCGCACCCCGCGCCATTCCTTTGTCTGGATTCACAACTGTTTTAGGGTTATTCAACGAATTAATTGTCTAATGTTTCGTACACGTAGAAATGCGAATCGTTACCGAAATTTTGGTTTGTTGTTAGTTTTAGCGAGCTTTGTTTCTTTGTATTTGGGCTTTAAAACTGGCCATTTTGTGGTTTTTTTGGTTGGCTGTGGCTTTTTTGTTGGTTCGTTTCCTTTGTTTCAGAAGTTTAAAATCTGGCGGTATGGAGCAAAGGGTGAAGAGCGGGTGGCAAAATGTTTGAAGTCTTTGAAAGGCAGGTATAATGTTATTCATGATGTAGAGCTTGGCAAGAGGGGAGATGTTGACCATGTGGTTGTTGGCCCAAACGGGGTTTTTGTTATAGAAACAAAAAACAATAATGGCGCAATTAGCTGCAACGGCGACTCTTGGAGTCAATGGAAAACTGGAAAAAAGGGTGGTCGTTACAAGGGAAAGCTTGGCAGCCCAAGCAAACAAGCAAAAAGAAACGCATCCCTAATTGGCAACTTAATAAGAAGACGCCTCCACGTTCACTTCTATGTAAACGCCTTGGTTGTTTTCGCTAACAAAAAAGCAACACTGGACATGCAACACCCAACAGTTCCTGTTCTTAAAACCGACGAACTTTGTAGCTTCATACAAAGTTTTGGCTCAAAAATGCTTAGCAACAAAGACCAGAACAGATTAGCTGAGTTAATAACGTCTTATTCTCGCTACAATTGATAGCGTAACATGTTTGTAGCCCTGTTTTGCCATCAAAAAATGCTAACTTTAAGAGCAAAAATTGGTATTAAATAGGTATAGTTTACTGAGCGCAAACCTGAAGAAGGCAACCTATTTGAAAACTGAAAGACCTACAACAGAAAAAACGTTGGTTGACAAGAACTTGTTTTTGAAAAAACATAAACAAGTTATTTTAGATTGGGCAAAAGCCAACAAAGCACGTCTTATTGATGGCAGAAAAAACTATTCATGGAACGATAAAGAACCTCAAACGTGTCTAACAGAACGAAATGAAATAACCGAATCAATAGCTTTTTCTCGAAGTCAAAACTCTGGCGGAATCGACCTTGTAACTCTTGACCTGATTATGTCTTGGGGTGGTTTTGGTAAGTTTCCTTTACGTGACGAACAAAAAGTTTTAGAAATCACTCAAAAAATATTCAACCTTGTTGACAACGGCAAAATATCTGACGCTGTTGAAGACCTCCTAACAATAAAGGGTGTTGGAATTTTTCAAGCATCAAAAATTATTGGCCTTTTTGACCAAGACCGATTTTGCATCTACAACAGCCAAGTTGGAAACGCTTTAAAAACTTTGCAATTCGCTGAAAAGCCTGTTCTCAAATGCCCTGTAGGCCCTAAAACTCCAGAAGACATCTGCTCAGACGAACGGTGGGGCGAAAACTATCAACACTTAATCTGGACTTTAGAAGTAATCCGAGACTATCTAAACTCCGAAGGATACCCCTTCAGTATAGCAGACATCGAAATGGCGCTGTTCATGATGGGAAAATAGCTAGTAATCCTGTATTTTGTTGATGCTTTTGTATCCGTTTTTAGCTCTTGCTTTAAACATAAACCTGAATTCTATGATTCAAGTCGTGTGGATTCAGACATTTATCGATACTTGTAAATGCTATATTTTTTTAAAAAAAGAAAATAGGGGGATGGTTTTGTTTATTCTATCTCACTTTGGTTTATCAGATCGAATTCGAAAAGATACTCTGATGGAGTCCAACCGCTCATTTCTGTAGGTTCTTCGTCGTCAAAGTCAGAAGCTAACACCAGCCAAATCTTTGAGCCTTCAACATCTGCAACCTCGTCGCCGTCGGTATCATATGTGTATGATGGTAAAATGTCGTAATCAATGGAACCTTTTATGTGAACGTTTCCTTCCTCATTAGAAGTGGCACTGCCCAACACTAGAGAGTCTGTTCCTGGCCATGGGTCCTGATAGCAGATTAAAACATATGCAGTCTCTGGCTCTAATGCATGTCCGTTGAAAACAAACGTGCCTTTGTTGGTGTTGATGTTTAGTTTGCCCCATGCGCCATCTTCGACTATGTCCCATGTTTCACTGTCTTTTTCGTAGAGGTATAGATGGTCAGTTTTTCCTTTTTGAAGGCCATTTGTTGCGGCTGGGCTGATTGTTTTTGCTGCGAAAACAGGAACTACTGTTACTATCATTAGTGCAACCATTGCAATCATTATTATTGATTTTTTGTGCATTTTCTTTTCCTCATTCCTAATTATTATCTGGAATATTGACTCTTAATAAACATTATTGTGTTGCTGTAGAACACAAATCCAAAACAATCTAAACTACCAAAAACTTAGGGCATTTTTGGTTTGATAGCCTTTGTTGGACATGCATCTGCACATTTTAGGCAGTATATGCATTCTGGATGCGTGAACTTTTCCCAAGGCAACTCCAGTATAGGAACGTTCATGGGACACGCCGCAACACAATCATTGCATCCTGTTTTTGTGCATTTCAGGGGGTCTCTTTGCAAGCCCAAGAAACTGAATCGGTTAAGGAACGCCAAGATTGCGCCGTGTGGACAAAAATACTTGCACCAGCTTCTTGGAACATACGCAGCTAACATCAGAACTCCCCCCAGTACGACAAAACGTGCCCACAATAGTGGACGAACAGCCAAAACGCCCTCCACAAAAACGTCAACATTGTTAACTAGGTTAAAAACTCCGTTTGGGATAACTGCAAAAAGTGTATCCGCTGGACTAAAAGCACTAAAGGGTGCAGCAGCAAAAACGCCTAAAGCGGACTTGAATTCTTCACCTGAACCAGAAGCCAAAGCTAACGCTAACGCCCAGCTTACAATAAGAACAATCAGCATAATCACGTATTTGATGTAAATCATCCAGTTGTGTGTTCTAGGCGAAATCTCCATCTTCTTCCTTTTGAAGACTCCAACAATGTCCTGAACAAAACCGAATGGACAAACCCAGCCACACAATGACCTACCCAAAATTGCGGCAACAAGGAAAAACGAGGCTAACGGAATCCACGGAAAAACAGCATCACTTAACATAACTTGCATCATTGCAAAAGCGTCGCCCAGTGCCTGCTGCTCAAGCCCCAAGGTGAACATGACCGGAAGGGCAATAGCCAAGTGACCCAAACCAAAAACAACGCCAACAAACAACACAAACGAGATAACCTGAACAATTCTTCTAAGAACCTGCATGTTCACAAAGTTTTTTCCACTAGCAGCCGCAGTTTCTGTTGCAGTCATTTCCTATGCCATATCTCCTGCCAACTTTTTTTACCGCTTCAAGCCTCAGGTAATATTAAAGACGTGACGCTCACTTACAATAAAAATGTTTCACAGTTTTCCCACAGCCTTCACGTTTTCCACTCTAATCCACGGAGCAACCAAATGTCCCCTCTGCTTAACATTGCTGCCCAACGCTGACACGTTCCTTAGAACATCAAAGAAAACTCCAGCCAGCATAACATCCCTTACCGCATGCGACACCTCACCGTTCTCAATTTTCCACACTGGAGTAGCAACAACCGAAAACTCGCCACTCTCTGGATTACTGCTATGAGCACCCTGAACACCATACACTATCAGTCCCTCTTTGACTTCGCCTACAAGCTCCTCAGCAGATTTGTTTCCACTCTTGAACGTGAAGTTATTTGCCTCAAGAACTGGCGTAGAACTGTATGATGTGCTTCCTGACCGTGAAGCGTTTCCAGTGCTCTGGGCATCAGCCTTGTTTGCGGTGTAGTTGTCATACAAGAAGTTTTTTAGCACCCCATTTTCGATAACCACAGTTTTCTGGCATGGAACACCTTCACAGTCAAACTTTCTTGTCAGCAGCCCGCCCTCAAGAAGCCCATCATCACACACTGTAACAAGCTCTGACGCAACCTGCTCTCCAACTTTATCCTTAAACGCAGACCGCTCCCTTTGAACATAATCTGCCTTAACAGCATTTATCACCGTATAATAAAGCAGAGAATGAAACGCAGACTGCGTAAAAATCACCGGAAACACTCCAGAACCAATCTTCTTAGCCCCTAGTGCACAAACCGCCTGTCTAGCAGCTTCTGTTCCTACTCCCACTGGGTCGATATCGTAGACTCTTTGTGTATTTAGCTCATAACATGCTGGAGTTACGTCACTTCCATCCCGTGCAATTGTCTCCATGGAACAGCCAACCGCAGTTCCCACATCAAAAGCTTCAACCCCATGAGAATTAACCAAAACCGCACTAAACAAAGAAGTCGCTACGCCTCCATCTACCGCCAAAACCCGTTTATCATACTCGCCAACCGCCCCCAACATGTCAGAGGCAAGCTCAGTTAACTCGCCAGACGACAAATCCAGTATCCTCTTGTCGTAGGTTCCTTTGGTTTCAGCAAAGTCTCTGGGACTGGGAAAACTTTTCCAGTTTTTGTCTGGTCTACTTGCTTTGGCAGCCCTGAGAGCTCTTTGTGACGCCTCTTTGACATCTTTAATTGTTAAAGTGTTTGTATACGAAAAACCAACAGCCTTCCTGTAAACTGCCCTAACTCCTAAGCCCTGATCCATACTTTTGGAGCTTCTGACAATCTGTCCTCTCTCAATACTTATCGAAGTGCCGCTGTTTGTACTAAGGAAAGCCTCCGCCTCTTGGGCGCCGTTCCTAAGCGCAAAATCAACTGCTTTCTTACCAAAATCTATCAGTTCTACAGCCTTATGCTCCGCCACCAACAGTCACCTCTCCTACCCGAATATGTGGACCACCATCACAGATGAATGCAGTTTGCCCTTTGCCGCATCTTCCAGGCCACAACTCAAAATCTTTGCCAACAGCATCCACCCTACGCAACGTCTCAAGCGTGTTGCCGCTTATAGATGCACTTCTAACTGGCTCTCCAATCTGTCCCTTGACAATCTCGTAGGCTTCTTGTATTCCAACCTGAAATGTCCCATCCAAGTTTGCTTGTCCGCCCCGGAAACTCTTAAGATAATAACCAAAATCAACATCTTCAACAAGCTCTTCAAAGCTGCTGTCACCTGCCGCAAGGTACGTGTTTCTCATTCTGATGATGGGCTCAAACCTGAAGTCTTCAGCTCTAGCATTGCCTGTGGGTTTCATGTTGAGTTTGTGGGCGGTTTCGCGGTCATTCATGAGTCCCGTTAAAGTTCCTTTTTCGATTAGAGGCGTTTTTTGTGTTCGAACTCCTTCATCGTCATACTTGAACGACCCAAATGCGCCCTCAATTGTGCCGTCATCATAAACTGTAACCGCATCTGATGCAATCTGTTTTCCTAGCTTATCAAAAAGCACAGACCCAGACAAAGTCAAATCTGCCTCTGCAAGGTGCCCCATAGCCTCGTGGATGAAAACTCCCACAACATTAGGTCCAATAACTGCTGGAAACGCTCCGCCTTTTGGTGTTTTGGCTTTCAGTTGCTCAACCGTGCGTTTGGCAACAGTTGTTCCCAGCTTTTGTGGTGTTTCGATGTCAAAAATTTCGTAGCCTGAAGTGGAGCCTATCTCTTCTCGTGCAGAAGCAAAAACGCTGCCCTGTTTTGCTGAGGCAAGAATCCGCGACCAAACATACAACTTATCCTGTTCTATGTTGGTTCCGTCACTGTTAACAAAGTAGCTTGTTCCAGTTACATCCAAGTAGCTGATTGTACAGCTTTTTATTCTATTATCGTGACCAAGCACTGCCTTGTCCATAGCCAAAACATCGCTAATCTTTTGTTCCATAGACACGTCCTTGGGATTCTTCTTTGAGCTAGCCACTACCCTGTCGTTTATCGTCTTTACTTGCGCAAGCTCAACAGGAGACTTAACGTGACTGCTGGCTGCCTTCGCTAAACCTACTGCCTCACCAACAGCCTTTGTTAACAGTTTAGGCTCCAGTTTTCCAAGAGAAACAAAACCCCAAGCACCATCAACTAGTGCTCTAACAGCAGCGCCGCCTTCAGTTCCCTCTTTTGCTCCCTCAACTGTGCCGTCTTTGGTCGTTAAAAGCGTCTTAAAGAGGGTTTGTGTCCGAACCTCAACATACTGGGCGCCTAGACTTTTGCCGTAGTCAACAGATCTTGCCAGAATATCCCTCAAAATGCATCAATTCCTTTTGTATGCCGATTAAGAGTTATGTTCAGTCTTAAAACTGTATTCCGGTTACATGAAGTCAGCCATGCTCTTTTGTTTAGGCTTTTGTGGTACCATGCTTTCTTGTTGTTCATCAAATATTGCAAGCTGCCCATAAACGCCGTCATATCCGGGTATTACTTTGGCTTTTTCTTTTCTAACCCGAACAATCGCCTCAGCAATCTGTGAATCAACAATCTTATTCATCTCTTCTAATGATGCATCAATAAGCACAGTGTATTCGTCGCCAAACTTTGCTATCAGCGGATTGTAGATGCTCCAAACCTTCTTTGTTCCAGGATAGCTCATGCCCACAACAGCAGTGATAATCTCAGAAAGCGGCAGCAGCCGTTTGTATCCTATCGGGTTTTCTGGAGCGTAATCGGCGGGTCTGTCAGCCAACTCTTCGATTCTTTGCTCAACGCCTCGGGTGAGTTTTCTGCCACATTTTGGGCAACGGTTTCCATATTTTATGGCTTCTTGGGGAGGAAGCGAAATGTTGCAGTTTCTGTGTCCTGTCCAGTGATATTTGCCGTACGCAGGGTTGGTTTCTATTGTAAACTTGAAGCGTTTGTTGTCTTTCTTGCGTATAGCATCAACCACTTCCATGTACGTTAGCTTGTCTAGCTCGAACACATTTGCTTCTCTTCCAATTCTCCATGGCCAGTGGCTGTGGCAGTCACTATTCGAAATTAGCGTATACCTGTCAAGAGCGCTTAGTCTCCAGTTCATAGGCGGGTCAGAAGACAACCCCGTTTCCAGTGCATGAATATGCTTGGTCATGTCCTCATAGCAGTCCTCTACAGTATCAAAACCACTAAACGCACCAAAGAGACTAAACCATGGCGTCCAAACATGAGCAGGAACCACCTCATTCTCATCAGAAACTTGCATAACCTCTTCCACAAGCTGTGCAGAAGTCATATCCAAGAACGGTCTACCATCAACAGCCAAGTCACCATACTTTTTTAGTCTATCATTAATTTGAGCTGCTGTTTCGAGGCTAGGCGTAAAAACTACATGATGTATCTTCTTGGCTTTTTCCCCAACATTGTATATCGTGCAGACTTCAGCAGTTAACATGTAACGAATAGGCGACTCAGGACGCTTAGCTGAACCATACAGGCTGGTACCCGAAACTTCAGATAACTCATTAGACAATTCACTAAACCATTTTGGGTGAGTAAAATCGCCTGTACCCACAAGCGTCAAGCCTTTGATTTTTGCAAAACGCGTAATCTCCGTTATATCCATGTTCTGGCTTGTGGCACGACTATATTTGCTATGAATGTGAAGATCCGCAACAACCCTCAAAGCATACACCCAACCATCCAGATTGTTTTTGCAATCTTTCTATAATAGTGTATGTAAAGACGGTAAGATGCTGAAGTGCTGTTGCCACTACCTTGTTGTGTCTATTGTTTACTCGTTTCTTTCGAATAGCAAGTAATGGTTGACTTCTGAGCCACGTAGTTGAGCTGCAGAGTATGTGTGGAGACTCCAACCTTGGCTTTGATATTCTTCTATTCTTTTTCCAACATTATTGTGGTGACCAACCTGCACACATTTCCATTTTTTCACCGCAACCTCTCCTTTGATAAACTCTATTGCCACTGCTCTTTTAATTGTCTTTTCAAAAAAATAGTTCGCCCCAAAAAAGGGAGTGCAATGGGGGAGCTTTCCCCCGTGGCTACTTGTTTTTTCATTGAAGGTACTGTTGTTGTTTTTTTGTAGCAGATGCTGTTTTTGTTTTGGCTAATGTTTTTTCAAAGTCTTTCATTGTGATTTTGAGGTCTTTGAGTTTTTCTTTTGCTTTCTCTAGGGTCTTGCTTTTGATTATGTGCTTTTTGATGACCAACATTGATGTTGTGTTTGCTAGTGCAGCTAGGTCTGCTCCAGTGTATCCTTCAGTCTTCTGCGCCAAGACGTCTATCTTCACATCGTCGGCAAGCGGCTTTTTCTCCAGATGAATCTTCAGGATGGCCTTTCGTGCATCCAAGTCTGGAACTGGCACATTCAACAGTCTATCGAACCTTCCGGGCCGCAGCAAAGCTGGGTCAACAATGTCTAGCCTGTTTGTGGCTCCAATCACAACCACGTCCTTTAGTTCTTCTAGTCCGTCTAGTTCGGTTAAGATTTGGCTGATTACCCGTTCCGTTACTTGGGAACCGCCGCAACTTGAGCCTCTAACAGGAGTAATCGAGTCCAACTCGTCAAAGAATATGATTGTAGGCGACGCCTGCCTTGCCTTCCTGAACACTTCCCTAACTGCTTTCTCGGATTCTCCAACCCATTTGCTTAGCACTTCGGGGCCTTTGATGCTGATGAAGTTTGCTTCGCTTTCGTTAGCTGCTGCTTTTGCCAGCAGGGTTTTTCCTGTTCCTGGAGGGCCATACAACAAAACTCCTTTTGGCGGAGCTGTGTTCATGTGCGAAAAGATTTCAGGGTACTTTAGTGGCCACTCTATTGCTTCTTGCAGTTCTTCTTTAACTTCTGCTAAGCCGCCTATGTCTGTCCATTTGACGTTGGGAATCTCAACTAGTACTTCTCTCATTGCTGATGGTTCGATCTCTTTTAGGGACTCTTGGAAATCGTTCATGTCAACTATTATCTTGTTTAGTATCTCTGCTGGTACGCTGTCTGCTTCAAAGTCGATTTCAGGAAGTATTCTCCTAAGTGCATGAATGGCAGCCTCTTTAGTTAACGCTTCCAAGTCGGCGCCAACAAAGCCGTGAGTAACATTTGCCAACTGCTTCAGGTCAACATCCTTTGCTAAGGGCATTCCTCTGGTGTGAATCTGCAAAACTTGAAGACGCCCGTCCTTGTTTGGTACGCCTATTTCGATTTCTCGGTCAAAACGTCCAGGCCTTCGTAATGCTGGGTCAAGCGCGTTTGGTCTGTTGGTTGCTCCGATAACCACAACTTTGCCTCTGGACTGAAGACCATCCATTAACGACAAAAGCTGTGAAACAACCCGCTTTTCCACCTCACCTGTTACTTCTTCTCTTTTTGGAGCTATCGAATCTATCTCGTCAATGAAAATAATGCTAGGAGCGTTTTCTTGAGCATTGTCGAAAATCTCTCGAAGCCGACCTTCACTTTCTCCATAAAACTTGCTCATTATTTCTGGTCCACTTATGCTTGAGAAGTTTGAGTTGGTTTCACTAGCTACTGCTTTTGCCAACAACGTTTTGCCTGTTCCGGGTGGTCCATGAAGAAGCACACCTTTTGGCGCCTCTACGCCTAATCGTTCAAAGAGTTCTGGATACCGTAGTGGGAGTTCAATCATTTCGCGTACTTTTTTGATTTCGTCAGTTAATCCTCCAATGTCCTCATACGATATTCGTGGAACTTCCATTGCTAGTTCCTTAGCTGGCTTCTCGCTTAGAGTAATTTCTGTTGAAGGAACTACCATTACGGCTGCTGTTGGGGGCTGAACTCCTGTAACAATCAGGTTTATTCTGCGACCCATAATCCCTAGGGGTATGATGTCGCCTCTGGATATGACGCGGTTCTCCAGAATTTGTTTTAGGTATTCTTCGCCACCAGTTATCCGTAGCGGCTCTGTAGGCGCAATGGTAATCTTTTTGGCTTCTTTGGCTTCAACCTTTTTAACGTCAACTTTTTCGTCTATGCCTGCGCCAGCGTTATTTCTGGTGTATCCGTCTATTCTGATGTTGCCTTTACCCGTGTCTTCTGGGTATCCTGGCCAGTATATTGCAACGGTTTTTTTCTTTCCGTGGATTTCAACAACATCTCCAGCGGAAAGTCCAATCTCAGAACTGACCTTTGGGTCTATTCTGGCTATTCCTCTGCCCACATCGCGTGATTGGGCTTCGGTTACACGTAAAGAAACTTGAGACATAACACATCACCTCATTTTTTGTTTATTATCTAACAAGTTCTACCTTCTTTGTGGTCGATTATCACATATAAATATTACCAATTTCCCATATTCTTTTAATGTCTAAATAAATTGAGATTTACGCATAAATTGTAATTTTACGAATTAATTTAACATTCAAATTTTAATTCTATTGCTAATGCCATGCTCCCACAATCCTACAAAATTTTCCTTACATTTATCATCCAAATACGTTGTTGCCTTTCGTAGCATCAACTTTGAAATCCGTTTAGTCTCCAAAACTTCTCTAAGATATTCTTCAACCAGTTTAGGCTGATGTTTACCAATGGTTTTGAGTCCCCAGCCAACTCCCTTTACAACAAAAACCCGTCTATCATCAACTAAAAGCGACAAAAGAGACAGCAGTCTCCTCATCCTCTCGACATCTTGGGTCTTCTTTTTGCAAAGAAATGAACAGCAACTCCAATACTACGTTTAACCTCCTGATTCTCCAAAGAAGTCATCCTTTCTAGAACCAAAACAGCAGCCTCAAAATAGCTAACAAGAGCTTGACCAAACACCCGTTCCCCTACAATATCGCAGACATACCATGTTTTTCCTTCAATAATGACTTTTGTTGCCTTTTGGATGCTTGCTTCAAGCTCTGTTTCCAAAAAACACGCCAAAGCCTGACCAACAATAACGTATCCACCCATCTTTTTTGTTGCAACTATCTCATCAAACACCCGAAAGTATCTTGTTTTGTCTAGTTTTCCTGCAGTCCCCAAACTTTTTCCTATTTCATCAAGCAACGGAAACGGAACCTTAGCATCCAAAACTGGATTCAAAACCTTCCACAACCCCTCTTTGTCTTTTTGTGTTATTGCTTCAACACACCTTTCTGCAGTGCTTCTTGCCCATTTACGATTCAAAGCATGTGCTCTCCATTTTTGCTGATTTCTTTGAGCACAAACTCAATCTCTGTTGCCAAAGATTTTCCAACATCTTTTAGACTCTCCAAGCCATTTCTTCCTTTTTGAGCATAAATTTCAGAAACACTTTCAGTAAGCTCCTCAAGTGTCCAAGCAGCCTTTCTATATGCCCATATCTTATACTGAGATGTACAGTCTAATTCCATTCTGTACAACTTGTTTTGGAGTTTTTCTGATACCTGTTTGTTGATTGCTAAGGGTCCATTGGGAACATATCTTGGCATCCGATCCATGAGTCCATACTTTTTGCATAGGCGGCTCACTTTTTTGCCCAGTTCTCCAGAGTAACTACATTCTGGACCATAATTGTCGCCATACAACCGTTGGTATTTTGGTATCAACTCTGGAAAATGCTCTGCAAGCAATTTCATGTAATGCTCTTTTTGGGTAGATGCCAACGTTAATCCGCCAGCTAAAACAAACTTTCCCCCATGCTCCGCAGTAGCCTTCACCACTGCCTCTAAATTATCGTCATCGTCGTAGATGAAAGGCAAAATAGGCATAAAAGCTACTCCAGCAAGTATGCCCTTGTTTGAAAACTTTTTGATAGCACTAAATCGGCTTGAGGTTGATGGCGTTTTTGGTTCAAACAGGTTCTTTGTTTTATCGTCTTTTGTGGTTATTATCGAAAAAGTTACGGATGCCCAGCTTTGGGTATTGATTTGTTCTATCAGGTCAATGTCTCTTAAAATCAGCGGAGACTTCTCAAGAAGAGATACCGGAAACTTGTAATCAAGGCAGACCTGCAGCATTTTGCGTGAAAGCTCTGTTTTTTCCTCGACAGGCTGGTAGTCGCCTACAATAATGATGTCTTTTGGAACCTTGGCTAACTTCTTTCTTAATAATTCTGGAGCATTTTCTTTTATCTTAATGATTTTCGAAAAATCGTTTGGGTTCTCGTAGCGTGAATACTTTTTTTCTCTGCTGTAGCAGTATTCGCAGCCGTGCTCGCAGCCTATGTATGGATGGGCAGAGTATTTGTCCCAGAACCACGAATCAGCATGCTTATGAGTATTCAAGATTTTCTTAGCCTTATATGCTACATGCTGGACTTGCATTCTTTAGCCATCCCCTAAAAGCTCAAATTACCCTATTGAAATCGCTTTTTAATTAAATTTGGTGCAACAATCTGGATTGCTCAAGCAGCTGTTTTGGTTAGTTTAGTTGATGTGCTGGCTTCCGTTGCCCTTGTGGACTGTTTTTGACCATGTGTGACGTTTTTTTCCTGTAATTCTGGAGAAACAAAGGTCAATGAATGCTTTTGTGCATATTAACACATTGAGCATGAACGTCAAAAACAGCATGGGAATCAGCCAGCATATCCTGTCTCTTCCGTCTAGGTATGCGCCTATGCCTACCTCAAAGAAGGGCGCAAAATTTCCCACTGAACTATAAAATGAAATAGGCAACATCATCCAAAGAACATTTACCCATTCAATCGGCTCAACCAAAAACAGAACTGCGCCTATAATCCACGCTAAAGTAGCTAAGATTGGAACAAAATAGACATTAAGAAGCAGAAATCCATCAACTTTTTCGCGTAAACTCATTTTTTTGCTCCTTATAACTGGCCACACATGCCTAAATGCACACTGCATGTGTCCTTTTGCCCATCTGGACCGTTGCCTCCAGTAAGAGCCCCAGTTTTCGACTGCTTCTTCGTAGCAGTCAGCGCTGTTAACATATTTGATTTTGAATCCTGCAAGGTAGATTCTGAATGTTAGGTCAGTGTCTTCTGCTAGTATGTTTGGGTCCCAGCCTCCAAGGGTTTCTATTAGGTTTTTTCTGAATCCTCCTACGGTTCCGCCGAATTGGCTGATGAGTTCGAGTTCGTTGCGGGCGAATTGGTCTACTCTGTAGCCTCCTGTTCTTTCTAGGGCAACAAGTCTGGTGACTATGCTGTCTGGTTCGTTTAGTACTGTCACTCTTCCTTGTACTGCTCCTACTTTTGGGTTTTTGAAGCATACTGTGAGTTTCTCGATTATATCTCTTTGAGGATAGTAGTCGGCGTCAAAGCAGTAGATGATTTCTCCAGAGACATGTTTTAATCCGTAGTTTAGGGCTTCTGGTTTTCCGTTTCCTCCTTCAGTTTGGTTGCGTTGAACAAAATGTATGAATTTGTGGTTTTTGGCAAACCGTTTTGCTTTCTTGCCTGTTTTGTCGGTGGAAGCGTCATCTATCACGATTACTTCCAATTTTTCTTTTGGGTATGTTAGTTCTGTCATTCTTTGGAGTATTCTTTCGATTACCTGTTCTTCGTTGTGGGCAGGAATCATAACTGAAACTGCGGGTTCATATGTTGTTTCATTAACTTCTGGTGGTTGTTCGCTTTTGTGGTATAATGCTGCAAGTGTGAAAAGATAGTGTCTAGTGAGGTATGCTGTGATTAATGCAACCAGCGCTACGAATGCTATGCTCAGGGTCCAAATCAACTTTTTTCCAGCCTTTCTGCCTTTATTTTGTAGGATGCCATCATCGACAGGCTAATTGACCAAACGGCTACTATCCATACAAAGTCGACGAGAGGCTTGGCAACTAGAAACATTACATTGAGTGAGTTTGTGTTTAGAACAAAAACTGTGTCTTTCAATACGACTTGAATTGCGTACCACACAATGCCTACTTGGTTTCCTGTTATCAGTAAGATAACCTTACGTCTAAGCGGTCCTTGCAGTGGGAATATTAGCAACAAAAAAAGAAGATTAAAGAAGATTATAGAAAAAAGTGCAGATAAATCAAAACTGCGGATTAACTGAATTTGCACAACGATTATTGTAATGACTAAAGCTGAACCAATAATCAGATGCGAGAAATTTGGTTTTAGTTTTAGATAACCCTGTCTATTTTTACTGATTGCCACAAGTGTCCCCCACCCGTATTGCAGCCTTTTTTTGTATCTTTGCATATATATTTTGTTGAACACAGCAACATTCTTTCAATTGATATGCCTATTGCTCTTAAGAAGTATTGATGTTGTGAATTGAATTGCAACGATTTATAGTTTGTACCCTATTTTTCTGAGGAACTCTTTTCTTGCAGAAACATCATTTTTTGTTTCGATTCCCTTGGTTTTGAACCCGTCGATAATGCCTATGATTCCTCTGCCCTGCTCGGTTTCAGCAACTATAACCTGTAAAGGATTAGCAGTAGCAGCATGGATTGTGCAGACTTCGGGAACCTGCTTGATTTTGTCTAGAACATTGATTGGATAAGCGTTTTTGAGGAAAATAATGAAACTGTGACCGCATCCTAGCCTAGAAGCATTGTTTGTTGCTAGCGTTTTTAGTTCTTCATCATTGCCTTCTGCTCTAACTAGGCATGGTCCAGAGGCTTCACAGAATCCTACTCCAAACTTGATGTCTGGAACAGTGTTGACTAATGCTTCGTAGATGTCTTCAACAGTTTTGATGAAATGAGACGTGCCCAAAATTACGTTGCAGTTTTCGGGAACCTCAACTTTAACTGTTTCAAGTTTCACTCAAACCTGCCCCCGAGTATTTCTTTGCATTTTTGCTTAATAACTTTGCAACTAGCCGTTTGTTTATTCCCATTCTATTGTTGCTGGCGGCTTGTGCGTTATGTCATAAACAACCCGTGTTACCTGAGGCAACTCGTTAGTTATTCTCGTTGAAATTCTCTCCAACACATCATAGGGAATTCTGGCAAAACCTGCAGTCATGGCTTCTTTGCTTTCAACAATCCTGACTGCAACCGTGTAACCGTAGGCTCTGGAATCTCCTTTAACTCCTGTGCTCTTTGTCTTTGTTAACACCGCAAAATATTGCCACAAACATTCTCCCAGACCAACCTTTTCTATTTCATCTGTGACAATCTTGTCCGCTTTACGAACAAGGTCTGTTTTTTCTTTTGTTAATTCGCCGATTATTCTTACTGCCAAGCCTGGACCTGGAAACGGTTGCCTAGTAACCAGCTCCTTTGGTAACCCCATTATCTTTGCAACTTCTCTGACTTCATCTTTGTATAGGTCCCGTAGAGGCTCAATTATTGTCTTGAATTCTATGTCTTCAGGTAAGCCTCCAACATTGTGGTGGGTCTTTATTGTGTCCGAGTGCTTTCTAAAGCCAGACTCGATTCTGTCCGGGTAGATTGTTCCCTGAATCAGATAGTCTGCAGCTATTTTTCTTGCTGCTTCCTCAAAGACTCTGATGAATTCTTCTCCGATAATTTTTCGTTTCTTTTCAGGGTCAACAACGCCCACTAGCCTTGCAAAGAAGCGCTCCTGTGCATGAATTGCAATAACATTGACGCCAAGCCTCTTGAATGTGCTTTCAACGTATTCTGTTTCACCCAAACGCATGAAGCCGTGGTCAACATAAATCGCCAAAAGCCGCTCACCAATAGCCTTAGCCGCCATGAACGTGGCAACGCTAGAATCTATGCCACCACTTAAACCAATTATAGCAGTTCCCTCGCCGACAATCTCTCTTATTTCCTTGACTGCCTTGTCGACCAGTGATTCGGGTCTCCAGTTTGCTTCGCACTTGCAAACTTCAAAAATGAAGTTGTGAAGCATTTTCATGCCGTTTTCAGTGTGAACTACTTCGGGGTGCCACTGAAGACCATATATTTGCCGTGTTTTGTGGCGAAAAGCTGCGATTGGACAGCTTTCTGTGTATGCCAACATTTCGTAGTTTGGGGGCAGTTCATAGACTGTGTCGCCGTGGCTCATCCAAACTTTCTCTTTTGGGTCAAGCTCTTTGAGGATGCCAACGGACTTGGCGATGTTAACAAACGCTATGCCATATTCTTTGGTTTTTCCGGGCTTCACTTTTCCGTTAGAAAAATAGGCTATCATCTGGTGCCCATAACATAATCCAAGTATTGGAATGCCCATCTCCAGTATTTGCGAATCAAACTTTGGAGCATCTTTTTCGTAAACGCTCCATGGACCGCCCGACAAAACTAAGCCCTTAACGTTCATGGTTTTGTTTAGTTCATTGATTTCTTGTGGAGTTATGTCACAGGGCACTATTTCGGAGTAAACCTTGTGTTCTCGTATTCTTCTTGCAATAAGATTGCAGTATTGTCCCCCAAAGTCCAGCACCAAAATAGCATCATGCTTCATGAACTACCACTTCATCAAGCCTAAATGCCAGAGCCAATCTTTTAAAGGCTTCTTTAGACCCGTCCACAACAACCAACATTCAAAGTATTAGTCCCTGTACGTACGGGACAAAGAATATGGGACTTTTATTGAGCAAACCTCAATTGTTTTGTCTCCGTGAGTGTGGTGTAACATAAAGAGGCATTGAAGTTCTTTGTTTGTTAATGACAATGGAATTGTAAAATGATGGTTTTCGTGTATGCTTTTATGGGCATCTAATTGGTGGTCAAGAATATATAACATCTCATACGCGGGTAGTTCTAAACTATTTATTTGAGTGCCTCTGTCCCCTCTGTTATGAACAGTAAAATCTATTCTTAATTCTGTGTTTTTGTCATCAGATTTTGGGTGGTGCCGACATGTTATCTTTTTTATCACCAAATTTGGTCTTTCTTTTCTAAACTTTAGAAAATGAAGGATTAAACCACATAACGAGATTATTATAGCAATAGTGGATAATGCCAACTCTATAGACATTCCAAATGTCTTCCCTTTGAGTTTAATCAATTATTGACGTTCGCTAATGCTTTCTTCGTTTTTTACATATAATACTTGTCAAGAATCAATCGGATCTGTTTTTTACAATATAGTAACGTTCTCTAAAAGCTTGTACCTCGTCTATTCACTCTATCTTTGGTGAATTTTTTGCCCCTCGTCAATTCTGAATATATACTGAAAATGTTTTGTTAAACGCAAGTTATTCACTCTTCTGTGCGGCATATTAGGAGACTAATAGCAGTTCATTGTTGAAAACTAACTTTTTTTCTGAAATTTTTAGCACAGCACACCTTTGCCCCCAAAAGTTCACACTAAACTTAGTAGACCTCTAACAAATGTTGTGTGGATTGTTTGTTGTTTAGATTCTGGTCATCTCTTCAATTGGTACAAAGCAGTGTGGTGCAAAGGTTACGGTTTGTTCGCCGTCTTCTACCATGGCTGCTCCGGGTACGATGCCGCCGACCATGCATATTCCAAATCTGTCCATGCCAACTGGCACTCCAAGTATGGGCTCGTTAGGTTCACCCAGCACTAGCACTCCTCCCCAGCCCTTCTTTTGCTGGTGCTCAAGAATCCTTACTGTTTTTTCTCTTGCCTCTGAGGGTACTTCTCTTAGTGTTGCTAGTATCATTCCTGAACCTGTCTTGAGTATTCTGGAGATGGAGGTCATTTTTCTGTAAACAAATACTTCCAGCGGCGGTATGGTGGTTCCTTCATATGAGATTATTTCCACAAACCTGATTGGCTTGTGGTTTACTACCTGAACAAGACCGCCATACTTGAAAAACAACGGAATCCCGGAATGAATCAAAATACTATCCAAAGTCAAATTACAAACCGTAAAAAGAGCAAACTGCCCTTTGGGAACAGAGATTTCACAGTACTCCTCTTTCTCGTTTAATATCTTAATGTATGGCGCAGACAAAAGATTCATGCTCTGAAGCGCCTTCATGGTATCCACCGCCTTGGGCTTAAGACTATTATCAAGCAAAGAAACATTCCCAACAACTGTTCCCGCATCTACAATAGGGTCATAGGTTGCAGAATAAGCCAAAGACATAAACCGAGTCGTAGTAAAACCAAGTCTTTGAGTAGCCAAAGACCGGCTCATCTCCTCCAAACCCTGCTGTGTTATTGTTCTTCCTCTACGGTCATGCCCCAAAACAAAACCTTTTGCCTCCAACAACTGAAGATGATACCTTACTGTTCGCTCGCTGAGAAGAAAGCCTCTGTTTCTTAGCTCCCTTTTAAGCAGCGTTGAACCAACTGGGACGTCAAACTCGCTCAAAATCCGCAGTATCTCGATTTCTTTTCTGGCACTATCGTTCTCATGCGACATGAACCAATTCCCTGCCTATACAAACATTCAGTTAATCTACTATTTTACTTATCAGCTTTTCATTTCTCTTCTCGCCTAATCGCCTGACTTAGCGTCTTGATTAACTGCGAAACATTAGTAATGTTCTGCAACGCAGCACTTAGTCTGAAGCGGCTCTTTGATGTTCTTAGCACCTCAGTTAACAACTGCTTGGGATTCAAATAAAATGCCCTAAAATACTCAAAAATCAAATTCCTTACATCATCATACGAAACAGGAGTTGGTACATCTCTGGGAATACAAATCTCATCTTCCCACTGCGTCTCCTCGTTTAGATGCCCCTTTGCAACCAAATCATTCCATATGTCTGTTCCAGTCTGAGCCCCCAAAATATTAACGTCCGGCACATCAATATCCAACTGGTTCGCAAACCTCAAAGTGTTTATTATCTCACGTCGAGTTTCATCTGGAGCACCAACAATAAACGAACCAACAATAATGTCCGTGCCCGCCTTTCTTGCCTTACTAACCGCCTTTCTGGACTGCTCTGGAGTAATCCCCTTCCTGTAATAATCCAAAATCCTTTGATTACCGCTTTCTATCCCAAAAAAAAGACACTTACAACCAGCATTCACCATCTCCCTGAACATGTCATAGCTAACATTATCCACCCGAGAATCACAAAACCAGTCAATATCTATTCCCCATTT
>JAOZIF010000152.1 GCA_026014495.1 Candidatus Bathyarchaeum sp.
AAAAGCTGTCGAAGAAGCAATAGAAACATGGGTTAGCAAAGAAAAATAGATGCACTCTCAAAAGAGACAAAAAATAACGTCTGCCTGTTCTCGACGAGATGCGCGCGCACCACACTACAAGTTAATACTTGATAATTTATTCGGGGGTTTATTGATTGTATGTTAGAAATAATTATAGACTTAGTAAGTCAAATCAATTTAGCGGAGTAGAATGCGAAAGCTGTATGTACAAAGCTACCAGTCACTGTTGGCGGCAATGTTCACTTAATCGCTGGAAAACGAATTACTAAAAACAAGTGGGTCGCAAATTATTCGAGCCTATAATGCTATTTTGCTAGACCTAGAACGTAGATGCAGTGAAAAGTAGGGGGGTGAAAAGGTGACTAAGAAATTAAAAACATTGGAAATAGAGAAATTACCTGAGACTAGGGACATAGAAACATGGGCAGAATTCAATGACCGATTAAACGAATTAGCAGATCAAGGATATACTGTATTGCGTGCAACAGAAACATACATCCTATTGAGCAGGAAGAGCAACTCAATTAGAAGAGAAGAATAGCCTCATGAAGTGATTTTGAAGACGTAGGGCATTAGCTTTTTTTGTTGATGACCGCCTAGAAGATTGCTCAGGCTGTTTTTCGGCGAAGAACGCTCCACCTACTGTTACACTAAAGGAGGACGCGCGCTAAAAAAAGTAATGCATTGATTGCAACTATAAACTTCATGAAATAGGTTCAGAAAATGAAAAAACTAAAACAATGGTGGTGTAGACTCTAAAGTTGTCTACAAAAACCTGGAAGCCTCATCCGTTACACACGACAATAGTGGAACTCTTGGAGAGAAAAGGTCCCTTGACAGACATAGAGCTCTACGAGTTGCTCAAGGAAACCCATGGTGAATCAGGATTTGGAGACCTAAACAAGACCTTAATGAGACTAGAAATACAAGGCAAATTGTACGTCTCTACGCGCACAAAAGGGAAGAGAAAGGTTGAATTAATAGAAGCAAAAAAACTTTAGCACACTAATTAACTCTCTTTTGGCTTTTTGTTCAAAGTTTTCTATCTCTAACTTTATGTGCACGAAAATTGTATGACGATTAATTCTCAAATTACATTAATTGTAGCCGTTGTCTCTATTTTGTAGAGCTTATTTGAGACGCCTTAAGATATCGTGCTCTTTATATTGCGCAACGTTCTTTGATTACTTAGTGACTACATGAGTAAAGCAAAAAGAAAGAAGACTAAGTTTATCGACACTGACGAAGCTGAACAAAAGATTGAGCGCGAAACGGGGGACATTTATGACGACACACAAAGAGGAGAAATGCTGAAAGCAGATGGTATTACCGCTGCCGAAAATTCTTTTATGCAAGGAAGAGAGATGACTCCAAAAAAGAGAAAATACCCATCACATAAAGACACGGTTTCAGTTGAACTCGCTTCTGAAGAATACACTGAAGACTAAATTAGCGTTAGTTTTTATTGGTTCTTCTTGCATCTTATGGCTGTGGATGCAAAAATTGAAATTTGCCGTTATCTGCTGGACAACCACAGGGTAACGTCTTGACTTCATTAAAATTAATAGAAGTCACGTTTTCTACTAAAGTTCCTTTTGAACCACATTTTTTGCAGTCATAGCTTACATTCGATTTTGCCTCACTCACATAATCACCTCCCACATGCTGCCTATTTCATTTGTATTTTATTTTATACAATAGGATAATAAGAGCTTGGATAAAACCAAAAAAATTGGCGATTATGATGGGCGAATTGTTCAATAAAATTCCATAAACGAGCCACAAAAATATGCTGCCCGAAAATATTGAGATCATTCCAAGAGAAATGTCTTTGGTAGATTTGGTTTTTAAAATCTTCAATAATTGGGGAAAAAGTGAGATCCCACCCATTGCAGCCGCCACCAATCCAATTACGTTTATGTAATCCATTTCCTCTTCCGCTCTCTTACGGTGTTTGATCTATATATTGAATAGCTTGGAAAGCCCAATATACTTACTGCTAATACAGTTGCATATATTCAAGAATAGCGCGGACATAACGAATAAACTCAACACTAGAAATTAAATCAGGCTACATGTTTTTTAATAACTTTTCTTGAGAATCTACAAGCTTGTTTTTTCTTCAGTTTATTTTAACTTAAAAAAGAACGGGAAAATAAGTAATACCGCTAGTAATCTTCACCCAAAGGCCCAGCCTCTACAAAATCAGAACATAAATAACACTACTTCTAACATACTTGATACGTTCTTCTAAAAACACTGAATCTGCCCACTTAAGCTCTATAAGTTGGTTCAACGCGTTTCTTTTTTTGCACTGGAGCTATCTTTGGCAAAGGTATAGGCGGCGGAATGTTTAGGCTTTTACAAACTAACACTGACTCCAAAAAAACAGTGTTTGATATTGCTTGCATGACCTGTGGTGGAGGCGGCTTTTTATCTTTGTGTTCCTTTAAGATTTGTTGCAGTTCTTCTTTTGAGCCTGTAACCATGCTTGTTCCTTTCAAGCTGATTTGGGCTACTGCTGGACTGTAATTTATGGTGAAAACAAAGGGAACATCTAGTAGTTCTTCGCTTTTTTTGTTTATTCCAACTACATTAAGATTTGTTGATATCTGAACATGTGGGATTGATTTTCCGATTTCCCAGAAATTTTCGGCAGTGATGTTTTTTACGAAAACTCTTACATTAATCAATATTCTAGCCCCCACACATTCATCTGCAACATTTAATGCACGGCTATGTTTATGACTGTTGCTTGTATCGCGTTAAACCGCAGTGACCGCACGTGTAACGGTTACCATGGTCAGCCATGAAGTATCCAGTTCCACATCGTTCACAACTGGGACGTAGCCGTTTAAGTTCTTGACCTTCAATTTTGTAGTATTCGTGGCTTCCTTTTTCCTTCTTTTTGGCTTTCTCTTTTGTTTCTTTTTTAGGCATTTGTTCTTACTCCTCCTTCTCTTCTTCTGCTTCTTCTTGTGCTTGTGGCTCCTCAGCCTTTTCTGGAATCACATTTCTAGCGATTACATGTTTAGGTTCCATGAGTTTAGCCTGATCAATAGAGTCATAAACGTTAGCTTCGCCAACACTAATCATTGTACCTGTTTTTGTTTTCATATTTTTAACAAAAACTAATTCAGGCTTTGTTTTCAACAAGGACGCAAGTCCTCTACTAACCTCAACACGTGATGGAGTGCCCCCATCTTGGGCATGATCAACATTAAATGTTATTTCCTTTCTTTTCATCAGAGTATTTTGCTCTTTTGAGATGATATTAACCTTCATTGCTACACTTCCGCAGGTTGCTGATGAATTGACACATCCCCCTTACTTTAGCTTTTCGAAGATTGCTCCATCGAATCAACGATACGACGCATCTTTTCTTTAGTTTCTTGGGTAACCTTAACCACTACAATTCCCTTACGAGGCTGCCCATAAACCACAAATGCACCGTTAGGCGCAGACAACACAGTTACAATAGTAAGCAAATCTTCTTCACCCTCAACCATGACCTTTACGCGCCCCTTATGCTCAATAGCCTGTTTAATTGCAGTCCATGCCTCATCAGTTATTGTCCCGGAAGGATTGTTTGCACACAATATTTGCTCAACATCAACCATTATGGGTTCAATTGGCTTACGCATCGTTTTGTTGTCAACTATTAACACATTCAAAACAATGTTATGCTCAAGCATGTTCCGCGAAACTATATCGCCAACAGAAATAACTGAGGGGGGCTTTTCCTCTTCAATAAGCTCTTTTAGCCTCTCCATTGTCTCTTCAAAGGGACCTTCAAACAAAAGCCCCTGAGGCTTCTTTAATTCATTACGCAATTCATCATTTAAGAGACGTATTCTGGTTACCTACCTTACCCGAAGCGCGTAGTGACCTTTCATTTTCACCTTCATGGCGCGAGCTATAGCCGAGCCTTCAGGGTCAATGATTACAACTACACCAGAGAAGTCGTCACTTAGATCGGACTCATTACAATTAGGACAAATCGAACCATCAGATATGAAATGGCACATTCTACATGCTTTATCTGTCATTTCACTTACTCTCCTGCTGGCTTTGCCTCAGCAGCATCAACTGGAGATTCACCATCTGCCGCCATCTTTTCTATGTCCTTTTGTATCCACTCAATCTTACCAAGGAAAGGCTGCCTAGCAGTTACACCTATCTTGCCCGAACCACCGCTACGACCCAAAGACACAGCTGTAATGCGAACTCGCACATGATCTCCGCTCTGTAGTTTCCTTTTTGTTTCTTTACCCATGAGAACTCCTTGGCGTTCATCATATGAAATGTAATCATCCATTAGTTGAGATACGTGTAAAAGTGCGTCAACAGGGCCTATACGGATGAAGGCTCCAAACTCGGCTATTTCTACTACTTCTCCCTCGATTACTTCTTGAATCTTTGGGAAGAACGTGAGTAATGAGAACTGCACTTTATGGAATGTAGCACCGTCTCCGGGAATAATTTTTCCGAAGGGGTTTACTCTGATCTCCGTAACGGCTACGACGTAGCCTAGCTCTTCGTCTACCATTCCATCATACTTCATTTTCAGCTGCTCATAGCCTACGTTGTCGATGTCTTCTCCAAACCTTTCTGGAGGTATCCGAATTGCATCCTCTAAAGTTACAAGTTTAAACACTCAATCTCACCTAATCTTAAACTGACGATATTTACATGAAAGTAACACGCGTTGTCCTTTCGTTTCCAATTAAAACACAGACCCATTTATAAGCCTATACTGCGCCGTCCATCTCTAAACGACGTTTCTGCCTCAAAAAAATAACTGGAACACCTTTTTCTCTTAATCTTTTCCGAAGTTCCTTGTCGTTTGTTGCAACTGGACAACTCCACTCTGATGCCACCCTGACAATCACGTCATCATAACTCTCAGTTAATACCTTTTCAGCAGAAACAAAACTACACTTTTCAGCAAACCTAAGAGCCAACAATGCTTGCTTGTTAACCTTTGGGCTTGAATGTGCAAGTCCTTCAAGCTCCTTTTGGGTTGAAGAAAGAAGAACAGGCTCAAACCGCCGATTTAGAAGGTTCGCTAATTCTTCAAAAATATCCAAATTAAACTGTGATGGCACAAAAAAGAAGTTTGCGTCTAAAATAATCTTTAGTGTTGCTTCTTTTGAAGGTGCCAACTTATTGTTCTCCAAAGTATTATCCTGCTTTTTATCCTGTTGTACTTATTGTACTATATCCGCTGACGGCTCCCGTGTCCGCCCATATGCCCACTCCGATGCTGTTAACGTTTCCGGGGTAAACTTTGTCAAGTTGTAAAACAATATACCAGTAGGGAATCAACTCTAAAGGCTCGTCTCTGATGTGTGGCCATAAATCCGCCGATACGGGCTCTTCTAGTATAACAAAATCTGTTATTTCTACGCCTTCTGCAGTCCATGAGTAATCTGGTGCATTGCTCATCGCTATTTGTATTGCCTCCTCTTCTGAGATGTTAACTTCAGTGCTGCCAATTTTAAAGAGGAACCACCCATCACTGAGGCTCTCCAAAACACCATTATCAAAACTTAGACTCACCCCTCTAGCTTGATAATCAATGCCATCAACTGTTGTTATCCACTGGATTTCCGTGTCTTTTCCATCATTTGCTATTATGAGCTTCATGTCGCCCTCTATCTTTTCAATATCCTCTGTTTCGCTGATTGTACTCAACATGTCTTTCATTGTATCCACATAAGAAACTCCAGCATAGTTCTGGTATCTTTGGAGAACATCATCAGCAATTTCAAGAACACTAGTTGATTGCTGCTGAGAATAAACTGGAGTGCCCTCAATTACATCTAGTATATATCTGGACAATGTTTGATTTCTAAACCTGAAATCTATTGACAACTCGCTGTCTTCAGACTTGAGCCTGTATGTAAAATACTCTTCAACAATGTTGTTTAAATCCGCGCGGTACTCTACCGTGTGACGTTCTAGTTCCGCTTGATACTTTACCAAGTCAAGTTGAATTACATCTTTTAGAAAAGTCACTACACTTTCTGCACATACACCCAAAGATAACAGTAACTGATTATTTGTGGACAGTTGCTCAAACTCGTTTGTTAGTTGCTCATGTTCCACAGACAACTTGTTTAGCGCCACATACTGGGTGTACGATACAACAGATAACCCTATAATTCCAATCATTAAAACCGCAAGCAGTGTCTTCCATTGTATGGCTAAGGACGAGAAATGCTTTTGGTTGACGTCTGGCGTCTCTTCAACCCCTTTCATTGTTAGTACTGCTGCTTGACCGAACGTGGAAAGCCTGTATCTGCCATCATCCATTTTTGTTACGAGTTCTCCAAGGTTTTCGAGGTGATACGTTAGGTGTGAACTTGAAATTCCCAACTCTTCTAGTATGCGCGAAAAATTTTTTGGCTTTCCTGCGAGCATTCTCAAGATCTTGCGGCGGGCTGGATGTTTTAATGATGTGAACATGGTTGAATAGGTTTCTTCCCCTGACTCTGTCATTTTTTATCCCCCATCATCTTTAAGCTATGATGTACGTAAGCTTTTTGTTTTCTCTGTTGCTGATGATAAACATATGGTTGTATTCAAAAAAAAGCTTATATGTTAAGTAACAATATATAAGATACTGAGGTTTTGTAATGGTGGAAACTTTATTTAACGACGTTCTTCATACCGTTTCAACTTGGAATCCGAAGGCAGAATACTTAACAGAACGCAAATACAGAGACGACCTACTAGAATTCCTACAAGAACAACTAAACTCAGACAGCACCCCATATAGCTCCGCAATTTGGGGACTTGACCCATTGTCGCACCATTTTGTGAAAAAAGAAGCAGGACGAAGTCTAGCAGACATCGCAATAGATAACGAAATTGGAATTGAGCTTAAGCGCAACCTAAAACATAAAAGCCAAATAAACAGACTGGTTGGTCAAGTTGTAGACTACCTAAACGCATACTCATGTGTAATAATCGTATTATGTGGACGCACAGAACGTGAAGCTGTTAGTATCCTAAAATATAATCTCAAAACAATCCTGAAATCATTCTCTTCACATTCTGAAGAAGAAAAATTGGTAACAATCATACTCAAATCCAACTGCAACAAAACAAGAAAAACAATAACTCAAACAGTTATGTAACAACACTAAAGCAACTGCTGCCCAGCACTTCAAGACAGCACCCCCCTGTGCAACTAGCCCATCCTTATTTGTTGCAGCCTTCAAAAAAGCAAACAGGCTAACTTTGTATTATTCCATATCCTATAAGACGCCATCGACTCGCAATCTTTCTGCTTATAGCTGCTCTGGCGCCATCTTCGGCGCAGATGGGTCTAACCAATTTGAGAGTAACAGTGTCTTTCTTTGTAGACGTAACAGTTCCAAGCGTTATTGTTGTCCCAACATCAAGAAGCAAACGTTCACCCTTGATTATGTTGTCAACCTGCACAAGCTCTTTGGTTCCAATAGCCCGCTTCAAAAGTTTAGTGCCTAAAACAATTTCAGAGCGTGTTGGAGGAAGCAAATCAGGTTTTCCCATCATATTACCTGTAAGACCATCAGCCTTTGTTAATGACGGGTCCAAATACGTCCCTATTCCAACCAGACCCCCGCTTTGTGCTTCTTTTACATCCTGTCCGCCAGCACTCAAACTTGTAATTTCAGTAAAAATTGATTCATACCGCGTTTTTCCTTGTTTGTCAACTTTCAGTCCAGGGCGGATCTCAATTTCATCCCCTACCTTGAATGTTCCTTGAAAAATGCTTCCACCAATGACTCCGCCAGTTAGTTCATCAATTGTTGCTCCGGGCTTGTTTACGTCAAAAGAGCGGACAACAAACATTCTAGGTGGTTTGTTTGGGTCATGTTCAGGAGTGGGAATGTTATCTTGTATTGCTTGAAGAACTGCGTCAACGTTTACCATATGTTGAGCGGAAACAGGAATGATTGGCTTTCCTTCGGCTACGCTTCCTTTTACAAAAGATTCTATTTCTTTGTAACTCTCTAGTGCCCGTTTTTCGTCAATAAGGTCAATTTTGTTTTGAACAATAATTATGTTTGTTACTCCAGCTAGTTCAATTGCTGCTAGATGTTCTCGTGTTTGTGGTTGTGGGCAATGTTCATTGGCGGCAATTATCAGCAACGCTCCATCCATAACTGTTGCTCCAGAAAGCATAGTAGCCATGAGCGCTTCGTGGCCTGGGGCGTCAACAAAACTGACTGCTCTGACAAATTCACATTTAGTTCCACAGTTAGGGCATTCAGGGTTTGAAGTGTAAGCTTGAGGAACTTCACAGTTTGGGCACTTAAAGATGGGCGCATCAGCGTAACCTAATTTTATGGTTATGCCTCGCCTTAGTTCCTCGCTGTGTTTTGCTGCCCAAACTCCAGTTATGGCTTCAACTAAAGTTGTTTTGCCGTGGTCTACATGACCTATGGTTCCTATGTTAACTTCTGGCTGTTTAGGAAGGGGTATAGGCTTTTTTGATTTGGATGACATTGTAATCTCCTAGAGTTAATGTAATGCTATGCAACTAGATTCTAAACAGTTTATATTAAGCATTCTCCTAAAGACATCAGCTAAGTTTAGGACCTGAGAAAAATGCCCTTAAAGTACATAGAAGCCCCAGATGTCAAACTGTTGGCTGACGAAATTATTGAAAGATTAGATTTTTCGCATGTTGTATCTGAGTCTGTTTACTGCTACCGAAGTGTGGGCTCAAAATCTAGGCGCATAATTGCTCGAATTCACGGATTTGGAAAGATATGGCAGTTGGCGCTTAATCTTCCATCAGCTTACGTTATTGAGGTGCTTTCTGAACGTTACGACAAATTAAGCCAAGAAGACAAAGAAAAAACCGTAATTCACGAACTGATGCATATTCCAAGAGGCTTTAAAGGCGGTTTTCGCCCTCACAAAGGATACGTCAGCAGGCAACAAGTAGAAAAAATGTACAAAGAATACAAAAAAAGAAAACGTGCATCTTCAGGTTAGACCCAAAGTTCACAGACTGTTACCTGTCGCAGATTGGGCAAATCAAATACGTGTACCCTTTCTGTTTGGCAATTTCTTCTGCTTTACTGTTAGCTTCACTGCGGTCTTTTGAGTACCAGAATTCTCCAGTGTTTGTTTGGTTTGCCTTTGTAGGTTTAACGCCTATTGAACTAATTGGGTCTGCTAACATGCAATCAATGGTGTGCAATTTGATTTCGTTTTTTGGGTAATCCACAGCAACTAGATAGCCGTCTTCTGTGTACAATTTAATTAATTGCTCGTCACTAACAATCTTAGTCAACAACGATTAAACAACTCCCTTAACGTCTAAAAACAAGTCAACTACTAAAAAAGATATCCGTTCTTAGAACTTGTTGATATCCTGTAAGAGTTTACACTAACCCCATTTGGAGTGTGTTAGGCTTTGGAGCCTAAACCCGTAAAAACTTGGTTTGTAGTTTATTGAGCCGCTTCAGCGGGGGCGCTTTCTGCTGGCGCTTCTTTGGGCTTTTCTGCTTTTTTGCCCTTTGGTTTCTCAAGAACCTTCATGTTGACTTGAACAATCGAGTCTGTTATGACATTTCCGCGAAGTGTCTTTCTTTTTCGTTCTCCTTTTCGAGTTGGATGAAAGCCTACGCCCTCACTTAAGATGGCGCCAACACGGACTCCTCCATGGATGTTTGGTCTCATTGGGAAACCATCCTTATCAGACCCGCCAGTTATCTTTAGTTTATATCCAGACAACTTGACTGCTGCTCCGTCGATAACTTCTCCTAGTTTTCTGCCAATCAGGGGAACAGCTTGAGTTTCTTCCAATTCCAAAGACTGTGATGTTCCATCTGGGTCTGATACTATTACTTTGAATTTTGCCATAAGCGATTTTTACGCTCCTACCGATTTTCTCGTGACGTTAACAGAATGGGGAGTAGCTGTTTATTAAGGATTACCCAGTGGACACGCTAACAGGGCAATAAAAACTTGAATTAGACATTACTGTTTTGTTGAGTTGAACCGCAGTTAAACTAGAACGTGAAAATATCTAACAATTTTTCGATTACCATAAGTGGTATATTGAATATAGGAGAGAATGGACCCAAACCACTTAGCATCTCTCTTAGACTGTGAACATCTTTTTTGTTCACGGCTCTAATCAATGGCGCACAAACCAAATAAACCAGCAAGAAAATCACGCCGCCTATAATTAACTCGATGAAATATCCATAGTTAATCTGCGACAAAAGCAAATTAGTAACCACCGACGCAACCAATGAAGCTAAAAGAATCTTGGCTGAAACTAGCCAATCTACTTTGGCGCCAAAATGCTTTTTTATGTGCCATAGTCCCCAAGTCATGCCTGGGGCTCCGGCAATCAAGTTTGCAACTATCAAACCTACGACTTTAAACTGGGGAACAAGTATTAAACTAGCTACAACTCCTGTTCCTAAGGTAACAAGTGCCATCTTCATTGTGGTTTGTGTTTTGTTTTGTCCGTTTAGAATGTTTGCGATACTTAGATTTCCAACTGCTGCATACAGGTAGCTTATTGAATACAGTGTCAAAAAGAATGGTGCATCAGTGTATCCTGTGCCAACAATAGCGAAAACAAGAGGCTCAGACAAAACCATAACCATCAACGCTACTGGTAACGTAAGCAAGGCTCCATACTTAACAGAAGACTGGAACATCACTCTAAGTGTTTCCTTGTCTGTTTCTGCTTTAATCTTTGAAAAAGCTGGAAACAGCACTGTAGTTATTGGCACCGTAAAAAATGTTATCACAACCGTGAAATTAACTGCTGCTTGGTAGTTGCCTTGAGCTGCTAAGTAAATATTAGGGTCTACGTAACTTTGGCTTAGCAGTGTACTGTAAAACTGCGGCAAGAAACCACTTATTAATGCTGAAATCGAGAGCGGCAAACCATATTTTAGCATGGTTTTTAGAGTTTTGATTAGGTCACTTTTGTTTATTGATTGTACATTAGACTTGCTAAGAAATTTGATGTAAAAAACTATGAGCCCTACAATTCCCGCGATAGTTTGGGCTATAATTTGTCCTTGTAAAGCACCTAAAACGCCAAACCCCAGCAGTACAAGAAGAGGCGCAAGGATGCATCGCATACACGAGTTTAACACCAAAGTCAAGCTGTGAAATTCCAGTCTTTCTAAGCCAATAAACGTGGACTGGGCAATCTTAAGAAAAGAATCAGCGATGATTGTTAGTGAAGCAAGCTCTATTAACATCTTTGCTTCAGGCACATTAAAGACGTTTGTTGCAAAGAAATCTGCCATAAAAAAGCACAATAATGTTAGTAGAACTCCTGTGACTAACTCAAAAAGCATTCCTGCAACCATGACGTTTTTGATTTTGGCTTTCTTGTTTTCACCCTTGTATTGCGCTAGGTATTTTACCATAGCCGAGTTTATTCCCCAATCTTTGAACAAAGCCAGCATAGTAGGAAAAATTAGCGCAGTTGTAATTAGACCATAATCGTCTGGATTACCCAGCAACCGCAATACAATAATTAGACTTAACGCTGTGATGACACTGGAAATACTTACTCCTATGAAAAGCTTGAAACCGCCCCTTGCCGAAGTTTTTCCCACTCCAGTTGCCGTATCCAAAAAAGCCCTTGCTCCATTGTTGTACCTTGTATAGTTTAATCCAATGAACTTGTTCATTTTAAGATTGATGGAATTACAGGTAATCACAAAAAACTAACAATATCCAGATAACTGCCCTTTGCCTTAAATGTGTGCAAAAAAATTGGAAAACCTCAAATACCGCCAGAAATGCTCAGTACATGTTCCTCTTTGGAGGTTCCAAGAAATGCCTAGCGCCACACTCCGAGCCTCACGAACTCCAATGATTCAGTATTTGTTAGCGGGAGAACTGCAAACTGAAATCCCCGATTTAGACATCAATGGCTCGGAACGAAAACTTTTAGACTTTGCTTATCACGACCTAGAAAACTGCTTAACTGAAAAAATGGAAGCCGCAACATTTGATGCAATCGAAGAAGCATTAAATGATGAATCTCGTCAAGATGAAATTAAGTCATTTCTGAAAATCTGGACAAAACAATGGCTGGAAAAATGGAGAGAACGCGTTACATTCTGCCAAAAGATGCCTAGATTCTCTTTAGAACACGTTAAAATTAAAAGGAAAGCCATGACGATTTTCAAACGGATGGAAAACGGGCAGGAACTAAAAAAACTAGTTGTGCAGAAACTGATTAACAACGGCGAAGTCTGCATGGCTGAGCTAATAGCGGAGACTCTGATAATTGAGGAGATAGCAGTTCGACTGCGAATGAACAAGGGAAAAGATGATGCTGACAAGACTAGTTTAGACCCGTGGGATATCCTCCAAGAAGTGTTGCCTCGAGTAAGACAGTTAACAGAACGAAAAACGCCCCTCATTCACCTGAAGCTCTTGACTGACGTTTAATCAAAGGCTCTGGATTTGTACAAGCCATCAAAAAAGTGTGGCTTGTTATGTCATTTCTTTCATGGTTGATTTTATATCCACGTTTTTCGAGGGAAATTTTGTAAGGTTTTCACCCTTTAGATGCTCAAGATTGTCGTGGTATGTGGGGCGCTCTTTGTTGTAAAATACACCAATGGGTAAGCGGTCTCCCCATTCCAGCGCCTTCTCAAGCGCCTTTTTCTGGTCAGTTACGTCGTGATTCTCTTCTTCTAGCTTGTATACTCGTTGGCGGAACCAATCGTAAGTGTTTAGATAATTGAAGCTAACACAGGGCTGAAACACATCAATAAACGCAAAGCCCCTGTGCTGTATTGCCTGCACAATCAAGCTCTTCAAATGCAACATGTCACCCGAAAAGCCCCTCGCAACAAAGGTGCCGTTACTAACTAAAGCATGAGCCAACGGGTTTAACATGGGTGGTATGACCCCAAACGGAGTTGACTTCGATTTAAATCCCTGTTGACTGGTAGATGTTGCCTGACCCGTAGTTAAGCCCAAAACCATGTTATCATGCACAATTAATGTCATGTCTATGTTTAGTCTTACAGCGTGAGCAAAGTGTCCCCAGCCCTCGTTGTACTGGTCTGCGTCTCCTGCAAAGCCAACCACAGTCAAGTTAGGATTCGCAAGTTTGATTCCTTGTGCTAAAGGTAAGGCTCTGCCGTGGATGCCGTGAAACCCGTTTATGTTAACATAATTTACCATTTTGCCGTGACAGCCTATTCCTGACACAAGCACGGAATCTTCTCTTTTTAGCCCCAATTCTATCAGCGCTTTTTTGAATGCCATCAAGATTCCAAAGTTTCCACATCCAGGACACCAAGTGTTCGTTTTTGGCGTCTTCAAATCATCTAGACCTACCAATTAGAGCACCTCCTGTATGCTTCGCGCAAGAGCTTCTGGATTAAACGGTCTACCGTCATACTTCAAAATTTTAAAATCAACTGATGTAAGAAGCTGTTCTTGTATTATGCTGGACAGCTGAGATGTCTTGTTGTTTTCTACCACAATCGTCTTTTTGGCTAACTGCAGTATGTCCCGAACCTTACTGACTGGAAACGGACAAAGATACAATATCTGTAAATAATTAACTTTGACGCCTTGTTTGCTAAGAACATTCATGGCTTCCAGTATTGGACCCTTTGTTGAACCCCATCCAATAACCGTTGCAGTTGCCTCTTTTGGGCCATAAAACTTCACCGTCTCATAGCCTTCGAGCTCCCTAGTTAATGCATCAAGTTTCTTGAAGCGCTTATCAGCCATTTTAGTGGACAACACAGGGTCCTCGGTTGTGTATCCAAGTTCATTGTGCTCGTCTGCGTTTGTTCGAACTATTGCTCCTGTTGTTCCAGGCAGAGCTCTGGCCGAGATTCCATTTTCTGTGAACTTGTGTCGCATGTAATCTTCTTTTCCTGTGTATTTGTTTTCGGTTACAAGTTGTCCACGGTCAATTCTTGTTTTGTTCTGGTCAAAAGGCTCAGTTGTTCCATTACTCTCTGCTAAATATTTGTCCGAAATGACTATTGCGGGAATCTGAAATTTTTCTGCCAGATTAAACGCTTCGACAGTATTGTAGAAGCATTCTTCAACGTTTCCGGGAGCGATTACAACTCTTGGAAATTCTCCTTGAGATGCATGTATGGCAAATCTAAGGTCCCCCTGTCCGGTGTACGTGGGAAGTCCTGTGCTTGGTCCGGGTCGTTGCACTAAAACTATGACGGGCGATGTTTCGCTCATGCCTATCATGCCCAGTGCTTCGGTCATCAGGCAAAATCCGCCTCCCGATGTGGCAGTCATTGCTCTTGCTCCAGCATATGACGCACCTGCAACCATGTTTATTGCCGCTATCTCGCTTTCGGTTTGGATTACAAGCATCTTGTATTCCCTATCTAGGGGTGCAAGAAAATGAAGGATAGACGTGGCTGGCGTCATGGGATACGCTGCATAGAATTTACATCCTGCATTGAGGGCGCCTAAGGCTATTGCCTCGTTTCCGGCTACAAAAATTCTGTTTTTTCCTTCTGACCCTGTTTTCTTGAGTTTATATTCAAAATCGTTCCTGTAATTTTCTTTGGCGTAACTGTATCCTTGTTTTGCGGCTTCTATGTTTAGCTCAGCAACTTTTGGTTTGAATGTGTCGCGTAATACTTGGTTTAAAATTTCTGGGTCATAATCTAGCAACGCGTTTGCTGCGCCTAAGGCAACAGTGTTCTCCATGATTGATGGTCCATCCAGCTCCTTGACTATCTTTCTTAGCGGCACATGATACTGGTTTATGTCATCTCTTCCAAGTTCTTCTTTAGTTACCGTGATTTGGTCTTGGTCGTAGATTACTCCAGCACCTGAGACAAGCTCGTCCTTATGTAAAAGTATGGTTTGTTTGTCTAGGGCTACAAGAAGTTCAACTTTGTCTGCTTGGCAGTAAACCTTTTGGTCGCAGACTGTGACTGTGTAAAAATTGTGGCCTCCCCTTATGAGGGATTGGTAATCGTTGGCACCAAAAACGTAGAGTCCTCCACGCAGGCATGCTTTGGCGAAAAGAAAACCTGAACGACTTATTCCTGCTCCTGCCTCTCCGCCAACCATCAAAGAAAGCTTGTTAACTGTCATCTAAGCTCACACCCGAGTTTAGACTATTTTCTCGTTTGTTTTCAAATTAATTATGTGAATAGCATTAAATGGGCACGCTTCAGCAGCTTTCTTGTGGCAATCAAGCTCGTCTAGGTCTACGGCTTCTCCATTAGCGACCTTTTTTGCGCCTTCAACATGAGACTTTGCGTCCACATCAGAAAGGTCAAACTTGGAGCATAACTCAACACATGCCCCAAACCCCTGACAAACAGTGTAATCTATTATCACTCGAAATTTAGCCATAAAATCCACCATATAACATTCTGATTTTTAGGCTATATCATTTACTATATTACGCGATTGTTGCCTTTTTTTGTAACCTTTAAGTGTATTTTCCCATTTTATATCTAAATGAGAGGCTTCTGCTTTGAAGGAAGCAATGTTCTACAAAAAATTAGACAATAACGTGGTTAACTGCAATCTGTGTAGCCACCGTTGCCAAAAAATTGCTGACTCTAAAACAGGAATATGTGGAGTCAGAAAGAACCTTGACGGCAAACTGTACAGTCTAGTTTACGGCAGAGTTGTGGCTAGGTCAGTTGACCCCATAGAAAAAAAGCCGCTGTTCCAGTTTCTTCCGGGCTCCATGTCATATTCTATCGCAACAGTTGGCTGCAATTTTAGATGTGATAACTGCCAAAATTTTGACATTTCTCAGCTACCTAAAGAACGCAATGTAATCGTTGGGCATGAAACTTCTCCTGAAGAGATTGTTTTCGCAGCTAAATATAACAACTGTAAAAGCATAGCCTACACTTACAGTGAGCCCACAATCTTTTTTGAGTACGCCCTTGATGTGGCTAAGTTGGCGAAAAAAGAGGGTCTCAAGAATGTTTTTGTGACAAACGGTTACATCACAAAAGAGGCATTAATGGAGATTGCTCCATACTTGGACGCCGCCAACATTGACCTGAAAAGTTTCAGCGACGACTTTTACAAGAAAAGATGTGGGGCACGCTTGCAACCCGTGCTGGATTCGATTGAACTCTACAAAAAGTTAGGAATCTGGACCGAGATAACAACGTTGATTATTCCAACATTAAATGATTCAGAAGATGAGTTACAAAAAATTGCAGAATTCATCAAAAACGTGGGCGAAGACACGCCTTGGCACATCAGCCAGTTCCATCCTATGTATAAGCTTCCGGACTTGCCACGCACGCCAGTTGCAACTCTAAGAAAGGCAAGACAAATCGGATTAGACGCAGGATTAAGATACGTTTACGAGGGAAATGTGCCCGGAGAAACAGGCGAAAACACATACTGTCCAAAATGCAAAAAACAGTTAATCCAAAGATTTGGCTATAGCATTCAGCAAAACAACATCAAAAACTCCAAATGTGTCTATTGTGGAACAAAAATTGATGGTGTGCACGAATAGTTAGTTGGTGTGTGTAACACAATAAGACACCTAACACAATAAACGGTTCAATATCTGGATGGGTTATGGAAGAGCGCACATAAAAGAAAAGGGCAAAAACTGATCTTGGAGATCGTCCCCCTTCTTCTATCGTGGGTGGAAACTGTGCGCTCTTCATTCAATACTTTTTGGTGTTGCAGATTTAACAGTTCAGAATTAACACTCTATATCCTAACGTAGTCTAAGTGTTCACAATTGGATGTGAAACAAAAAGTGGGTCTGGTTTTGTTTACTTTATCTATCAGAAACCTAGAGCGTCGACCAGAAATGATAAACCAAAGTAGATTAGAACTGCCCCAAAAAGCGCGACCATCAGGCGGTATCCCTTGTGTCTTAAAATTTTGGCTCCTTTTTTTGCGAAGCCAGCAACTAGGATAAGCCATGCATAGTCCACCCAAACGTGGCATAAATACATGAAGATGACGCCTGCTAAGCCCGCAAACTCTAGAGATATGAAAATGAGGTTTGCGCCTATAGTGAGCCACCAGATGATAAAGTATGGATTTAAGCCTGTTAGTGCAAAGCCAATTAGAAAGAGATTTTTGGTGGTTTTTTGTTGTGTGTTTGTTTTGTGTGTTTCATGTATTGAACTGCGTATTTGCATGGCGCCAAAGATTATGAGTGCTGCTCCGCCTGCGGCTCCGACTGCGAGCCTGATTGTGGGTTGGTTTGCGACGCTTAGGAGTCCTAGGGCCAGTAGCATTACGAGTGTGAATTCGATTATGGTGTGTGCTACGGAGAAGATTATGCCGCTTTTTGTTCCTGAGCGTATGCCGTGAGAGATTGTTACAAAGAATAGCGGTCCGGGGGCTAATGCGCCTGAGGTGGTTAGGATAATGACTGTGGCTGCGAAGTTGAATATGTCCATGAATGATGAAAATTGTGTTGTGAATATGAATGTTCTGTATGCTGTTTGGTTTTGTGTATTTGTGTTGTACACAACTACAACAATGCTTATTACGTATTAAGATTTAATATATTAATTATGGAGCACAAAGAGGCAAAAACATGAGAGCAACAGCCATCTTCCTCGCCTTTTTCATGCTATTCACAGCTGCATCACTTGCGGTTCCAATTCCACTATTCCCCGGAAACACAATCAACGCAGTTTCCACAATACCCTCAGAATACATCGAATATCTGGCAGCCTTAACAAACGGGCTAACCTATGGGTTCATCGTCTGGACCGTATTCTTTTTGGTTGACAAAAAATTAGAAAAATCAATGTCAATAAACTCCAAAAAATAACCTACCAAACCACCCACACACAAAACCGTCCCTTCTTTTTCTTCGTTCACACAAAGAGGGGTCTGCCAGCCTTATAGTCTTCATTCCCGTTAAGGTCGGTCTGGGACGGCTACATCATCCCCCAGTAATGGGACAGCATCCCAGACAAATAAAGTATTTGAAACACATCCCAGACGAACAAAATCTTTGACAGCTTATGGGTAGTTGGGGAAAACATACTTGAAAAAAACTCCAAAATAAATGTAGCATGGCAGTTCTGTCTGTCACCCTGTCCCTCTGTCGTGCATAAGCTGAATATGATAAAATACATCAAAAAATGGTTTCCAAAGTAGCCCACAACACCTTTATCAATAAAGTCACCATTTCCTGAAAGAGGAACGAGCCATGGATTTCTTTGATCTTATGAGTATCTCACACCGTTATATGGAGATACTAAACCCTTCAACACCTGAAAAAATCATCAAACTTGGCAAACTACTTAAATTGAAAGAGGGAAAACGGGTCATCGACTTCGGTTGTGGCAGTGCTGAGCCCCTCATTATCTGGGCTGAAGAATTCGGAATCACTGGTATTGGCATCGATATATCCAAGGATTTCTGTGACAGGGCTAAAAAAAAGCTGTATGGGAAAGGGTTATCTGACAGAATCAAAATCGTTTGCTCTAAGGGAGCTGACTACGTATTTGAAGAGAGAACTTTCGATGCCGCAACATGTATCGGGGCGACGTTTATTTGGGGTGGCTACAAGCAGACAATCCAGGCAATGAAGCGGGCTATT
>JAOZIF010000172.1 GCA_026014495.1 Candidatus Bathyarchaeum sp.
TATAGACGCAAAGATTCTCGAAGAATTGGAGATGCTTTATGGAGACAAAGACTGCTTTTCCTCCCTGCATGATTGGTTTGGAACCGCAGAAACCTACTGGACTAACATAGAACGCCTTTTGTTAATCACGGAGCATACAAAAAAACACTACCCCTCAACAATTAAAGAAATTACTGCTTATAATAAACGAATTATTGACTTATTTCACCAAACGAAGAATTATGTGGGTGAATGGGATTCTAAGGAAAGGGAAAAAACCAATTGTTCCACAAAAGATTATTCCGAGGCTACAGCCAAAAATTGGGATGCACTCAATCAATGGACTGCTTCTCAAGAAAAACTTCGAAATGCAATCTTGGACCTCGTGGATTTTTTTTACTCTATCAGCTCAGAACCATACTCCAAATAAAAATGGAAGAAATAATTTGCAACAAAACTTGCAGGAAATGATGGCGCGTAAAAATTGACAAAAAATCAGTTAGTCATTTTCATCCGAACAGTCATGTAGTAGCTGTTTTCTGAGAGAAAATTCCCCATTAGACAAACAGTAAATATGTCTCTTTCATATAGTCTATTGTGAGTTGAAAATAGGTGTTGCAAAAATGTCCTTACTGTGGTAAACTGATTTTCTATCGCGAAAAAGGTCACGCAAAAGAGGATAGATGCGACCTTAGAAAGTAGGTTCTATCAAAAAGAGAAACATGAATAGTTATCAAGGCAAACCACGGGCTAACACATTAGACTTGGTTATGGAGTAAATCACTAGATATGCATTTTTCCATTTCATAATACGTTGGATTAAAGATTAACTGAACTTTAGAAAAATCTAAAGAATGTTTTCTTGTTTTCGTTTGTTGGATATTAGCATTTTAATGAAAATTAGCTCTGGCTAACTTTTTTGTTAGCTTATGCGCCTTTTTTAAGCCAAGAATGGTAATTGGGTTTCGATTCATCGTGGAAATATTCTTTGATTTTTCCCTCTTTTTTCTTTATTACTTTGTTACACCACGGGCAGTCTCTAGGCAGTTCCGCGCCCACGGCCCACTGGAATTGGTTCAAGCTGATGTTCCGTTTACATACTGGACATTGTTTAATTGTTAATATTTTATTTCCCTCCTTTTAGTTTTTAATTATTAGCCTAGCTAAGCTATCGTGAAACATATTTTGGGTTGCTAAGCGTTTATTCAAGTTGATTAGCACACGCTTAAGCTCGGAGATTATTAGTGGTATATCAACTCGTTTTTTTCCAATTGTTGACGAAGATTTTCAACTGCTTCGTAGACTTCTGCTTCTTTTGTGGCTCCTGTGGTTCATCCATTCGAAGGATAAGACCTGGAAACTGTTCTGGTTCATACATAGTTTTTTTGAGAGCATATGCAACATCTTCCAACTCTATTTTCCCAAAAAGATTAGCTGAAGCAACTATGTTGACTATTTTCTTTTCAGGTTTGCCAGGGATGACTATGCCGCTTGTCTTAAGATCCCTTACAACATTCTTTATTGCTCTCAAGGCTTCTTTCTCAGACCTAGCTCCGGTGCAAACCATCTTTCCAGTTCTGAAAATCAGGATGGTGGTCTTGGGTTTTTTTAGTCTGAAAACTAATCCCGGAAACGTTTCAGGGTGATAATCGACTAAGGGGTTCCCCTTCACAATTGCATTAAGGTCAAACTTCTGATTCAAAGTAGCACATGCCACAACATTTTGGATTTTAATTGACGCGTCAAAAACAGGTACCGCTTCCACTTTTAGTTGGGCACCTTTTTCCTCGACTTTAATCCAAGACTGGCTTGGTCTACGTAATTGTGTATTACTTAATTCCATAATTTTCACCTAATATTTTTTAGTAGAATGGTCAAAGAAAAAGGCAAAAAGTAATTTTCCACCAGTACTCCGGACAAAAGTCTACATGTTAATGTAATAGACGCGCACCCTATTAAGCTACTGCTAACCGCAAGCCCTCAGCATTATTATACTGGTTAGTCTCGTATGTTCATGAATGGGTTTGGGACTAACATTAATTTCTAGCTTTCAAAAAAGAGGGGGCGATGTGGGAAAACATGATTCGTTAAATGAGAGTTAATTCTAATCTGTAGATATTTCAGGGAACAGAATTTTTTTGGTGTTTGCTTTACAATTTGGGCATTCATTTGTATTAGCTGTATAAATCGTTCTACAATATGGGCACTCTATTCTAATCATAGAGTTGAAATGTTTGTCTATTATATCCATCTTTTTTTCCTGTAACTCTTTTTTATGTTTTTGTTTGGAAGTTGAATAAGCAAACCAAAATGCTGCAATCGCTATGATAGTGAACATTACTGAAAAAATTAGGATTATTTCTCCAGCGATTGATGATGTCACTTTATTTATTCTCCATTTGTTAATTGATTAGTCGCCATTTTTATTTTATTTTCAATGTGGATTTAACTTATCTTTTATGAAGCTAAAATTAATAGGAAGTGAAGAGTAAAAAAGGGAGTTTGCTGGAATTTATCGGTTGATGTCAACAGCTGTTCCCTGTGCAAATCCTCGTGACTCCACTACGTGGGGAAGAGGACAGTTACTTTGGTTTTAGAAGACCATCTGTTAAACGTGCAAGAACTGGCTTGCCTGTTATTGTGTGCTTTTCATTTCTAATCCAAGTAAGACAAAGCATGCGAATAAAGCAAGTATTCCAACAAGTGTGAATGTGTAAACAAATCCAAACAATTCTGCTATTGTAGCTCCTATCACGGCTGCTATGGCTGTTCCTATACCCGTAACAGTTGAGTAAATGCTCCAATCGTAGCTTTTGTGTATTACTGCCGAGTTTTTACTCCAAATTCCCATCCATGATGGATATGCCAAACCGCTTCCTAGGCCGTAAATTATCTGTGCGAAATAAATGTAAACTACGTTGTTTGAGAAAATGTATATAATAGGAACTATGGAGACAACAAAAGTTCCAATAATCATGATTTTTATTCTGAACTTTCGATTGCGCTTATCCACTATCTTTGAGAGTGGCAATTGTACTATACTTTTTGTTAAGATGAACAACATTACTGCTATTCCAGCAGCAAATACTGTTCCTCCAACAAGATTTTCTTTAATAAAAATCGACAAGATTGGTTGCATTAATCCAAATCCAGTTAAAAGGAAAGCATCTGAAATTATTAGTAACACAATCGTTTTGTTCATATAAGAATTCCAAGAATTGTTCAACAACAAAAAGCTATCTGTTCCTATGGTTTACCTGTGTGGGCAATTATTTTGTACAAAAACACTGGAGTCAAATAACAAGGGGTTTTGCGGGATGAAAACTGGGTGGTGTCTCCATTGGTCTCCTTTGCAAATCCCCGTGACTCCACTAATTGTTGGGGTGTATCTAAACTTCGCTGGTTTGTTTATTTTTTTGGTGACAGAATTTGAGGTAAAGTTTTTGGTCGCCGAATGTTTCTGGGCTTATTATGTGTACCCAGCCGCAGTTTGTGCATGTTAACATGATTTGTTGAGGAGAATTTTGTTCGGCCTTAAAATTATTTGATTCACAGACTTCGCATTTGATTTCGTTCCTTAGGTGGTGTCTTAGGAATTTTTTTCGTTCTGAGTCGTTGTCAAAATTAATTGTGTGTTCTGGCGTTATCTGTTCACTCCAATTGGTTTGACTATCACTGGGCATACATTCATCTAATTATATTTTCAATGGTTATTTATATAATTAACTATTTTTATATTGAATAAAAAACCATTTGTATTAAATAATGTTGAATGTTTTTTCCATTGTTGTTGTGCTAACTTTCTGTGGTTGATTCTTTGTTCAGAATTGTGTGCTTTTTACTGGTTTGATTTCATTGATTGCCTTTTTTCTGGATGATATTTGAATAAACATTCAACATTACCCTATTTATTGAATATTCATTCATTTGATGGGAAAAGCTTATATCTAAATGAACAACTATTCATTGAAACATTGAATAAAAATTGGAGAAGTTCAAAATCATGAAAACCAAAAACATCAACCAAACCCCAAAAACATTAACAACTAAAAGGTGCATCAAATGGCAGTAGGCGACATAGCGTGGATATCAACCGCAACCGCACTCGTCATGCTAATGACGCCCGCATTAGGATTCTTCTACGCTGGCCTTGTACGAAAGAAAAACCTTGTTTCAACACTAGTTCAATGCCTGATAATCTTTGCAGTATCAAGTCTAGTTTGGACCCTCTGGGGATACAGTCTCACATTTGGAACCAGTATTGGCGGCTTCATAGGTGACTTTTCACTAGTAGGCCTAAACAACATTGGAATAAACACCATAAGCTCGTATGCACCACAAATTCCAGAACTCCTCTTTTTTGCGTTCCAACTAAAATTCGCCGCAATCACTCCTGCATTGATTATCGGAGCTTTTGCAGAACGAATCAAATTCCGTTCACTTTTAATCTTCACCGTAGCATGGTCAACGTTCATCTATTCGCCGGTAGCCCATTGGGTATGGAACGCCAACGGCTGGTTGCACTTTTTGGGTGCAGTTGACTTTGCAGGTGGCATTGTAATTCATGTTACAGCAGGATTTTCTGCATTGGCTGCCGCGCTAGTTATAGGTAGACGAAAAATACTTGACAAATCAACCAACAACTGCAATGGAGTTGAACACAAGGCCTGTAACATACCATACGTAATACTTGGTGCATCGTTACTGTGGTTTGGCTGGTTTGGGTTTAACGCAGGCAGCGCATTAGAAGCAAACGCGTTATCGGTTTCAGCACTTGTAGCAACTAACCTTGCTGCTGCAGCAGCCGCAACAAGCTGGATGATTGCTGATTGGGTAACAAAAGGAAAACCCTCTGCAGTCGGTATTTCTGTTGGCGCAGTTTGTGGATTGGTGGCAGTAACGCCAGCATCAGGATATGTTAGCGTCACTTCTGCAATTATAATTGGTTTATCTGCAGGGCTCATATCAAACCTCGTAGCTAACTGGCGTTCAGCAAAAACAAGAATTGACGATTCTTTGGACGTTTTTGCATGCCACGGAATAAGTGGTGTTTGGGGCTCCATAGCAACTGGATTGTTTGCCACAACAATGGTAAACAATGTAAACGGGCTGTTCTTTGGCAATTCTGATTTATTGATTGCTCAGGTGCTGTCTGTTGTAATTGTTGCCGGTTACTCGTTCTTTGGTTCATTGCTTTTGTTGAAAATAATCAACATTTTCTCTCCACTACGAGTAAGCTCCGAAGAAGAAACAAAAGGTCTAGACCTTAGCCAACACGGAGAAGAAGCATACGACTTAGGATTCTAAACAAGCTCAGAACAGCAATTCTAAGTCAAATCTTTTTTTCTCTTTCTTTTTCAACAAACATGAAGCTCATTTGTTCCACAACAAACAATATTACACTTTGAAAATGCTACCTAAAACCTTTTGAAAAAAGGAGTAGAGTGCAGGAAATTAATGGGTGATGTCTTTTCTTATCTTATGCTTAACTTCCTGCGAGCCTCCCGCATGGGGCAGGGAAAATTTACTTGAATTTTGTTTTTTCTTATCAGATAGATTGTTTGGGCATTGCGACTGCTGTCTGAGTTTTTTGAACACCTTTTAGTGCTTGAACTTTTTGAATTATATTTGTAAGTTCATCAATGTTGGAAAATTCTGCGTATGCAATAACGTCATAATTTCCAGTTACCACCTGCGCCATTTTAACTCCCTTAATTTTGAGTATGGTGTCTGCAACTTTCCAAACCATTCCGGAGCTACATTCAAGTAACAAATAGCTTTCCATCTGTACATCCTCCACATATCTCTTTGTTACTTTGCTTAATTACAGTTTACCCATATCCACGAGAGATTAGTTTGAAAAAAGAAATTAATGGAGTTTAATTTGCTGTTTTACAGCCACTTCCGTTTTGGTCGCCATCACCACACTTGGGTGCTAGTTCAGGGGCTATCGTCATTTTGTCAAATAATGCGCGGGTTAACTGGATGTTTTTTTGGATAAGTAGTGGCATATTTTGTCTCTGATTTCTTTGGGTTACGTGTTTGTGTGGGTTTGGGCTTAAACTTTTAAAGATAACTGAAGACATATGGTGATGATTTCAATGCTCTCTTTCATTGTTGCTATGTTGTCCGTGGTAATTCTTGGTTATATTGTGATTTGCCTTTTTCTATCAAGAACACTTATCTATTTAGATCGGCAGCCTGTGCCAAAAACGCCAAAAGATTATGGAATGGATTTTCAGACTGTAGACTTCAAAGCAGCAGACGGCGTTAACCTAAAGGGGTGGCTTATACCAGCTAAATCAAACAAGCTGATTGTTATCACTCATGTTGGGGGCTTGACAAAGTACGGGTCAACTAAACTGTTCAGCAGTTTCTCTAAGCTCTACAACGAAGAAATCGAGTTCTTGAAAGTAGCCCGTCACCTACACAATGAGAACTACAGTGTTTTGCTGTTCGATTTTCGGAACCATGGTGAAAGTGGTTCCAGCCCAAATGGCGGCAAAGCGGGAATAGGTTTAGAAGAGTATCAAGATGTTGTGGCTGCAATGAACTACATTCAAAACAACAAAAACTTGACAGATAAAAACGTGGGTTTCGTCAGTTTTTGCATGGGCGCAAACTCTACAATTATCGCTATGAGCAAGCAGCCAAAAATGTTTGAGAACGTTAAATGTTTGGTTGCTGTTCAGCCGATTTCAATGGAAGTGTTTGTACGTTCATATCTGAAGAAGAGATTTAGTTTGTTTGGGGCTACATTGTTGTTTCCTTTGATTAAATTGTTTGTTAACTTGCAAAGCAAATACCGACTTGAAGATATGTCGCCTGCCATGTTTGTTCAAGATCTGAAAGTGCCTACCTTGTATGTTCAAACAAGAAATGACCCATGGACGGAATTAAGCGACATACGTGGTTTTTACAATAGAACTCCAACAGAAAAGGAGCTCTTTTGGCTTGAAAAGTTGAACCATAGATTTCAAGGTTACCAATACTTTGGAGAGCATCCTGAAAAAATGCTTGAGTGGCTAAAAAAATGGATGTGAAACAGCCAGACTGTTAAACAATTTGGTTGTTTCATTCTAGATAAACTAATCATTTTTTGTTGTGTGAATGGTTATTGTAAACCAGAGAAAGTTTGCTGGAAAGTGATATACTGCTTTTGTTACTCTTTTTCCGATTCAGAACTAGCTATTCTATTAATCCTAATCGGGGTTACACAATGCTTATAGTTTGACTAAAAGAATCTAGCAGTATCTCAAATATTATAACGTGGGTTCGATGGATAAAACAACGATTACGCCGGATTCTATTGACAACTCTCTCCTCAAAACTGTGATTGACTCTACTCCTCAAAAGATTCAGGTCTTGCATGTTGATGATGAGGAAGGTTTCTCAGTGACTACAAAACAGATTTTGGAACTGCAAAATTTGTTTAGTGTGGAAACTGCTTCTTCTGTCAAGCAAGCTATGCAAAAATTAGAGGAAAAGCAGTTTGACGTAATTGTTTCTGATTATCAGATGCCTGAAAAGGATGGTTTAACTTTTCTGACTGAACTGCGGGAAAGTGGCAGTAATATTCCATTTATTTTGTTCACTGGGAAAGGCAGAGAAAAAGTAGCAATCAAAGCAATGAATCTTGGTGCAGACTATTACATCAACAAAGTTGGTCACCCCGAAACTGTATACTCTCAACTTTCACATTATATTCTTCAGGCTTTACAACGTAGACAAGCAGAAGAAACATTGCGACGTAAAGTCGAGTTTGAGTCAGTTATTGCGCGTGTGTCTTCGCGATTTGTGAATCCATCTGATTTTGATATGGCAATTAATGTCTCGCTTGCCGATATGGGGCAGATAAGTGGTGCCACTCGTGTATGCCTTTTTCTTTTCCATGAAAATGGAGTATTTATGAATAACACACATGAATGGTGCATTGAAGGTGTACCTTCTTGGATTCATCGTCTCCAGAACGTTCCAATTGAGAAAACACCTTGGTGGATGGAGCAACTTCGTGAGGGCAAAATAATTCAAATACCAAATACTTCGCTGTTGCCTCCCGAAGCAAAGACTGAAAAGAAAATTCTGGAACACGCCAACGTAACATCAGTTATATTGTTACCAATAACCGTGTTTGGTGAACTTGCTGGATTTATTGGTTTTGATAATTTGGAGCAAACTGGAGTTTGGCGCTCTGAAGATGTTTCTCTTCTTCAAATAGTTTCCGAGCTTATCGGAAACACTTTGGAACATAAAAAAACTGAAGAAAAATTGAAAGCTAGCGAAAGGAAATATCGTTTGCTAACCGAAAACATTTCTGATGTTATATTTGTTGAAGATTTGGATTTAACAATCAAATATGTGAGTCCTTCTGTTGAAGCTTTATCTGGATATATTCCTGAAGAAATTATAGGCTGTAAACCAGACAAATTTATGACTCCTGAATCCTATGAGAAACTGTTACTTAGTTTCAATGAAAGCCTTTCTTTAGCTGACAAACGACCTGCTAACAAAATTCGTCTTCTACAATATGAGTACTTACGCAAAGACGGTTCTCCTTTTTGGGGTGAATTAAGAGTACATTTTATACGTGATTCTAATGGTCATGTTTCGGGGATTCAAGGTACCCTAAGAGACATCACTGAACGTAAGAAGACTGAAGAACAATTAAAGGAGAGCGAACAGAAATACCGTTTGCTGACTGAAAACATTGCTGACATTGTATTTATCCAAAATTTGGATTTAAGCATCAAATATGTGAGCCCCAATGTCGAAGCTTTATCTGGTTACACTCCCGAAGAAATAATCAAACTTGGACCCAAATTTTTGATGACTAAAGAATCTTTTGAACGTGGACTTGAGACATTCAAGCAAGCAATTGCTCTTGCTGAGAAAAACCCTGACCTTGAACTTCCATTATGGTGCTACGAGTACATACGTAAGGATGGTTCTAAAGCATGGGGAGAATTTAAGCCCAAGTTACTGCGAGACTCCGAGGGGCATCTTGTTGGTGTACAGGGTACCTTGCGAGACATTACGGCGCATAAACAAACAGAAGAAAAACTCAAGGAGAATGAGAAAAAATATCGTTTGATGACTGAAAATATTTCTGATGTTGTGTTCATTCAAGATATGAATTTAAATGTAACATATGTAAGTCCCTCAGTCAAAGCCTTAGCTGGATACCTCCCTGAGGAGCTGATGAACCTTAAACCAGAATGTTTTATGACTCCCGAATCTTTTGAGCGCGGAATTGTCGATTTCAAGGAGGCACTTTTGTTAGCTGCAAAAGGACGGGATTCTGAAATTCCACTCAAACAATACGAGTACATACGCAAAGATGGCTCCACATTTTGGGGTGAATTAAAAACAAAATTGCTGCGAGATTCAAACGGCAATATTGTTGGTCTTCAAGGAACAATAAGGGACATCACCGAACGTAAGACTGCAGAAGAATCAATGAAAAAGATTATGAACGAACTAATGATGAGTAATGAGAAGTTGGGTGTTGTCGGCAAGTTAATCAGGCATGATACACGAAACAAATTATCAGTTATCGTAAACAACGTTTATTTAGCTAAACAGCAGCTAGCGCGCAACAATGATGTTTCAGAATATTTTGATTCAATAGACTCGGCTGTTGACCAGATTGAGAAACTTTTTTCGTTCTCAAAAGTCTACGAAATGCTTGGTGCTGAAAGTTTATCATACATTGACTGTGAAAAATGTGTTGCCGAAGCGCTCTCGCTTTTTTCAGGAATAGATGACCTAACTTTTGTAAATAGCTGTTCTAAATTGACCTTGTTGGCTGATTCATTGCTGAGGCAGATTTTCTATAATCTTGTGGATAATTCGTTGAGGCATGGCAAAACTGTTAGCCAAATCAAAATATACTACGAAGATGGCGACAGTCAGCTTAGGTTGGTTTATGAAGATAACGGAGTTGGCATCGCTGAAGATGAAAAAGAAAAAATCTTCAAGGACGGCTATGGTAAAGGCACAGGCTACGGCCTCTATCTTATAAGAAAAATATGCATGGTGTACGGATGGACAATCAAAGAAACAGGCACACAGGACAAAGGAGCACAATTCACAATAACAATCCCAAAACTTGACAAAAATGGAAACGCAGCCTACACTATAGCCTGAACTTACTCTTTTTTAGACATTATCCTTTTTGGACAATCTCTTACACTCTAGAAAACAGCAAAAAGATGAAAAGGGACAATGTAGACACATTACTGAAATGGTGAATTAAGCTATGAGCGAAACAAATCTAGTATCAATACAGTTGAACGGAGTAAAACAAGATTTCATTCTGAACAAAAAAGACTTCAAAACTGGAAGCAGAGGCTACCACGCACAGGGAAAAATGCAGATTGGCGACAAAAGATACCAATGCAACATTCTATGTGTGGAAATAGGCTCAAAACCAAAAGACAAGTAACGCCTAATTTTTCCATTTCAGGTGACAACTTGTCGCCTGAGTTATTAAAAACATATTTTGTAACTGCAAAAAAGGAAAAGCTGGAGTCATATTCCAGCTAACAAAATTATTTAACAAGATTCATTGGTTGCCCGCAGCAAACTAAGGTGCCAGCACCAGCTTCCAGGACCTCTACTTTATTTCCGCATATTTCGCAAAGGTACACTTGTCCTTCTTCAGTCAATTCAACCCCTCCTTTTTGCTTATTTAGTAGTTTTCGCACCAGACTTCAAAGTAACTTTGTGCATGGTCACACACTGGACATTTCTCAGGCGCTTCATTGCCCTCGTACACGTGACCACAGTTTCTGCATTTCCACATGATGACTTTGTCTTTCTTGAACACTTTGCCTTGTTTCACGTTTGCTAGCAGTTTTCTGTATCTTTGTTCATGTTTTGCCTCTACTTTTGCTACCATACTAAAGGTGTTCGCTATTTCTGGGAAGCCTTCTTTTTCTGCTGTTTCAGCAAAGTTTGGGTATAATGTTCCCCATTCCATTTTTTCTCCTTCTGCTGCTGCTTTTAGGTTCTCTGCTGTTGTTCCAATTACTCCTGCAGGGTAAGCGGCCGTGATTTCTACGTCTCCGCCTTTTAGATATTTGAAAAAGAGTTCAGCGTGTTCTTTTTCGTTGTCTGCTGTTTCAGTGAATATTGCTGAAATCTGCTCGTAGCCTTCCTTTTTTGCTACGCTAGCAAAAAATGTGTATCTTGTTCTTGCTTGTGACTCACCGGCAAAGGATTTGAGTAGATTCTTTTCTGTTTTACTTCCTTTCAATTCCATGTTCAAAACCTCTGTTTATACTTAAAAATCGTTCTTCACACTTCTTAAACATATCTAAAACTGCAGTCTGGATGTTTAATTCAGCGTGGAATCCGTAGCTAACATATTCTAGCTAGAGTGGCAGAATATTTTGTGGCACAGCGCTTATATTGCAAAAGAGATGTTTAAACTCATAAAATATTGCAAGGTTTTCGAAAGGAGAAAAAATGAAATGCCCAAAACCAAGTTTATGTGCTTCGTTTTACTAACTGTGTTATCTTTAGCTGCATGCTGTCCTGTTGGTTACTCACAGGCAGTCTTAACCTTGGATGATTTGCCTAGTTCGGGTGAATCTCTAGTTGTTAGTTCTGATAGTGTATTGACCGTAAACGAGGGAGAAACCGCTGTTATTGATGGTGCCGTTATACAGATAAATGGAACAGAGCATGCCCTAACAGAATTTAAAATCATAAACAATGGAGAATTCACTATAAAGAACACTCAAATCCGGTGTAACACTGCCAACTTTACAATACAAAATATGGGAACGCTAAATCTCAAAACAGTTCACTTCACTGTGATAGGCAATTCCACGTTAGCCTTAGACAACCAAAACAACTGCGAAATGAGTGACACTTCAATTGACGTCTATGGCGGCTACGCACACCTCTCAAACAGTGACTCATTGACTGTCAATAACGGCTACTTTAAAGACCAGTTTGATGGCACACTCATCGCAAACTCTGGTGATGCACTATTCTCTGAAACTACTTTTGTTGCAAACGGTGCTTCTGGAAAAATCGAAATCTTCACCAGTGGCGACCTTAAACTCACTCATGGAGTGTTTGATGTTAACTATGGCGGAACAGTGAACATCAACAGCTTGACTGGAACCATGACAGTAAATAACTGCAACATGGACATCTCAGGATGGTCTCATGGGAAAAAGAGTTCCGTGAACATTCTGTGTGGAAATAGCACTTGGGAATCGTGCTCACTGGTTAACAACGCTGGAACATTTAATTGTCTAAACACTGGAGTCGTTCATGTATCTGATTGTACAGCCTCAGTATCATCAATTAACTCGTCAACAATTTTGTCAAACAGTGGACAAATGTTTTTCGAAAACTTTGACCTTTCTGGCTCTGGGTCTGCTAGTATAACCAACTGGGACATTATGGATTTAACTGACAGCTCTTACGCTTCCAGTCACTCCTTAACTTTGATGAACAACGGAGAATTAACAGCAGAAAATTGGTTTGTGAAAACAACGTCCAGCACCGCCAGAATTGTAGTTTACAATGGCAATAATGCCACATTGGCATTTGATGCTCCATTTATCGAAAACGTTGACGTTTCAACTCTGACTTCTATTGGTCCTGAAGGTCACGAATTCGTTGAATCTTCAGGCGGAATCATCACTGTAACAAACAACAATGTGATAACTCAAAAAAGTAGCACAAACGGCGATTTGGATTCTAGTCTGCTTTACATTCTGGTGATTGCCGCGGCTGTAATCTTAGTTATAATCGTCCTTGTCATGATGAAGAAAAAGAACCAAAAACCAGACGCTCCAAATCAGGAACTTTGATGTGCTTGCTTTAACTGGTTTCTTTCAAGTCACAGGGAAGATAAAGAGTCTGCTCTGCAAGGAAGGCACCTAACAGATTACAGTAAAAACGTCCCTCTATCTTGTCGATGTGCTTACACGATTTGCAAACGCTTTCTGTTCCAGAAAACTTTCCGAGTACCGTTTGGTTAGTCATGCTAACCCTTTCTGTTTTTCATCTAGATTAAAATCCTTTCGGAACATAATCGAGCAAAACGTTTCTCTTTGTTTCCTTGGCGCTTTTAATGGTCTGTGCTTTTGATGAGCAACTGTCACATGAAAAAAGGGGGGAGTGGGAATTTTTCTTGTTATATGAATGACTGTCTTTTTGGCGGTGGTTTTCGTGTTAGTGATGACATTTTCTTTTCGAGATTGTTGACGCGTATTTTTAGGTCGACCAATTCCTTTTGGAGCTCAGTCATTGTTGGTTTGGACATAAATCCCCCATCCTTATGTTTGGATAAATATATATTGAACAGATGATATTAATAAGATTTGTGCAGTAAAAACGATAATAAATGAACAAATAAATAAAATAATGTTGTTTTATTGAACACGTATTGATTTAGAGCAAACCTGCAGGCTCTCTTATCACAACCCCAAGCATCGCCCTACAAACACAACAAAATAACCACATCTAACCCTTTTATTGTTGTCAACGCTGGCGCTTCTCACTAAGAGGCAACCTTATTCTAATCGTTGTTTTGTTCCCGTATATGTTATACTTGTGAAGTTTCCTGCCCTCCGGAATCCTATCTACCAAACCACACTTTACAAGAGTCTCCAAATTCCTCCAAAGTCCCTTCTTGGCGCCCTTCTTTAAAGCCATCTTCTCAAACAACTCACTCACCGTCATTGGCTCAGAATGCTTCTTATAATGAGTCGCCAACTCAACAAGAATCTGCCTATTTCGTTTTGAACCCAGAGCATCTAATGTCTTCTCGGTCAACTCCTCTGGAACGAACAAACTCTCATGCGTTCCAAGAATCGTTTCCATGGCCTCATAATATGGCTTTATGAACTCCCAGTAACACTTCAAAAATGTTCGTTTCAACTCACGCGAAGCAGTCTCATCCTCCACATACTTTTTTGTTACCAGATCTTTCCAACAGGGCTCTTCACCCTTCTTTGTGGCTACTGGAGCAAATGGCTGAATAATGTTCCTTGCAAGATAATCAAGAAACTTTAGCGAAACTTTTTGTTGTTCGTAAATTTTGCGACTAACATCCCGATACGAGTCACTTATGAATAAGGTCTCATCTGGGTTTAGGTCTCGTGACTGCAGGTACCTCATAGGCTTTCCTGAAACTGTAACTGGGTCCGGCAAAACAATGGTTGCGGGGTATTCAATTCCATGGTCTACGCAAATCAATTTCTTGAGGATTGAGAGTCCTGCATTTGATTTGTCAAAAATGTTGTATGATGTACCTAAATAGCTAAGGGACTCTAGGCCCCAACTGACATATGGGTATGTCTTGATTTCTGTTCCAAGCTTGTTTCTGTCAAACAGGTAAATCTCAAGGAGCTCTTTTTCGTATTCTGTGAATGTATACGTTTTTTCGGTAAGTTTAACTGCAGTTGCTTCATGAAGCCTCTCGTATGTATTTATCTGGTTGAGTATGTTCTGGAGGCTCTTTTCGAAGTCAAGAATTCTTAAGATGCTATACACATCTCTTTGTATTTCTATTCGGTCCTCGATAATCACAGCTTTTGCGCTTGGAGCAAAAACTCCTTGAAAAAACTTGTGCGCCTCTGCAACCCGCTCTCTGATATCCCCACGATGGTATCCTCTGCCAATATCTCGTAGAGCTCCAATATACACAACTGGGTTTATTGAATAACCGCTCTCTATGAGTTCTTCAACAAGAAAGAGCGGGAGAAAATGTTTCAGTTGTGCTACTTCTAAATCTGCGTGGAACGCCACCACTATAACAGAATTAAGTTTTCGTCTTTTCCACTCTTCGCCTATTCCATCAACAACTCGGATTTTTTCCATTTCTGGAAAGCGTTGGCTGAACCATTTTTCAGACAACAATGGTAGCGGAATGCCTTCTTCCGCATCTTTAATGTTGGTCATTTATTATCTCCCTCTTCCTATTTTGTTACATACGTTTCATTTAATATGGATAAAAGTAACATCTAATGTAACTGGCTTCTATATACCTTATTTCTCGTTTTTAGTATATAAGCTTAAGTAACAATTAATGTGACCAAAAATTCTAAACGCTTACTTTTTAAGCCTTAAAGAATAATCCACTCCCTCACATTATGTTAGTTCGGTGAAAGGAAATGCAAAAACATCCTCGCAGGAGCCAAACGTTGGCTAAACCTGAAATAGACCTCGAACATGAAATAGAAACCGAGAAACCCAAAAGGCCTCTACCCATGTGGTGCAGAGGAATTATGGGCGGATGCGTCAACTGCGGCGGATGCGTTTAAACGACACTCCCTGTGTCTTTTTTAAAACTACCCCCACCTAACCGGATAAAATGGGGGAGACTTTCTCTATTTTTCAAACCTTAAGCTGTTCAGGAGTAAAGCTCTTACACTGCTAATACTTTAGTGATATCAGGGAAAAAAGTGAATAACTGGAAATCCGTTTTGAAAGCGGATCCAACAAACTGGCTGCTAGAGAAATCCAATCCTTCAGTGCAATATTTCGCCCTCACTGAACTTTTACAAAAACCTGAAACCGACCCTGATGTAATCACAGCAAAAAATGAAATAATGCACATCGGAACCGTGCCAAAAATATTGTCTAAGCAAAGTGACCAAGGCCGCTGGGAAACCCCTGACAGATTCTATACTGCTAAATACAAAGGTACAGTGTGGCAGCTCATAGTATTGGCAGCGCTCGGAGCAAATAAAGACAATGAACAAGTCAAAAAAGCATGTGAATTCATTTTGGAGAACTCCCAAGACCACGAGAGCGGCGGCTTTTCAATTTGGCGTAGTGCAAAAACTGGAGGCGGACGACATAGCGGAGTTATTCCATGCTTAACTGGCAACATGGTTTGGAGCCTAATTAAGCTCGGATTTTTTGAAGACCCCAGAGTTGAACGCGCAATAAACTGGATTACCCGGTATCAAAGGTTTGACGATGGCATTGATCATGTTCCTAAAGGTTGGCCTTATGATAAAGCTACAAGCTGCTTTTCCAATCACTCCTGTCACATGGGTGCTGCTAAGGCGTTGAAAGCGTTAGCGGTAATTCCTGCTCAAAAAAGGTCTGCTGAAGTCAAAAGCACGATTGAAGTGGGGGCAGAATATTTTTTGTTGCACCACATTCACAAGAGAAGTCATGATTTGAATCGTGTTTCTAAGCCTGGTTGGCTCAAATTCAGTTTTCCTTTAATGTACCAGACTGATGCATTAGAACTCTTGGATATCTTGACACTGCTTGGTTACCGAGATGAACGAATGCAAGAAGCCATCGATTTAGTAGTTTCTAAGCAGAACGATTCTGGGCAATGGCTTCTAGAAGGAACTTTCAATGGACGTTTTCAAACAAACATCGAACAGAAAGGCAAACCAAGCAAATGGATTACATTGAATGCACTAAAAGTGTTAAAACGGTTCTACAGCTAACTTGCCCTTGTTATTCCTAAACTTAGACAACTTAAAATAATCTTTTTCATATACCTGAAACTTGAGAGTAACTTGTATGTCCGTCGATTTTAGTTCCCTGAAAAAAGTTGCAGAAGGCAAAACCAAGATAATCTACGAGAACCCCAAAGACCCAAAAACCGCTTACATGGTCTTCAAGGACGATATAACCGCTGGAGACGGCGTAAAACACGATATTATCAAAGGCAAAGCCCTAGTTGACTGGAAAACAAACAGAGACATCTATGAACTGCTAAATCGCAAAGGCGCTAGAACCCACTACATTTCCAGCCCTAACGAAAAAGTTGTTCTCATCAAAAAGCTTGATCGCAAAATAAACCTTGAAGTTGTGTCCCGAAGAGTTGCCGCAGGCTCAATACTCAAATGGGGCCAAATAGCTGAGGGAACACGATTTGACCCTATAATTACACAGTTCCATTACAAGGACGACCCCCTGCATGACCCAATGCTGGACGACAAATATATCGACTATATTATTAAAGCAAAGGAAGGTGGTACAGACTACGCCAAAATGCGTGAGCTTAACGCAGAAATCTTTTTACACCTCGAAAAAGCCTTTGCACAATTTGACATACAACTAGTTGACATGAAACTAGAGTACGGTATTATTGACGGGGACGTTTACTTGATAGATGAAATCACAGGCGGCTCCTTTAGGTTGTGGCCTTATGCACACAAAAGCCCAAATCTTAACCAATCTAACATACTAACACAACTAAACCCTAACGGAAGACTAGACAAAGACACCTATCGTATGGGCGAAAACGTCGACAATGTTCTAGCAAAGTTTGAAGAAATAGCTAAAATAACCGCCAAATTCAAAGACCTATAACTGCTACTCGTTGTCGTCGTTTTGGTCTAAAGTCTTGTATTCTGGTAATGTGTCGCCTCCGTAGGGCATGACATAAACTTTTGCGTTTTTGCCTGCTATCTCAAAAGCTTCTCGCATGGCGTCGTTCATGGCGCTTGCTGTTCGCATCTTGAACGTGTTTACTGCGTAGCAATCAGGCATAACAGAAACCAAAATAATTGTGACTTTTTGCAGTGCCTTGCTTATGTAGTATGCTTTGTGACCTCCAAGCACGAACCGTTTCTTGATTTCTTTTTCTAAACGTTTCAAATCAGTGAACTTTTCCATCCAATCAGCAAAAACTTCGTTCCCATGCCCTTCTGGACACTCTGCTGCTAAAACAATGACGCCTCTTCGTTTCACGGCGTCTAAAGCATTATGAATTGCCTTAGATGCCTGGTACAGGTTAATGTCATGAGGATGTCCACCCGCGCTAACAACAACAATGCTTGCTCTTTGCTCAATAGGAACCTTGTACATCTCATCCACAAGTTTTACTCCCTCAAGAAAAGCCTGCTCCAAGTCTCCAGCGAACGCTTTAACCAGCTCATTTTTACTGTTTGTAACAATGTTTAGGATAAAGTCGACTTTCGCAAGTTTAGCCGCTTCCATCATGTCTTCATGAACAGGATTTTCGTCAAGAACTCCTGTTGCGGCCTTAGGACTCACAAGCAATGCGTGGTTTTGTTGAATAGTTTCAGCGCTTGAAACCGCGGGAAGTACGCCCTTTCTTCCTCCTCCATATCCTGCATAGTAATGAAGGTTTATGTCTCCCGCCAAAACTTTCACGTCAGCTTCGGCGAAGACTTTGTTTACGTTAACTTTAGTTCCGTGGGATGTTTCTCCAAGAAAAACTTGGTCTTCCGCTTCGTAGTCATGGTTTATTGTTTTCACTCTTTCTAGAGCCTGTTTTCCTAAAAGTTTCTCTTTTTCTTGTGGGGAAACTGGACGATGAGAGCCACAACCAAAAATAACTGTAATATCTTCATCTTTTACTCCCGCTTTGTTTAGTTCATCAAGTAACGGAACAATCATAAGCTGACTTGGAGTTGCCCGAGTTGCATCATCCACAACTATGGCTACTGTGTCGCCCGCCTTTGCAATATCGTTTAATCGTTGTGTTCCAATCGGCTGACTTAGGGCTCTTTCAATCTCAGCTTTTGAATCTGTAACTCCCTCTTTCTCTTTGGGCTCTATATTCCCCAAAAAGTTTCGGGTGGGTATTCTTGCACAAACTTCAGTTTTCCCGTAAGGAA
>JAOZIF010000100.1 GCA_026014495.1 Candidatus Bathyarchaeum sp.
TACCTGCTGGAAAAACAGCCCTTATTGAGTCATATGCGTCGTATTCGTCTTTTAGGTCGCCGACAACTCGCGAAACGATGTGCTGCACATGGCTGTATTGGTGGACTTTCATGAATTCTGGGAGGTGAACGCTCCCATACTTGGAAACTTTTCCAATGTCATTTCTGCCCAGATCCACTAGCATCACATGCTCGGCACGTTCCTTGGGGTCTGCTAGCAGCTCTTCGGTTAGCCGCTTGTTTTCTGTGGGGTCTTTTACATGGGGTCTTGTTCCTGCTATAGGAAACGTTTCAACTTTCCTATTTTCGACCCTTACAAGCATTTCAGGGCTTGAGCCAACTATTTGGTGTTCGCCAGATTTTAGGAAGTACATATATGGTGATGGGTTTATTTTTCTGAGGTTGCGATAAAAACCAATCAGGTTGCCTGTGATTCGAAAATCGTAGCGTTTGGATAAAACAACCTGAAAAATGTCGCCAGCAGTTACATACTCTTTGGCTTTCTCTACTGCTTTTTCAAACCGCTCTTTAGATGTGTTGACTTTAAGTTGCTTATGGGATAACACGTCGTTATTGTCTGTTTCTTTTAGTCTTTTGTTGATTTCATCCAGCCTGTTTTCATTCAAATAATAATAAAATGCCTGCCTGTTTTTGTGGTCATAGATGATTCCATCATCAAAAATTCCAACTTTGACATCAGGAAATTGTTGGCCGTCACGCGCCTTTTCTGGCAGTTTTTCCCAATACCTCACTGCGTCGTAACCGACATATCCCACAGCCCCTCCTACAAATCTTTGTTCCTTAAATCCAATTCTGTTTCTGAGTGTTTTTGCGATTACCTCTAATGGGTCGTTAACTTTTTCTGTTTGTTTTTCGTCGGTTCTTTTGTTGTGTGTACTCGCTTCTTGGTTTTTTATTGTGATTGTTAATTCTGGGTTGAAGCCTATGAATGAGTATTGTGAAAGTTTCTTTGGGCCTTCAATTGACTCGAGGATATACGCGTTTTCGTATTGGTTATAGAGTTTTGAAAAGATTTCCAGAGGCGAATTGTTGAAGGGGATTTTTTTAATTTTTAGTTGACGCGTAAGTTGCGTCTTTGGCATGTTGGCTTTGTGGTTGCCAAAAATTATCCCTCATTTTTCAGCTCTCCTAAGGAGCATTGATAGACCATAATGTGATATTTAAGTCTTCTTAGTATAAATATGTACGCTAAAATGTGCTTTAATGCTGTGCTTGCTGTTTAACAAACGCGTACACAATTACAGCCTTCAAAAAAACAATTAACCAACCCAAATTAGATACGTAACTTTAATTAACTTCTCATTAATTTGTATGGATTGACACATCATGAGCGTCAAAAGGAAAAAACAGCGAGACGGAGCACGTATGCCCGCTCAAGGCGCTGGGCTCCTACGATTCTTTGAAGAGGACACTAGAGGCGTCAAAGTTAGACCTGAATTAGCTGTAATATTAGCAGTCGCCCTTATCGCTGGCAGCATCTTGGCGACCGTCTTTTTCACATAACTTACTACTTTTCGTGCAGAACTTCGATGCGCTGAACTGCGCTTAAGTTAACGAAAACCTCACTTCTGTCTTCTCTGCTTACAATCTGTGGTACAGGTTGGGCTATCGTCGACCGCAATGTTACAACTTCGGCGTCAGAAAGCCAGATTCCAGGAGGTTCTCTTGTTACAGCGGCTAACGTTCCCTCAAACCCATAGGATGGGTCCAAAATTGCAATCATCTTCCGTCCAACATGCCGTTCAAGAATCTGAAACACTGAAGGAGGAGGGGGTCCGGCTTTTGACATAGCCCTTCAATTTACTTAGACTTCGCCATAAAAGCTTTTACACCCCAAAATTATGATTTTAAACATACTTTTTGGCGGTTTACCTTTGTTGATGGTGTACATTTTGTCAATCTTTTTTCATAAAAGCGTCAACAGATGTTTCATAATATAATCCCATTTATGTAAAAATGGTTTCTATATCTCTTTTTCACGGCACATTTAAGTAGCTCTAAACGGGGAGAAATATAACATTAATATTTTTGTGGGTTTTTCTAGAAGGATTAAACAGAGGCGTCATATTGACCGACGATTCAACAGACAAATACATCGACAAGGTAGTGAAGCGCTATTCTAAGCTGTTTGGGATTCCTTCCCAACGCAAACTCCTAGTCTACTTTGGAGTTCTTGCTTTACACGGCGCAATACTGTCAATACTATCCTTGAATTTGTCTATAGACAACTTTGTTGCTGGCTTATGGTTTGGCGCGGTCTTCTTTTTGTTCACTTTGTTTTCAGACTTTGTTGTCAGCTACACTGTAATGAGACCTGACCTTATCTTTAATTTTAGGCGCTGTTTCGGTCTTTCTTTTTTCTCTTCACTTCTCTGGTTTGGAGTGCTTCTTCTGGGTGCCTTACTCACTGCTGTTCTTGGGGCTCCACACCTTTGGATACGCTTCTTCTTTTTGGGCTTTAGTGCCGCCTTGATACTTCGACTCCTCGTTTTGTCTGTCACATCCTTTGCTGGGTTTGGCGGAGTCCTTTTTTCTTCCCTCCTGCAGCCTATCCTGATTTTGATTCCCATCATTTTCATGGGACCTACAGTTGGAGTTACTTCACAAGTGCAGCTTCTAGTGTTAGCTTCAGTTTCCGTTCTTGCCGCTCTTGTAACTGTGTCTATTTTCAAATATTTCATGGACCGCGTAGGTACAGGAAGCCTTGGTATCGCTTCATCTGTTCTGTTCAAAGCCTTTTTAGCCAACTGGGCAGAGAACCTTGTTGCTCCCTTGGAAACTTTCTTTGAACAACTTGGTAACCTGCAGGACATCAACGTTTCCTTGTTAACTTTCAAGGCTAACGAAAAACTGAAGGCTGCAGTTGTTGTTCCAGCCCTTCATCCGGGACCGTTCAAAAATCTTGGAAGTAGCCTACTTCCTTCTTTGATTCAAACAGCAATTCAAGACAAGTTTGGTTGCGTTGTTTGTGTTCCTCACGGCTTAGTAGGTCACGAATTAGATGTTGCATCACAATCTCAAAACCAAAGAGTTGTAGAGAGCATCGTTGGTTTTGTTGGTTTGACAGAAGGCAACCTTAAAGCTACCCAGATGGTGCGAACTGAAAGTGGGGACGCAAAAGCTAGTTGCCAAATATTTGGCGATTGTGTTCTTCTAACGTTAACTACTGCACCAAAAACTATGGAAGACCTTCCGCCTGAACTGAATTCCTTTATTGTTTGCGAAGCTGGAAAACTGGGGCTTTCTGCTCTTGCGATTGATGCTCATAACAGTATGGATGATCAATTTGATTTGGATGCTGCTGTGAATTCTTTCACTCAGGCTTCTGTGGCTTGCCTTGGAAAAGCTGTGAAAAGCAAGGCTTCATCTTTTAAGGTGGGTGCAGCGACGGTTGTGCCTCAAGATTTCACTGTTAGGGACGGTATGGGTTCTGGAGGCATAAGCGTTATTGTGTCCGAAGTTGATGGGCATAAGGCGGCTTACGTGACTATCGACGGAAACAACATGGTGTCTGGTTTAAGAGAAAAAATTCTTTCAGCAATAAAGGAGCTTGGAATAGATGATGGCGAGGTTCTCACAACTGACACTCATTCAGTGTGCGGCATGATACGTAGCGCTCGAGGCTACAATCTGGTGGGTGAAGCAATAGACCACCAAAAACTCATCGACTACATCAAACAGGTAACCGTTCGCGCTTTAGGTGACCTTGAGCCTGCAACCGTGTCGTGGCACACCGATGTAATATCTGATGTTAAAGTAATTGGAGAAAAACAGATAAACGAACTAACCGTGCTGGCTGACAAAACAACAGAATGCGTTAAACGTGTTGCTGCAGTCCTTTTTCCCTCAGTTGCTGTCTGTTTGACTTTGCTTTTGCTTTTTTTACTATAGTTGCCTAATTTCCGAAAACTTATTCTTATCTGGTTTTCCTTCTTACTGTGAGGGGTTATTTTGAGTTCAAACGATGAGCTAGTTGCTCTTTTCAAAAATCAAATAAAAACCGAAAAAATTATTGTTGATTCGGTGGCTGAGAGTTTATCTGAACTGAAGAATCCAGCAGTTAAAGGCGTTTTGAGGGGCATTTCTTTAGATTCCACAAAGCACGCGGAAATGTATTCGTCTGCCATTAGCTTGCTTACCAGTGTTCCTCAAGCTTTGACAGAAGAGAATCTTGACAAGCAAAGAGAACTTGTAGAAAAGCACATACAGCTAGAGAACGAGGTAATCAGTAAACTCCGTGACGTGCTTCCTTTTGTTCAAAACGAGAAAGTTAAGCTTCTTTTAACTGCAATCTTGTCCGATGAGGTTAGGCACCATTCACTATTGAAGAAGGTATTAGATATTATTGTTAGAGGCGAAACAATAACAGAAGCTGACTGGTGGGACATAATGTGGGAAAATGTTCCATTCCACGGCACTCCAGGCGGATAAAAACCTAGTAAACTATTTTTTTTAAAAAATAGACTGTAAAGGCGAGTAAAAATCGCCTTTTTTAACCTTTTATGCTATTTCGCATGCTTTGAGCAGTTTTTTCCAGCGGCGGTCAACTTCGCTTTGGATTTCTTCTAGAACATGCTTGTTTTCTGGCTTGAACAAGTGCCTGAATCGTCGTTGCGTCTTCAGATACGCTTCTACTGGCTTCTTTCTCTCTGGCTTTAGTGCTATTGCTTTGCTTGGTGCTGATAGCTTGTATTCTCCGTATTCTGCTTCCCAAAGTGGGAAGACACATGTTTCGGTTGCTAGTCGGGCTATTTCAACGGTTTTTTCGTTTTCGCTTCTCCATCCTCTTGGGCAAGGAGCAAAAGCGTGCAGGAATGCTGGCCCGTTTACTTCCATTCCTTTTCTGGCTTTTATTACTAGGTCTTTCCAGTATGCAATGTTTGCTGTTGCGACGTATGGCATTTCATGGGCGACCATTATATCTGCGATTGGTTTTTTGTGTTCAGCTTTTCCTGGGATTACTTTTCCTGCTGGAGACGTTGTTGTCCATGCTCCGCGTGGTGTTCCTCCGCTTCTTTGTATTCCTGTGTTCATGTAAGCTTCGTTGTCATAGAGCACGTAGAGAAAATCGTGTCCCCTTTCAACTGCTCCTGAGAGTGCTTGGAAACCTATGTCGAACGTTCCGCCGTCTCCCGCGAAGGCGACAACGTCGACGTGTTCGTCTTTTATTTTGCCTTTCTTTCTTAGGATTTTTAGTGCAGACTCTATTCCTGAAGCGTTTGCTGCTGCTGTTTCAAAGGCGGTGTGCATCCATGGTATCTTCCATGATGTGTATGGGTAAATTGTTGAAACTACTTCCATGCAGCCTGTGGCGTTTGTGGCTATGATTGGTCCTCTTGCTGCTTTCATTACTAACCGAAGAACTATTGCTGGACCGCATCCTGCGCAGGCTCTGTGTCCAGATGCAAACTTTTCAGGTATTTGAGCGAATTCTTTACTTGTAAATTTCCATTCTGACAACTTTTTCACCATTCCTATTCCCGTAAACCAATAAACTGAACAGTTTCTTCAACTTGTCCTGTTTGTGCTATCTTTTGTAGTTCATTGTAGATTGTTTCTATCATGTGTGGCTGCATGTCTCTGCCTCCCAAACCATAAACGTAGTTCACCAGCTTTGGCCTGTTTGGCACATCGTAGACTGCATGGCGTATTTCATGAAATAGCGGTCCTCCATTTCCACCAAAACTGCATGCACGATCCATCACCGCAACTGCCTTTTTGCCTGCAAGGTTGCTGATGATATCTTTGACTGGTAATGGTCGAAATGCTCTTATTCTAAGTAGTCCCGCTTTGATTCCTTTTTCGCGCAGTTCATCCACCACAGTTTTTACTGTGCCTGCTGTTGAGCCCATACATACTGTGACTATTTCTGCGTCGTCGAGCCTGTATGCTTCAACTAAGCCGTTTCCGTAGGTGCGTCCGCTCTGTTTTGAATACTCGTCGTGAACTTTCTTGATTACGTCAAGTGCTTTTATCATCGATTCTTCTTGCTGTCTTTTGTGTTCAAAGTAGTAGTCGTGAAGGTCTAAGGGTCCAATTGTCAAGGGCTTTGCTGGGTCAAGCTTGAAAGGAACAAGTTCTCCTTCATGATTCATTACTTGTGGAACTTGACGTTCTCCAACAAACTTTTTCACAGCATCATCTGGAAGAATGCTCACGTTTTCTAGGGTGTGGCTTAAAACGAATCCGTCCAACCCAACCATGGTAGGAAGCATTACATCCAAGTTTTCAGCTATCTTGAATGCCTGAATTATCGAGTCATAGGCTTCTTGGCTATTTTCTGCATAGATTTGTATCCAGCCAATGTCTCTTTCACACATGGCATCTGAGTGGTCGCAGTGAATGTTGATTGGTGCAGATAATGCCCTGTTCACAACTGACATAACAACAGGTGTTCTGCAGCCAGAAGCAACACCCAACATTTCATGCATCAAAGCTAAACCTGCTGATGCTGTTGCCGTGAATGTTCGGGCGCCTGTTGCAGATGCTGTTATGCTGCATGTCATGGCTGTGTGTTCTGATTCTACACAAACAAATGCGGTGTCTACTTCGCCGTCTGCGACATACTCGCTGAATTTTTCAACAATTATTGTTTGTGGCGTGATTGGATATGCAGCAACAACGTCAACATCACATTGTTTGACTGCATAGGCGACTGCATTGTCTCCGTTTAGAGGCACAATTTTTTGTTCAACTTTAGCCATTTTGTCACTACTCCTTTCCTTCCAGAACCATTTCTATTGCCGTTGCAGGGCATTCGTTGGCGCATATTCCACAGCCCTTGCAAAAGTCATAATCAAAAACCATGTCGTTTGTTTCTGGCTCATATTTTATTGCGCCTTCTGGGCAGTAAATGTGGCAGAACATGCATCGGGTGCACTTTTCGCTGTTCCAGATTGGCTTGTATGAGCGCCAATCACCAGTTTTATATTCTGTGCTAGATTTCCAGCATGCACCACCAAGAGGAATTTCTTTCCAGTTTTTTGGTTGTGGGCTCATTCAGGGTTTGCCTCCTTGTATGCTTCTTTTATTACTCCCATGTTCTTTTCTGCAAGCGGTTCTGGGAAGCGGTCTTTCACAGCTTTTTTAATGCTTTCCATTTCAACTATCTCTGTTGCACGGGCGACTACTCCAAGCATAGCCGTGTTAGTTATTGCCCTTCCCAAAATTCTCATGGCTAGCTCCGTAGCGGAAACTGTCCAAACCGTTCCTTTGGTCATTTTTAGTTCTTCTTTGAGTGTTTTTGGTTCTTTTGGGGTATTTACTATGAGAATTCCATTTTCTCCTAAACCTTTTGTGACAGGAACAGTTGCCAAAAGAGTTGGATCCATAACTATTGCAAGGTTTGGGTTGTAAACTGCACAATGAAGCCTTATTGGTTCGTCGCTGATTCGTGTATAAGCTTTTACTGGTGCTCCCATCCTTTCAGGACCGAACTCTGGAAAAGATTGGATGTATTTTCCTTCATGTATTGCAGCCCGCGCCAACAGCTCGCTTGCTGTCCATGCTCCTTGGCCACCGCGTCCATGCCATCTAAATTCTTTGAGGACCACTAAACTTCCTCCAAACAGCATCTCACGTAACTAATTTAAATTACGACATACAAGCTACCGCCATTTTTAAGTATTTAGGGAAAAATGTTCTAGATTTCTTTTTTCTGCTCATATTTCCGTTACGTTCTAACTAAAAGTTCGAAAACGTCATTTATGTTTCAAAAAAATTAAGCTTTGCGGACACTCGCTTTTATGCCTAGATTAAGTAACTTTGTGCAAAAATATAAGAGCATATATCCACAAATCTAAACTTTAATCCATGACGCTGCTGCTTGTTAATTGATGAGGAATGATCTTTGGCAAATAACGGAGCGAAAACTGAAGAGGATACAACCAAAACAGACAAGGTTGTTCTTATCGGCAAAAAACCTGTAATGAACTATGTGACTGCTTGTATAACCTTTTTCAACAGTGGCGAAAAACAAGTTGTTGTTAAGGCAAGAGGACGAGCAATCACCAGAGCTGTTGATACTGTCGAATTGCTCCGTCGCGCCTTTATCAAAAACTTGGAGATAAAGTCTATCGAAATAAACACTGAAGAACTCTTCAGAGTTGAGGGCCAACAATCAAACGTCTCAACAATCGAAATAACAGTCGCTAAAGCAAACTCAAAACCGCCTCAAGAAGAGAATTAAAGTTACCTAACTGCCTTCTCTTGTGTGCAAAAGTTTTCTTGCTTGATTCTTAAAAGCGCCTCAGATATCTATAAAAGTACTGCGATTTAATGGATTGTTGTTGGTGAACTGGATTGTCTGGCTATCCTAAGATGGTTGTTCGTCCTCCGGGTCCAAAAGCTAGAGAGCTAGCTAAACGAGATTCAGATGCACTTTCCCCATCATTTACTCGTTATTATCCTCTTGTGATTGATTCTGGGCACGACTGTATAGTAAAAGATGTAGATGGAAACGAGTACATCGACTTTAATTCTGGTTTAGCCTGCCTAAACGTGGGACACACCCACCCCAAAGTAGTCAAGGCAATAAAAGGTCAATGCGACAAGTTTCTTCATTACTCTAACACCGACTTTTATTATGAACAAACCGTGAATCTGGCGGAGAAGCTGTTTGAAATAACCCCTGGTGCCTTCCAAAAAAAGGTGCACTTTGGAAACAGCGGAGCAGAAGCAATAGAAACAGCCATCAAACTTTCCAAGTGGCACACCCGCAAACACCAGTTTATCGCATTTGTCGGCGCCTTTCACGGCAGAACATGCGGCGCCACATCTCTTACCGCAAGCAAAACAACCCAAAAACGACACTACTTTCCGTTGCTTCCGGGGATAACACATGTGCCTTATCCATACTGTTACCGTTGCCCCTTCAGTTTATCCTACCCTGAATGCAACTACCATTGCATAGACTTCATAGATGACCAAGTTTTACAAAAGTATGTGCCTCCCGAAGAGGTTGCAGGCTTTGTTTTTGAGCCTATCCAAGGAGAAGGCGGATATGTGGTTCCGCCTCCTGACTATTTCCAGCGGCTCAAGAAGCTGGCTGACAAGTATGGGCTACTTATGATTGCTGATGAGGTTCAATCGGGGATTGGGCGGACTGGGCGCTGGTTTGCTATTGAACACTGGAAGACTGAGCCTGACATTATTTGTTCTGCTAAGTCTATTGCGTCTGGCTTGCCTTTGAGTGCAACTGTGGCTCGGGCGCGGCTGATGGATTGGGAAGCTGGTACACACGCTAGTACCTTTGGAGGTAATCCGTTAGCCTGTGTTGCGGCTTTGAGTTTTATTGACGTGATTAAGGAGCAAAAGCTTCTTGAAAATGCTGAGAAGCAGGGCGGGTATATCATGAACTGGCTGCAGGACGTTAAGGAAGAACGAGAAATCGTGGGTGATGTTCGGGGCAAAGGGCTGATGATTGGTGTTGAGTTTGTAGAGGATAAGCAGACCAAGAAGTCGGGAGTGGATCAGGCTAGAGAAGTGATGATTCGTTGCTGGAGGCGTGGGGTGGCGATTGTAACTTGTGGTGTTTCAACTCTTAGGTTGGTTCCGCCGTTAACTATAACGCGAGAACTGGTGGATGCCAGCTTAGAAATAATTGGAGACGTTATCAAAGATGTTGACGAAGAGTCTTCTGCCTAAACCTACTTTTCTGGTTCTGCTAGAACCTCTATGATTGTAGAGTAACGCGAAGAAAGCTCAATGCTGTCTTGGTATCCTTTTTTTGCGTAAATGTTTTTCATTTTTATTTGCGTTCCCACAGTCAAGTCTTTCATAGTTTCTGCGAGTTTTCTCCAAGCTGAAACCTTGAGTTTTCCTGTTTCATCGCTTAGCTGAAACGAAGCAACCCACACTTTTTCGTTTCGTGATGTAGTGACCTCCCTAACATCTGGAGTGGTTATGATTGTTCCCTCAACTGTTACAGGTCCGCCCGCTTCCTTTATGTCAGCCAGCTTTTTTGTTTCTTTGGTGAGAATTTTGATGTTTGCTTTATCTCCTAGGTGCAGTTCTGGCTTTCCATCAAGTCCCTCTCGCACATATCCATGAGAAATCCTGACGGTCTGCTCTCGTTGAATATTTCCGCTCTCAATCAAGTCTACTTTCGCATCCCACAAAACAACCCTTAATGTTCCGCTTTTATCTGAAATAATTATGCTGGCTAGTTTTCCTTCTGTCCAGTCTTTGCGTTTGAATGTTTTAGGGGGATAAACAGATACAACTTGCCCTGTTACTGTTGCATCGTTTACTCCAGAAACAAGGTCTTGGATTTGAATTTTAAGGTGAAGCGGCTTTTTGACGATTTTTACGCCCAGTTCTGAAGCTGAAATGCGTGCTGCAGTTTCATCGGTTAGAAAATCTCCTGCTTCCCTTTTTTTGTTTTCAATCATTTCCATGATTTGTTTGCGATTAAGGTCAGAGTGGGACATCAGAATTTGGTTAACTATTTCCTCTAAACCCATGTTGTTTCACTGAATCAATTATTTAGGTTCCTGTTTGTGGCTAGAGCATGTTATGCTGCATATTGCCTTATGCACTGTATTCCTATTTGTGGCTGATTATATGCTCTGCTGTTTTGATTGATGTTTGGTTTAATCTTGTTTATTGTGCCAAAAAAAGGGCACCGTAAAAAATGGGCTAGTCTTCTATTTCTTCGGTTTCTTCTTTGCCATAAACCATGTATAAGAAGCCTAGAACCAATGCTATGAAAATCAAAACTGATAAACCGACAAGTATCCACGCGAAGTATCCGTCTACAGTCATTTGCTAACTCTCCTTCGTGTAATATTTGAATGAGCTATATTTAAGCTGTAACCTTCTTCCACTCTTCCATGAGGCAGTCGTAGAGCCTATCTTCTTCTTCAATGTTATCGTACAGCTCAAAGGCTTGTGCTATTTTTTGAGCAATAAGATGATAACAAATGTTTGCTTCCCTATCCATTACTCGAAAATAGAAATCGTCACAGGAACAAAAACCTGCCTCTGGCATAATCTGGTATTCGCGTTCTCTGCCCACAACAATCCAGACAATTCTTTTGCTGGGACTAAAAACGTACTTTTTAACCCTCTTTTCTTGTATGGTGTCCCATGCTTTAGTAAACCGTGAACCAAGCGCCTCTGAAAGCTGGGCTAGGTTGTCCTTTGTTATTTTGCCCTTTATTTTTGCTTCTTCACAAACTTTCTCAAGTACCTTAATTTCTTTGGGCGATTTCATAAGCTGTCCCTTGAACCTGTTATTGACTTAGTGGAACTGTTAGCGCTTCAGCGAATTTTATTCGATTTTTATTTGTTCTCCACTGGGTTTTTTCTCTTCGATTTTGGGTAATGTAACCTCTAGCACACCATTCTTGTATGCAGATTTAGCTTTCTTTGGGTCAATTTTTGCTGGAATATCTATTTCTTTGAAGTATTTGCGTTCAGAAGTGTCAACAGAAATCGTTAACTTGTCTTCTGTTCCAGACAGCTTGATTTCTTCTTTTTCAACTCCCGGTAATTCCACTATAACCTTTATTTCTCCATCTGCGTCGACAATGTCTACGAGTGGTTCTCGTTCTTGCTTTACATCAATGCAGGGCTGGTTTATTCCACACGATTCGGGCTCACTTGAAGGTTTGACATTGCCAAATTCTCTTATTTTTGGTTTCCCGTCTGGTCCAACGGTCATGCTGTAGCCATACACAAAAGGACCCCACTCTGGTACTGTTGAGCCGTCAGGAAGTTTTCGTTCACGCTTCAAGTCTTCTGGTATGCGTGTTCTAAATCGCTCAAAGTCTCTTTCCATCATTTCTTCCATTTCTTTCATCATGTCTTCGATGTCTCCGAAGAACCAGTTTCCAAAAAATGGGTTGCGTTTCTTTCTTTTTTTAAACCATTCTGGCATTTCGTCCCCTGACATTGGCTTTCACCCTTGTAATTACGTACGTTATGGCGTTCATTAAACTTTTCTGAGCTAATTTTTTATGCTCTACCTTTTAGCTTAGTGCTTTTAGCTGGTCAACTGTTCCCAGAAATGTGCCGTCCAACAGATATACTTCTGCATCGTCTATGTTTGTGCATCCTGAGCGCAATATTGGACCAATATATGTATCAGGCTTCTTTCTTCCTCGTTTTCTTTCATTGATTGCCCGTCCTCCAAGGAACTGATTAAATGACGGCATTATGAACAGTTGCGAAACATTAGATTTGAATGCTCTAGACGTGTCTGCCTCAGTTTTTGTGCCTAAGCGGCTAAGAATCGCTTTAGCTAAAATTTCTCCGTTGCATGGTGCTTTAACAAAGACCTGTTTTGTTATCCGTAAGCCCATGGGGTCGTGGATTGCTACTGTAGGATGGACGTGTCCTGTGACTAAGCTTTTGCATCCTAGTAGTTTTGGTGCTGGCCATGCGTGTCCATGGAATAGTCCGACGTCTCCGAAGATGGCGCCTGTTGGGGGTACAATTTTCACTGTTTTTGGGAGGAGTGATTCAAGGTTTCCGTCGTGGTTTCCTAAAATGGCTTCTGTGTTTGGGACTTGTTTGTTTATTTCTTCGAAGAATTCTGGGATTTCTTTCCATTCTTGCATTGACACGTTGGTTATGGCGTCTTTTATGTCTCCTAGAATAATCATGTGTGTGGGTTTTGTTTGTTTGATTAATTTGAGCAGCGCATTTTTGATTTTTGGAGTTTGGGATGGAACGTGTACTCCTTTTTTGGTTAGGAGTCTTTCCCAGCCTAGGTGAAGGTCGCAGACAACTAGACCTCGGTCACTGTTTTGCTGTAGTAACAGGGCTGGATGTGGTTGCACAAGCTGTATTTTTGTCAAGGTTTCACAGTTTATTTTGTGTTTTTGTCTGTTAAAAACTGGACTGCTAACCGTTGTTTAGTTGTTTAGGGTGTTTTTGATTGCTTTGTAGAGTTTGTTGTTTGAGGCTGCGATGAATGAGAGTCTTTGTGTTGCTTCTAATGGAACGTTTAGTTCTTTTCCTTCTGGCGTAACAATGATTCCGCCTGCTTCGCGGAGTATTAGATATGATGCGACCATGTCTGTTACTCGCAGTTTTCCTCTAAGGTCAATGAATGCATCTGTGGAGCCGTCTGCGACGTAGCAGATTTCTTGGGCGTTGGCGCCGAAATGTCGGAAATGTTTTCCAGCCTTGAACAGGTTTCCTAGTTTGTTTACGATGTCTTCTAGTTTGATTGTGTTTAAGTCAACACCAATCAGGGCATCTTCTATGTTAGCTGTCTTTGATGGTTCAATTCTTTTTCCATTCCGGAATGCTCCGCCGTTCTTTTGGGCTGTGTATGTTATGTCGTGAACGATGTCGGATACAATTGCTGTTTCCACATCTTTGAGCCAAGGAGTTTTCGATACTGCTATCACGTTTGCGCTAAATGGCAACCCACGCACAGCATTGGTTGTGCCATCCACAGGGTCTGTTATAACATAATGTTCAGAGGGACCTAAGCCAATCTTTTTTGTTCCTGCCTCTTCGCTAACTAATGTGCATGATATTTCGTGCTTGCCTAGGCAGTCTATCAGCGCTTTTTCTGCAGCCAAATCAATTCGTTTTGATGTGTCCCCGCCTGCGCCAACACCAAAGCCAACTGCAGCTTTTGGTGACCCATAATACCTGAGTGCTGCTTTTCTCATCTTTTGTGCGCATTCTTGCAGTATATCCATCCAGTTCATTGCGTTCACGTCATAGTTTTGTTTAGGAGAGGTGCTTCTTTAACTTTTTAATTTTCAGCTAAGCGAAAAGACACTTAAGGAAGATTTGATTTTTTGAAACAAAGGAGCGGGGGTCGCCGAGCCAGGTCAAAGGCGCAGGCTTCAGGAGCCTGTCCCGTAGGGGTTCGTGGGTTCGAATCCCACCCCCCGCACCATTTTACTAGTAAATTATGAAATAGGTTCCAGTCTTCTTATTACTTGATTTGGAATGCCAAAACCAAACAAAGGCAAGACAAATACTGTCAAAGAGCAATTTACGTGTAATTTCCCTCAGAAACGATGGCTGAAGCCTAGAAAAATAAAACGAAAACTGAACTTTTTATGAAAAGGTGTGTTTATTACACTGTGAAGCCATATATACATTTAATTTGCGAAAAACTACACTGTATATAAAATTAATTTTTACCCCCCTCCATTTATGCGCCGTACATGTTCGAGTAGACCACTTAGTCCTCAAGGACCCCGAGAAAAATGGAACCATCCCAACATGTTCAGCTTGCGTTAAACTTGTTCCAGTGTTACGGGCACTTCCAAAAAAGAACAAAATATTTATAATAAGTTGAAGTTAACTTTCTTTATTGGTTTTTGTATTCTAGTGCTTGTTTCCAGATTTTTTCAAAATAATCTCGAAATACGGTTACGAAACAAGGATTGTTTGTCCATATGCTACATGGGAATGTTTTGTTTTTTATGGTTTCACAACAAGCAAGAACCGCCTTGTCATCATGGATTCCTAATTCAACTCTAAGGGGATAGCGAACATATTTTAATTTGAGATTTGGCGATCTTAGAGCTTGCAAGATTTTCGGAGCTTTCAGTTCCCTTTCCAGCTCTTCGTTAATTATTCGAATTTTTACGCCACGTTCAAGCGCTTTCATAAATGTTTCATACATGTCAAATGCGGCAATTGTCGCCCCTATCCGAGACGCAATAATGTCAACTGTTGATGTATTGTTGTCTAAAACTTTTTTCGCTTTTCTAACAAATGCGCTTTCAGGTACCATTATGAAGTTTGTTTCATCTTTCAAAAGTGACTCGTTATTAGTGAATCTGTTTTTGTTGAGAACTGATTTTATTTTTGTTTGCAATTCTAAGTTTTTTTGTTTGCTTTTTTCCAGCAAAAACTGTAATCCTTCTTGAATTGGGGCTGCTTTAAAGCGGTTTGGGGTGCCTATTATTTTTTCAACTAACCCTTTTTTGCAAAGGGTAGTTAATAATCTATAACTGTCTGATCGTGCAACATGCGCCATCTGTGAGATCTCTTTTGCAGAAGCCTCGCCTAATTTAACAAGAGCGCAGTAAACCTTTGCTTCACAATAATTAAGCCCCAAAGCTTCTATTAATTGTATTATTTCATCATCAATCAACTTTCTACACGCTTTCCAACAGCTCTTTTCAACCTCGAACTTTTGTTACATGTGTTTACAGTTCGATTGTTTTGTTGTCAGTTGTATTTCTATACACTCTTTTTGTAATCTGAATTTAATTCTTTGTTAGTTGTTAATCAACTTACTAAGTGTTATTAGCTGAATCTTGGACAATGATTCCTCATTAAATCTATAAAAATGGAGAAAAAATAAAAAATGAATAAAGAAAAAAAATCAAAAATATCCGTTATCTCTTTAGTTCTAATGTTACTTTGTGTTAGTTTTATGGCTATTTTACAAACAAATGCTGCCAACACAACAGACTATGAGAACTTGTTACAATATGAATGGCCCGTAGCAGGTGCTGATGCTGGCAGAACACATTTTTCAGCCGGACCCGCTCCAAACTCTCCGGATATACTATGGAAAAAAGCTATGCCGACAATAAACTTCATGTCTCCAGTAGCATTCAACGGCAATCTTTTCGTTGGACAGGGGAGTAACCTATTAGCGTTGGATCCTTTTACAAGCGAAATTGTTTATAATGTTACTGTTCCCTCTATTCCCGATAGAATCTGCACTATTATGAATATCTTCAAGATCGATGATACACAAATTGGTGTAGTAATCGGTTCGAGTGGATCTTATCCTACTACATCATCATTATGGGCACTTAGAATTCATAACATCGCTGATGGTAGTAATCTATGGAGTGATCCTGATCCCAAAGTCGCAAGCTTACGATCTGGGCTCCTCAACTGTGCCAACTATGTCGAAGAAGAAAAAATGTTGTACGTAGCTGTCGGTAATGAAACCGGTCGGGGTTCTTTTGCGGCAGGATCTTCTGGGAAAATATTGGCGTGGGATATTTCGGATCCACGATCTCCATCACTTAAATGGACATATCTTTCGGATGGTGTTATTGGTGACTGGGGAACGAATTTTGTTTATGGTGAAGGAAAATTATGGCCTGATGGCAGCGCACACCACCAACCTTGTCTTGACGCAAAAACTGGCCAGATACTTTGGGACACTGAATTGACTGGAATACGAACATATCAAGGCACATACTATGAAGGCAAACTATTAAGGGGATTATTGGATAATACTTTTGTTGCCCTTGATGCAAAAACTGGTCAAATTCTTTGGTCTTTCAATCCAGGTACTTACGGTTTCTGGTGTAGCGGCACATCAGCAGCATATGGAATGGTATACTGCACCAATGTTGATGGAAACACATATGCTTTGGACGTAGAAACTGGCGAAGTGATTTGGACCCATTGGGCCGGAGGGCTTTATTATCCTGGACATATACAGATTGCAGATGGAAAAGTCTACGTGTGCACAAGCCAAGCAAACCCCTCCCCCATTACCCCAGAGTCTTCCCATTCAGAATATTCTTGTCTCGATGCTTACACTGGAAAAGTAATTTGGAAAGTTCAAGGTCTAGAATTCACAGCTGGTCCTATTGATACAACCTGTATTGCATATGGAAACTTCTATGGATTCAGTCACATCTATTATGGCGGCAATGGTGACTTTATTTGCTATGGGTCTCCTAAAGATTGGACCAATTTCCTTGGTGATTCCACACACAACGCAGTTGGTTATGGCGGTCCTACTGACCCTGCACTTCTATGGGAGTTCAAAACAAACGGAGCCGTCATTTCTTCGCCCGCCATAGTTGATGGAAAAGTCTACATTGGATCATACGATAAGAACTGGTACTGTCTAGATGCTCGCACTGGAGCAAAAATCTGGAACTTCACCTCAGAATATAGAATCAGGTCCTCGCCAGCAGTTGCAAACGGAAAGGTTTACACGGGTGCCGATGATGGTTATGTGTACTGTTTAGATGCTGATACAGGTCAGAAGATATGGGAGGCTCCTACTCCAGGATATTGGATTCATATTTTAACTGGGACTACAGTTGAATATCGCGGCTCTCCTATTGTAGTGGGTAACAATGTATATGTGGGTGCACTTGACGGCAAAATATACTGTCTCAACGCAAATACTGGAAACATTATATGGTCTTTACAAACTACAGGTGCTATAATTTCAACTCCTACTCACATCGCTGGTGATGGTCTCTACTTTACATCGGTGGATGGTTACGTATACAAGCTAAATCCTGAAACAGGCAACATCATATGGAACGCGTCAACGCCAATTGGAATTGAGATTTCCATGATGGGAAGCCCCGCTGTTGGAGACGGCAAAGTATTTATCGGTTCAGGTGCTGCAGGTGGATCCCCAGCAGGTATTGGACAGTTCTACTGCCTAAATGCAACAACAGGCGACTTTATATGGACAGTGGATCAATTGCCGGGAAGCGGTCAATTGCAACCCATCTGGTCGATGCTTTACTTAGAGGGCAAAGTTTTCCACGGTGACTTCTTTAGCTTTGACTGTCGCAACGCAACAAACGGAGATCTAATATGGTCAACTTTTCTGACAAGGGAACATTATGGTTCACCAGCCTACGCTGACGGCAAGTTCTATGTGCCAAGCGATTCTTATGGCATATACGTTATTGATGCTGAAACTGGCGATAAATTGTCATATTTCCGAACAGGACCCGTTCAGTCTTCTCCAGCCATTTACGAAGGCAAAGTCTACTTCGGCAGCTGTGACTGGAGCGTCTATTGCCTCGAAGAATCGTCTGTTGGTACTACATACTACAGTTCACAAGACCAATCACTAGTATCAGACCAGCAATTAGAGCTAAAGGAAGCTGCAGAACCTGAAACATCTATAGAACAAGAAGAACCTGAAACACCAGAAACTCCCACAGACCCAGAAGAACCTCAGACTCCAACCGAACCAGAAGAAACTGCGACCGAGTCAGCACTCATCACCACAGAAACTGCAATCACAGCAGTAGTCGCCATCGCGGCAATTATCGGCGCAGTCAGCTTATACGTAATAAGGAAGCGAAAATAAACCAAATTTTTTCCCTCCCTTCTTTTTTTTGGGAGTAAAACCTCATCGGAAGAAAATGGGGACTGAAAAGGCTCAGGCACAAAAATGAAAAATAACTGAAGCAATAGTAGCTGTTTGTTGGTTTTCATTTTTTTCTCCTCTAATGCGTTTGTGCATGAGCCTCAGCAAACCCCACTATTCTTACAAAAAACGGCTTTCTAAAGAAAAAAGCAAAATAGACAATACATTGTAGTCAATAATTATCTCAAAAAAAGCTTTGGAAACTAGATGAACAAAAATATTTTTTTACTGGTAAATTCAGGTGTGAATCCCACCCCCCGCACCATGAATTAAGCCGTTTTTAAGATTATTTTTTAGTAA
>JAOZIF010000054.1 GCA_026014495.1 Candidatus Bathyarchaeum sp.
ACTTGATGAATATTCTCAAAATTGATACTGGAAAAATGAGTTTTCATCTTAGAAATCTAAAGCTCTTTTTAGAGCAAACTCCAACAGGAAAATACAAATTAAATAAATTTGGTCAAAACGCATTGCGGCTAATCAAAGACGTCGAAGCCCTTTCGATAGACGTTGATTTTTTAGAAAACCAAAGTAGCAGCCATGTTGCTAGTTCTTCTAAAAGAGCAATGGCATTCCTTTTTGATATGGGGGTAGCTTTTACAATCACTGTAGCCGCTACATTAATTGCCGAAGTATTTGTTTTGTTTAGTGGACAATTTCTGTTTCACCAAAACATCTTTTTGTTTTTAGGTTTACTCTGGCTGTATTCAACTCTTCTTGAAGGGTTTGCAGGTCAAACTGTAGGAAAATCTATGTTTTATCTTAAAGTTGTGAGCTTAAGCAGCAAAAAACTAACTTACGATGCCGCAGCTGTAAGAAATTTTGGAAAATGCTTTTTATTGCCTATTGACTTGCTACTTGGTCTTAGATTAGATGATAAAAGATTTATCAAATTCTTCGACAAATATTCTAGAACAACCGTAATATCTATATGATAATTTTTTTTGATAATTCCATGTTTAATCTAAATTTTGATTGTATTTGATGCAATTTGTACCTGGATTTTTTTTGCAAAGAAGAATTTGCTAAATGCAAAAACCAATTTCTCAAAAACATTAATTTTTGTTCATAGCCTCACAGCCGTTGATTTGCTGCTAGACGAGGCGATCGTGAATTGAAACTAGAACTCAAAAGACGATTAATAGTACCCATAAAAAAATGTGTTTCCAAGTTGATGGCTATTCAAAAGATTTTATTGACTATGCTAGCAACGCTTAACCGACCCATGTTATATTTAAAACTAAGACTGTCTGTATTTTTGCAGTATGTGTCTAGGTTCAAAACCAAACTGACAATTTCACTCTCATCTGCTTTACACGCTGTAAGCATGCATGCAACCAAAAAACGAAAACAAACGATAATAATTTTGTTTTTGTCAACGGTTTCCATTTTAAACGTGTTCTTTCTCACTGCAATTAGTGGACAACTGCTCGTTAAAACCAACATGTACAGTTATGGGTCAATTCAAATTCAAACTGCAGGAATTACAGCATACCGAGATTCCAGTTGTAATACCCGTGTTTCTGGAGTTGCATGGGGAACTATTGCGCCAGGTTCTTTTGAAACTCAAATTGTTTATATAAAAAATGATGGAAGTTCTCCTCTAACATTGTCATTGGATACAACGAATTGGAACCCAACAAATGCTCCTGGCTATATGGATTTAACTTGGAACTACGATGGGCAAACAATTGATCCAAACGAAGTACTTCCGGTTGCACTTACTTTGTCAGTGGACTCGGGTATTAGCGGAATAAACAGTTTCAACTTCGAAATTGTGATAAATGGAACTAGCTAACTCCGCACACCCATGACCCCTATCGTAAAACCATCATTCCCCCTTCTTTATTTTTTTTACAAGTGCATTGTTTTGTTATTCTTGAAAAAAAGGGCTTATATTGTTAGTTTGTTCAGAGTAATATTTAGATGATTCAAACTGAGGACGTGATGTATATTTTGTCTTCTTTTAGTAAGGCATGTGTGGAGCCTGTGGGTTTTGTTAAAACAGACGCAGTTGGTACAGAAGTTAGGGACAAAAATGTGGTTTCGCAGATAGTTTTTCGTGAAGAATTAACCGAGGCTCTTGAAGGTGTTGAAGAGTTTTCGCATCTGTTTGTTTTGTTTTGGTTACATGAAACGTCAGATGAAAAAAGGCAGACGCTAAAGGTTCGTCCACGGGGAAGACCCGATATGCCACTGCTGGGACTCTTTGCAACCCGAACACCTTATCGCCCAAACCCAATTGGCTTGACAAGAGTCAAACTCCTAAAAATAGAAGGCAACATACTTACTGTTCAAGGCCTAGACGCCTACGACGGCACACCAATACTGGACGTAAAGCCGTTCGACAACTGGGACACAACAGAAGACTTCAAAGTTCCCAAATGGTGGAAACAGCTAGAAAAAGAACGAGCAAACAAAAAAGAAGCGTAGAAGGCGCTACTATGACGCCTTTATTTTTTTGGCAAACTCTTGCCCAAACTCGTAGCACTTCTGCAGTTCAGTTTCGTCTGGAACCCATTTAACAGTCAATGCAGGAGAAACAAGTTCCATACCCGCACTTTTCAGCGACTTTTCGATAGTAGCTGTTGCTCCTCCTCCCCATCCATACGAGCCAAATGCGGCGGCAAGCTTATTTTTTGGTCTTAAGCCCTCCATTTCTCGCAGAAACGGAGCAGCACTTGGCAAAACGCCATTATTGATTGTCGAAGACCCAACAAGCAGTCCTTTAGTTTCTAGCAACTCTCCAATGATGTCACCTTCGTCACTAAACGGAAGTCTGCACAACTTCACCTCGACGCCCTCATTTGCAATGCCTTCAAGCATCGCTTTAGCCATCTTTTCTGTGCTCTCCCACATTGTATCGTACACAATCATCACTTTCTTGTCTGCTCCACCTTGTGCCCACTTCAGATATGACTTGACAATCTTCATTGGGTCTTTTCGCCAGATTACGCCATGGCTGGGTGCAATCATGTCTATCTTCAAGCCAAGCTTCTGAACTTCTTCAAGTTTCCTTAATACCACTGAACTGTAAAGCCACAAAATGTTCGCATAATACTTTGCTGCTTCCCACATCAGTATGTTCTGGTCAACCTCATCATCAAACCGCTTAGAAGAAGCCAAATGCTGACCAAAGCCGTCGTTAGACAAAAGCAGAGCATCTTTTTCGATATACGTAAACATCGTGTCAGGCCAATGAAGCATCTGGGCCTCAAGAAAAGTCAAGGTTCTCTTGCCCAAATTCAGGGTGTCACCAGTTTTTACAGTTTGAAACTTCCAGTTCCCAAAATAGTGTTTTTCTAGTCCTGCTTTACAGTTGGCTGTTCCTACAATAGTTGCGTTGGGTGCAAGCTTCAGAATTTCTTTAATTGACCCTGAGTGGTCTGACTCAACATGGTTTGCTATGATGTAGTCTATCTTTGATGGGTCAATCACTTCTTTGATTTTCTGTATCATTTCGTCTGAAAATGAGTGGGCTACCGTGTCAACTAGGGCAACTTTTTTGTCTACAATTAAATATGCATTGTATGTGGTTCCGCGTTGCGTTGAATATGTGAAGCCATGAAAGTGTCTGATGTTCCAGTCGACTACGCCAACCCAAAAAATGTTTTCTAAAACTTTAACTGGAGGCATGTGTTCCTCACCTACAAACTAGTGGTTCATCTAATCCTATTAACCTTACCAAATTCTTACTGCAAAAGAATTTATGTCAACAAGTTGTAGGCTGTCACTTTTTGGTTAGTCTTTGTTTGTAAAAAACTAGGGCTACAGCAAGCACGCCAGATATTATGAGCATTATTGTCCCTGATGAAAACTCTGGAATAACCCCTCCGCCACTCAGGGGTATACACGAAATTACTTCGCCAGTGTCTGCCCATATTGCAAATGCAATTCGGTTAACATTACCGGGGTAAACGTCGTCAAGGTACAATGTGATTTCCCAACAAGGGTACAATGTTAACAGTTCTTTGTTTCTTGTTGTTATCAATTCTACATCTCGTGGTTCTTCTATTACCTCAAAATCTGTTACCTCAACAACTTCGTTGTCTTGGGTAGCATTCCATGAGAAATCATCTAAATACGCAAGTGCAATGTTTATGGCGTCTGCCTCAGGAAACGCTATGTCTGTACTCCCAACAGTGTATAAGCGCCAGTTGTCATCAAAGCCACACACAATCCCTTCACGAATCTCAAGGCTCATCCATGGAAACGAGACCCCATCCAAAACATATTCCCAAACAAACAATGTATAATCTGTTCTGCAAATTACCTCAAGTTGCACACCACCAGAACTTGTAGTCACATTTTCTGTAACATCAACACTGTCCAGTATACTTCTTGCTGCCTCAAAGTCTCTTACCCCATCAAAATCTGCATCACCTGAATATGCTTGATATCTTTGCAGAAAGCTCTTAACATTACCAACTAAACTATCTGATTGCATCTCAGAGTAAACTGGTGAACTAGCAGTTCCCAAAGTGCAATGAGCAAAACTTCCATTTTTGAACCCGAAAGCCGCTTCCAACTCGTTCTCATTTGAAACAAGAACGTACACAACGTTATCCTGAGCCAAACCATCCAGCTCCTCAGGGTACATGGTGTCATGGATTTGCAGGATAGCTTCATATTGTGACATGTTAAGCAAAACAACATTCTCCAAAAAAACTAATGCCTTCTCTGGAACAGTTAATTCATTGGAGTATACTGGAATTGTCATGTTGAATATGCTTGCTGTAATCATGAAACTGTACAAAAAAATTGTGAATCCCAAATGTTTTAGTGCACAGTTTCTTAGCCGTTTCATGCTTCTCAACTGATAATTGTGTTTATGTTTCGTATATTTATTGCTCTATGTTTTTGTTGCAATAGATTTGGGTATAATTCTGAAAAAGGCTTATTATGCAATTTTTTTATCATAAAAAAACTAAAGCACGTTCAAAATGTGAAACGTATTACTTAATGATGAATGAGGCAATATGAAATGGATACTTTAAAACAATCAGCAAAGAATATTTTGGAAATACAGTCAAAATTTTTTATAATTATCATCTTGTGTTCTATATTCCTTACCTCGCTTTTGCCAATGAGTTTGGTATACGGAGCAGACACCTCCTACATTTATGGTTATGTTACTGATGAAGACGGTGCAGTGCTTAACGGTGTCACTGTACAGTTAATTTCAGGTGGCGCAGTTTTAGACTCTTGCAAAAGCAATTCGAACGGATACTTCTACATGAAAGACGTAGAATACGTAACCTGCACTATCAAATTTAGCAAATCAGGGTATGCTGAAACCACGGATAGTCTTACAATAAAAGATTCAGACACAAATGTTGGTACCGTTACATTGCTTAGAGCCTTACGGCTGTCTACATCAACCTTAGACGTAGTAATCGAACCCGACACTCAAGTTAACATTCCATTCACCGTGCAAAATCTTGGTGAAGAAACCGAAATTGTTGACCTGACCGCATCTAACCCTAACGAATGGTCTACCCGAATACTAACTGATAATTATGAAGTCACAAAAGTATCCATAGCCTCTGGACAGAGTCTAACACTTCAACTAGAAGTCAGTGTTCCCGCAACAGCAGTTGAAGAAACACAATACACTGTTTCACTCACAGCAGAAGGAACAACTGAAGGCACCCTGACTTTCTCAGTGCTAGCACGCACTCCCGCTACATCCACAGATGATTTGAGCTTATCTTCTTCAATCTTTAACACAGTGGCAAATTCAGGCGAAAAACTGGTATTACCCTTTAGCACAAGCAACACTGGCGACGAAACAGAAGTTGTAGCATTCTCAGTAACCGCTCCTGAAGACTGGACCGTAAAAATCTTGGATGATAATGGGCGCGAAATCAACTCTGTTACAATGGAATCAGATGCAATTTTGAACTTCAACTTAGAAGTCACAATTCCACTGGATTATACAGGAGACACCACTTTAACACTAACTGCTACTGGAACAACAACAGACACACTGGACTTTATGCTAACGGTTGAACCAATGAGTGAACCCATACTATTTTGCCAATTTCCAGGAAAATGGGCTATACCTGGAGATACCGTTTCATTCCAAACAAAGTTAACCAATCCCTTTGGCGTTGAAATGCGATTTGAAATATCGGTTGCTTCTGTTCCATCTAACTGGACTGCTTATCTAAAAACTGAAAGCGGCGAATATGTAACAGAAATAATTCTGGACAGCGGAGAATCTGTAAACCTTGTAGTTGAAGTCGAATCATCCGACTCCTCACTTACAGGCGAAAAATATGACGTAACAATCTTAGCAGAATCTACTGACCAAACTGTAACCGACTCCCTATCATTAGTTGTAGCATTAAACGACCCTGATAGTGATGAAGAAATCAAGATCACCGCTAAATTCCGTGATGTAAATGTTGAAGCTGGAGAGACTGTTGAGTACGATATCACAGTGACAAACTTGGGTGACACTGACAGGCTGCTTTACCTTTCTATTGATCAACCCGCAGACTGGAAGGCGGTTTTCAAATCAGGAGCTGTAGAGATAACCGCGCTTGACATAGAAGCTGGAACCAGCGAAACACTCACGGTTGAAGTAACCCCTCCTACAACAGTTAGCCTTGATTCATACGAGATGCCTGTTCAGTTCCTGTCAGAAAGCGGCACTTTGTTTGGCGAAATAACACTGAAAGCAACTATCGGCGGAGCTTATGACTTAAGCTTAGACTTATCAACACTTCTTACTAGTGCAACTAGTGGCGGTTCCACTTCATTCACTGCAACTGTCACAAACACAGGCTACTCATACGTTACAGCTGCCAGTCTAGACATTGAAGTTGAAGATGATTGGGATGTCACAATCAGTCCTGCACAAGTGAGCACACTCAACTCACAAGAATCATACACCTTTGATGTGACCATAGACACTCCAGAAGGAACTGTCTCAGGCGATTACATGGTTACTTTGTCGGCTATAAGCGACCAAAGCGAATCTGCTCAAAGCCAAGTCCGAGTTACAGTTACCACTTCAACTGAATGGGGAATCTATGGAATAGCCGTGGCGGCCATACTGGTTGTCGTGCTTGTGCTAGTTTTCAAGAAATTTAAGAGAAGGTGAAAAAATGTCTAAACCAATTATAGAAACACATCAGTTGACAAAACAATATGGCGAGTTTACAGCAGTTAACAACCTAGAACTATCAATTAACGAGGGCGAAATTGTAGGTTTTCTTGGTCCAAACGGGGCTGGAAAAACTACAACACTCCTTATGTTGATGGGACTTTCTGTGCCCACTTCAGGCACTGCAACAGTAGGAGGTTACGATGTTGTCGAGGAATCAAAACAAGTAAGACAGATTGCTGGGATGATGCCCGAAGGCTCTGGATACTACGAAGACCTAACTGCAAGACAAAACCTCCAGTATATTGGGCAATTAAATGACATACCTAAAGATGAAGTAGACAACCGTATAGATGAGTTGCTTGAAGCTGTAGACTTAGTCAAGTGGGCAGATACAAAAGTTGAAAAGTTTTCTCGAGGAATGAAGCAACGTTTAGGTATTTCAGAGGTTCTAATAAAACAACCAAAAATTGCATTTTTTGACGAGCCAACACTCGGATTAGATCCCAAGTCAACAAAAGAACTAAGAGACATCCTGCTGAAGTTGAACAAGGAACAAGGTCTAACAATTTTCTTGTCTTCTCATTTGTTGCACGAAGTTCAGCAAACCTGCCAGAGGGTACTTATCATTCGTAGAGGAAAACTTGTGGCTGCAGACACAATCGCGAACCTGTCTAACAATCTTTTGAGTAAAGATATGTCAAGCATTGAATTTGAGTTGACGGAGATTGACTCAGATTTGATTCAAAAACTTAATGATGTGAGTGGCGTGAAGTCGGTTGAACAACAAAATCATAAGCTCTTTGTTAATTTGGAAAACGGTAATGTCCGAGAAGTCTCGGAGACCATCACTAAGCATGGTTCAATCATTTTGTTAATGAAACCAAGGACGTTTAGTTTAGAGGAAATATTTCTTGATTATTATAAGGAGGATTAAAAAATGGCTGGTGTATTGACTATATGTCGTAAAGAACTTTCAGACCATCTTGGAAGTAAACGTTACCTGTTGCTATTTGCTTTGATTGTAGTTCTATCTGTTTTATCAGCATACACAGGTTCTGAATACATAAGAGACAACCCAAATTCTAGCTTCACAAGCATATTTTCTGGCTCTATGAACAGCAGTTTTTCTTTCATCTACTTGATGGTTCTGTTCGGTCCAATTATTGGATTGGCTTTAGGCTTTGATGCAATAAATCGAGAGCGAACCCGAGGCAGTCTATCTGTAATTCTTTCCCAACCAATATTCAGGGATTCTATTCTTAACGGCAAATTCATCGCAGGCGTAGCCGCTCTTTCATTGTTAGCAGTAAGCACTGTTGGAATAATAACGGGTATATCAATACCAATGTTAGGCTATGGTCCAGGCGGCGAAGACATCCTAAGGATAGGCTTGTTTACGTTACTCACAATACTTTACCTGTCAATCTGGCTGGCTGTAGGTCTGCTATTCTCAACAATGACTAAAAGCACAACAACCTCTATACTTATGTCCATCTCCACTTGGTTGTTCTTCTCTATCCTCATCTCAATTCTAGCAACATTGGTGGCCAATGCAGTTGTGCCCGTCGAAGTTGCTTCAGGATTTCAAATGGTGCAAGGAGGAAATCAAACAATGGGTGACATACGTGACTTAGAGGACATGGCATCAGCATTCAACAGAACCCAAACATTTCAGCAAACTGAAACAAGCGAATACATGGAATCAATGGAAGAAAACGCTAACCTTGAAGCAACTATCCAAAAAATCTCGCCCACATATCTATACGAAGAAGCATCTCAGTCCCTGCTTGGAGTAACTGAAGGCGGATTTGGGCAAGGAGGAAACCCATTCCAAGCTTTAGAGACAACTCAAAGTGTGTCTTCAAGCTGGCCACAGGTAACAGTTTTAGCAGTTGTTCTAATTGCCTGCTTTGCTTCATCATACATGCTGTTCTTACGCCAAGAAATCAGAGCTGGAGGTTAGACTCCTCTAATTAGTTGCTACTGGTATGCAACTAACAAACACAACAATCAATTGAATGTTGATTTCTCCTTAATCGGGGGGGGATCAGCATTATTTCCTTTTTTCATTTTTTAATTATGCTCTTTTAATTGTTACTTTGGTGATGTTAAATGTTGTATTTGACCAAAAGATATGGCGACGAAAAAAAACAATGTATTGTCTATGTGCTTTGGTTCTCCTAATCTTTTAACATACAAAAATAAGCATTAACGTGTTTTTCTAGGAAAATTTCTTAACCAACATATTTTTTGATATATTACAAAAGAATAGGGGTTTGCTGAGGCTCCTGCACGCGCATTAGAGGAGAAAAAAATGAAAAAAACAAAACAGCTACTACAGCTTTAGTTATTTTTCATTTTCACTTTTTTCACACATTCACACTTTCAGAACAGTATCTGTTTAATGCTTGTTCTTATATTATTGATAAAAAAAGTGATAACGTGTTGTTTTATCCAGTATTTTTGATGATTGGTTCCAGCAATAACTGATATATTGCTCTGCACCTTTTTGAGTGAACAGGTAGAACCAACTTGGATTGCGAAATCAAAATCGATGAAATTGACGTGCAGATTTTAAAAACTGTACTAAGCAATCCACGCGTCAGCTTTGCAGAAATCGCGAGACAATGCAAGATGTCAACCAATGCTATACGTATGAGGTTTAAAAGTTTGGAAGAAGCTGGCGTGATTACTGGTGCAAAATTACATGTAAGTCCCAAAATATTGGGATTTGGATGCACTGCATCTTTGAATATCCAAGCACGTGTCAATGATGAGGAAAGTGTTTATGATTATTTGCAGAGCATTCCCAGTGTTTTCTTATGTTTTCATTGGTTAAGCAAATGGAACTTTAACTGTGTTGTGGGCTTAAAGGATACTGCTGAACTAGCAGATTTGGTTGAACAAATAAAACGGCATTCAGGCGTTATTGATGTACAATCCTATATCTGGGTTGAACAAAAAAATGTGGATTTCCCAAAAAACCTCATCATTAAACCAACAGATAAACCGATATGTACAACTGAATTTTTACAAAACGAAACTAATCAGAAATTTGCATTCATTACTCAACCTGTTGATAACTTAGAATATCTGCATTATCTAAAAGAATCATTTAACATGGACCAAACTGATTTGCGAATACTTAGAATCTTATCCGAAAATGCTTCCATTCCTTTCAGGAAAATCGCTAAGCAGCTTGACATTTCAACACAATCTGTAATACGACGATACTCTAACTTGAAAAAAAACTTGAAGCTTTTTTCCTCAACGTCATTAAACCTTAAAAAACTAGGGTATGAAAGTATTATTGTTCTGTTCATAACTGCATTGCCTCAATTTGAGACATCTCAAGTATTTGATAAACTATCTCAGATTCCGAACGTAATCACATTACACAAATGCTTTGGCTCGATTGATATATTGGCTATAGCCCCTTTAACAAACTTTAAGCAACTATTTGATCTGAAACAAAGAGTCGTTAATACACTGGGTGTTAAGTCAATTGAAATATCTATGGGTGAACCGTTTTCCAGTTGGCCCCTGAACCCATTTGCTTCCCTTTTTGAAAAGCTTTCAAGTGAAGAGAACCAATGAACGCGAAATGCTTACATACTAACTTTGGTCGCCAATTGTGTGATGTTTTACACGTTAATGTTGTGCCGTTAGTAAGTCAAGTTGTATACTCATTGGGTTGTGGGTAAGTTTTCGTCCGCAAGAGGGACATCTGCATTCGTTTTTTGCTCGAACGTAGTATGGTGAAATGACTTCGCGTCCAGTGAATAGGGTTTTGCCGCATCCGTGGCATGATATTGATACTGCCATTTTAGGCAACCAGCACAAAGTTTGTTTCTAGAAGATTCTGGATTTCCTCATATCGTTCCTCTTCTGCGAGGATTTGGATGTAATTTAGTCTTTTTTTTACTTGGTCTTTGTAGTTTATTGTTTTCAATGTTTTTCCTCCTGTTGTTATCGCATCTTGTTGAATTGTATAATAAGGCTGGCGCCTGAACGACTTACAAAAGGGGGGAGAGAGGAGAGTGAAACTAAAAGAGAGGCTATCTGTAATTGGTGTTTGTTTTACTTTTTGGGGGGCTATCTGTTGCTTTCTTCTCTTTTTTATGTGAACTCGTGTTATTGGATGACTCCTTACATGTTTTAACATCATAACCTTATATGAGCATTTTAGGTTATGATTTAATATTTTAAGTTGTTTTTATAGCAAATGTTAAATCTGAACATTAATCATAACTACTGGTCATTATCATAAAGGAGAAAAAAAGTTGAGAACAACCAAAAAATATCAATCAGTAAAACAAAAAACAGTTACACTCAGTTTAGTTCTAATGTTAACCCTTTCAGCTATGGTAGTTGCTTTACCACTCATTCATGCGCAGGACGCGGACACATGGGACACCTATGCTTACATAGTTGTTTCACCAAACCCAACAGGCGTTAATCAAGCTGTCTTCGTAGTCTTTTGGATTGACAAAATTCCAGTATCAGCAGCAGGTGTTGGGGGTGACCGCTGGACTGATTACCGAATTAAAGTCACCAAGCCAAATGGCGACATTGACAACTTAGGACCATACATCTCTGACCCCACATCATCAGCATACGATATTTACACACCTGACCAAATCGGTACATACTCGTTTGAGTTTACCTTCCCTGGACAGGTAGCCTCTTTGTATCACCCAGAAACAGGTATTGCTGGCTCAAACAGCCCATACATCGGTGATACTTTTCTAGGCAGCAGCGCAACAACAACTCTTACGGTAACCGAAGATGTAGTAGAGAAGATTCCGGAATATCCACTTCCAACAGAGTACTGGACAAGACCAATAGAAGGACAAAACACAGCATGGGCAAGCATATCATCCAACTGGCTAAATGGAGACCCCGTTAGCACCTACAATTACCAGCCAGACGGACTTGCACCTAACACAGCTCACGTAATGTGGACAAAATATCTACAAGACGGAGGAGTTGTTGGAGGCAACACCGCCATCGAGGGTCAAACCTACTACATGGGTGACTCGTACGAAATGAGGTTCAATAATCCAATGATTATCCAAGGAAGACTCTACTACGACCTCCCACTGAGTAGCGACAAAAGCGGTGGAGGTTACATGTGCGTTGATTTGCTTACTGGCGAAACAATATGGTACAGTGAAGACCTAGCTGTTGCAGATAATGCAGCACCATCATTTGGTCAAATCTTTGACTACGAATCGTTCAACCAGCACGGTGCAACCAACGGCTACTTATGGCAAACTGCAGGCAACACTTGGAACGCATATGATGCAGTCACAGGAAAATGGCTATTCACTCAAACCGAGGTCCCTTCAGGAACACAAAAATACGGTGACTATGGCGAGATATTGCGTTACGTGTATGACTCGGAAAACAAGTGGCTTGCTTTGTGGAACAACACTCAGCACAACGTAGGACTAGAGAGGGCAACCACAGCTGATGGAACCACCGCAAATGACTATCAATGGCGACCTGTTGGAAAAGAGGTCAACATGAGCACAGCATACACATGGAACGTGACATTACCAAGTTCAATACCTGACGATTCAAGCGTTGTCCATGTTATCCCTGATGACTTAATGCTTTGTAGTACTCCCACCAATCCGTCAGGCTTTGCTAATTACGGAACATTGGCGCACACCATGTTTGCTATTAGTCTAAATCCTGCAACAAGAGGTGACCTACTATGGACGAAAACCTTCCCAACTGTAGACGGAGACATAAGCCAATTTACCGGTCCAATTGATGAAGTGAACCGTGTTTTCACAAAACTGAACAAAGAAACTATGCAATGGTCAGGCTATAGCCTAGACGACGGAAGCTACTTGTGGGGTCCAGTTGGAAATCCAAGAGACTTCCAAGTTTACAGTTCAAGGAGTGGAGGTGCAGGCTCGCAAGGAACAAGCGCTTATGGCATACTTTATGACGCAGGTTATGGTGGATTAGTCATCGCTTATGACACAGCGAACGGAGATGTTTTGTGGACTTATGGTAACGGCGGAGAGGGCAACAGCACTAACAGTGGTCTTGAAACAGCATGGGGTAACTATCCAACTTTCATAGGCTGTATTGCAGACGGAAAAATCTACACTTTCACCGCTGAGCACTCTGTTAACATGCCAATCTACAAAGACGCAAGAATACGTTGCATCGACGCTTTCACTGGAGAAGAACTATGGACTTTGATGGGCTTTGCTACTTCAACAAGTTTCTACAGTAGAATCGGAGCAATTGCAGATGGGTACCTAGCATATCTGAACGCCTATGACGGTCAAGTATACTGCATTGGCAAAGGACCAAGCGAAACAACAGTCACAGCTTCACCTGAAATTATCGCATGTGGCACTAGCGTGATGATAAAGGGCTCAGTCATTGATACTGCTTCAGGCACAACACAAAATGAGCAAGCTGCACGATTCCCACACGGTGTTCCCGCAGTTGCTGACAGCTGTATGAGCGAGTGGATGGAGTATGTGTACATGCAAAAGCCATTCCCAGACAACGTCGAAGGTGTTAGAGTAACCTTGACGGCAGTTGACGCAAACGGTAACACACAAAACATTGGCACAGTTACCACTGATGCTTCTGGAATGTTCAAGAAGATGTGGACTCCAGAGATTGAAGGCGAATACACTGTTATCGCTACCTTTGCAGGAACTGAATCCTATTGGGGTTCATACGCGCAAACAGCGTTCGGTGTTGATCCTGCCGTTTCTACAGCAGTTCCAATAACTCCAGAAGAACCAGAAACACCTGATACAGAAACTCCCGACACAGAAACACCTGACACTGAGACACCAGACACAGAACAGCCAACAGCAGAAACAGCTCTGATTTCCACAGAAGTAGCAATCATTGCTGTTGTTGCAGTAGCTGTTGTCGTAGGTGCAGCAGCATTCTGGACACTACGGAAACGAAAATAAACCAAAATTTTCCCTCCCTTCTTTTTTTTGGGAGTAAAACTTCAATGGAAGAAAAAGGGGCTGAAAAGGCTCAGGCACAAAAATGAAAAATAACAAAAGCTGTAGTAGCTATTTTGTTTTTTTCATTTTTTCTCCTCTTTAATGCACTGTGCATGGGCCTCAGCAAACCCCAATTCTTCTGATTTTTCTGTGAACTAAAAATTGTACTAAAAAAGAGAGAACGTCATGTATATTTTTGAATCAAGTGATTTTCTGGATCAGTACTTGGTTCGAGACCTAGCTTGTGAAAAACAAAATGAAACCTCGGAACGTTATGTGAAGAGATGTTTCCTAAACTGTGGCGATATACTCGCGTTTAACACTCAGAACAGAACTCTCATTTTTGTTTAACTTTTTTGTATATCTTGTATCCAATGTAGCCGCCTGCTGCGCTTTCTGCTATTATTACCGGTGATAACAGTATAACTACGTTAACATACTGTGCCATAGCCTCTGGCGTATAAACAAGAGGTTTGATTAATGTGCCAAAAAATGGAATCATTATCCATAACGCTACAGTAGTTAGTATAGACCACAACATCAATTTGTTGTTTTTTTTGAATACAGCATACCCTCTGTTGAACAGTAAATCTCCAAAAAATCCAGCTACTACATGCCCTAGTCTGCTTATTATATTAAATGGTGCCCCACCTAAATATGTGGGTGTGATAAGTAAAGCATATAATGTAAATTGAGTGAAAAAACGCCATCTTCTTCCTTCATATAAGAGCGATGAAAAACTAGTAATTATCGCTGAAACTATGGTAAATATGTAATTTATTCCAAGTATTCCTGTTATTAGACCTGCAATCTGAACACATGATATTGCCGTAATAAACCCTAATACTGCCATATTAACGATTAACATCAGGTCTTTGCTATCCATTAATCATCACAATCATTCAGTCCTGTTTTTCTTTGTAGCCTTCAAATGGTTTTGAGATGTTTTCACTCAATTTTTAGTTTCCTTTTTAATTGTTGCAAATATAACACTTTCTTAACCCCCCATTTTGACTGGAAAAAAATTACCTGTAGTAAATGAATTGGTTAATAATTTAACCCAATTCTGCGAACCGTGAGTAAAAGTGTACAATTTGGGTTTAAACAGATTTTTCGGAAGGGTTCTGTTTGTATTCGTAGATTTTAAATTTTCTTTGTGACAAAAAATTAGATGTTCCTTTTGTTGAAAAAGAAAGTTCTATCCTTTCTATGTTTGGAAATTTTTTGATTTGAGACACTTTATCATATAAGTCAGTAAGATCCTTGAATATTAAGATGGCATATCCTTCAAAATCTCCTATTGCACGGGTGGTTATGATTATGTTTTTGGTTTTTCTTAGATGTACAATTGCTTCATCCAAGCTGCTTCCATGTGAACTTTTCATCAACAGATATGCTATACCTTTATACCCAATTTTTTCAAGATCCAATGAGATTGAGCACAACTGAATTGTGCCATCATCTTTTAGTTTATTATACCTTTTTATTACTGATTGGGTTGAAATCCCAATTTTTTTGGCAATTTTTGTGAACGGTTTTCGGGCATCCTCCATCAGTTCTTTTACTATTTTCCAGTCGGTTCTATCCATTTTTCGTTGTCTCCGTTGGCTGTATCACGATATTTTCTGGAAAAAAATCATATTCATCGAGGTTAGCAGTTATTCTAACTTCTTTAACTCCCTTCAGCTTTTTTACTATTGTTCTAATATCATCAATTTTCTCAAAAGTTCTTACCCTAGCTGCTATGTGTATGTCATAATTGCCCAGTTGTTGGTTACAATATATGATGTTAGGTAATTTTGTTAGCGCATTGATGATGTTTATTTCTTCAGTAGGTTCAGCAGTAACATCGATAGAAAGAGAACACCTGTACCCCATGTCTTTTCTGTTTAACCTGATTGTTGCTCCAGTGATGACTCCTGTTCGCTTTAGTTTGTAGAATCGTTTGGCTATGGCAGGTGTTGAAACTCCACAATCTTTTGCAATAGCTCTAAAATTGGTTCTTGCATCTTTTAGAAGTGCGTTCAGAATTTTCACGTCAATTTCATCTATTTTAACCTGAGGTGCCATGCGCGTTTCCTTTCCAAATATGTAAATTATTTGTCCACAAATAGTTTACTTGTTCATCGTAAAAACATTTCGGAATTAAATAAATCTAAATTAGACTTTTGGTTTAATATTTTCTAAAAAATAACTGTTTTATGGAAAAATTTAAATTAACATCTTGTTAATAAACCACTGTTAAAAAATTGGAGAATAAAAAAATGAAAAATTGCGTAAACCACAAAAATCTTTTCACAAAATTTGCTAAAAACAAAATAGTTGCAATTTGCGTAATACTAATTATCTCTAGTACTGCCTTATTTGTTGCTTTACCTATTGCTAGTGCACATGAACCTGCGTGGGAAGTTCCAACATACGCTTACCTTGCTATTTCACCCAACCCTGTAGGCGTGGGACAAAGCGTATATCTTATTTTCTGGCTTCACGGACCTCCACCAACGGCATGGGGTGTTGGTGGTGACAGATGGCGTGACTTTACAATTACAGTCACCGCTCCTAACGGAGATGTTGAAACACTTGGTCCATTCGATTCTGATGCAACGGGATCTTCATACACTGTATATACACCTACTCAAATCGGAGAATACGAGTTTGTATTCAACTATCCTGGACAAGTGCTGTCTTTGTATCACCCAGACAACGGCATTGCTGGTACGACAACACGTAGCTTACGAGATGGAGTAAGTGGCGACTACATTGGTGATACTTTCCTACCCAGTAGTGCAACAGATTACCTTACTGTTCAGCAAGACCCAATAGAAAAAATCTCAGACTACCCGCTTCCAACAGAGTACTGGACCCGACCAATAGAAGGACAAAATACGGCATGGGCAAATGTTGCGTCAAACTGGCTGGGTGGGGCTCAATTAGGTACAGGAATGTATCACTTTTGGCAAAAGGACGGTAGTGCACCTGGCAGTTCTCACATAATGTGGACAATGCCTGTTGAGTTAGGAGGCATTGTTGGAGGAACGACCGATATTTCTGGTGTAGGCTATTATTCCGGAGGTTCATACGAAGGTAGATTCCAAAATGCAATGATTATTAATGGCATGCTCTATTTCGAGTTACCTTTGAATCATGCTGGCAGTGGTGGAGGATATGTCTGTATTGATCTACGCACTGGCGAAGAGATATGGAGTGCAGATGATATTTCTCCCTCAAAGGGGCAACTGTATGAGTATGAATCAATGAACCAACATGGGGTTGTCGGCGGTACAATTTGGGAAGTATCTGGAAGTACATGGATTGGCTATGACGCGTGGACAGGTGAATGGGTATACAACTTGACTAATGTTCCTTCAGGTTTTGAAGTTTACACCGATAATGGCGAGATAGTACGTTATGTGCTTGACGCTGAAAACAACTGGTTGGCCTTGTGGAACAATACTTGTGAACAACAAGGACTGCATGCAGCTACAGGAACTGGCAGTGAGGCATATCAATGGAGACCTATTGGAAAAACTGTTGACATGAGCAATGCATATTCATGGAACGTGACAATACCTGATTTGCCAGGAACTGCTGATCCAGCAATACTTGACATTATCCCGGGAGATGTTATACTTGGTACAAGCAGTACGTTTTATCGGTTTTATGGCACTTCTGATCCATATACGATTTGGGCGATAAGCGATAGAGATGATGGTACAAGAGGTCAACTCTTGTGGATTGAAGATTATTCAGCACCAGCAGACAACATCACACGACTTACTGCAAGAGGAATGTCAATTGATGAAGAGAATCGCGTATTCGTTCTGTATGATGTAGAAACTATGGCGTGGTCAGGTTACAGTCTCGATGATGGAAGCCAGTTGTGGGATTCAGTTAGTGGAGCTACAGAGGCTTTCTCCTACTATAACACGGGGTCTGGTCCTGTTCCACTCGCAGTTATGGCTTATGGCAACCTTTACACACAGGGATACGGTGGAGAACTTATTTGCTATTCAATGACAGATGGAACTGTACTATGGAAGTATGATAACACTAACAGCGGTATTGAAACAGTCTGGGGCAATTACCCAACTTTCATTGCTGCTGTTGCTGACGGTAAAGTGTACGTTTTCAATAATGAGCACTCTCCTAACTACCCGCTTTACAAAAATGAACAGGTACGATGTGTCGATGCTTATACTGGAGATGAACTGTGGACTATGATTGGCTGGGCTGGCCAAACTGGAGGAGGCGGTGCTTCAACATCTATTCTTGCAGAAGGTTTCCTAGTATACTACAACTATTACGACAACCAAGTATACTGTGTCGGTAAGGGCTCAAGCCAAACCACGGTTACTGCACCAAATACTGCCGTATCTTTAGGTTCTTCTGTAGTCATTAGCGGCTTTGTAACCGATACATCTGCTGGCACACTGCAAGATGAGCAGGCTGCACGGTTCCCCAATGGTGTTCCTGCAGTTGCTGATGAATGCATGAGCTCGTGGATGGAGTACGTGT
>JAOZIF010000112.1 GCA_026014495.1 Candidatus Bathyarchaeum sp.
GTTTTCAACAATGTACCTCTATTAGGAGACTAATATGCCGCACAGAAATGTGAATTAACATTGGAGTGCTGTTTGGGTTTTCAGAAAGTTCAAAGCGTGTTAGTCTTAGTTATTTGTCAGCCCAGAATTGAGCTAATGCCTTTAGTGCGTCTTCAAACAAGTATGTTTTGGGGGTTACGTCTACTTTTAGGTCCATTTCTAATAGGGTCTTAGCTGTTACAGGGCCTATTGCTACAATTGTTAGTTTTTTGTTCAATATGTTTCGTAACTTATTTTTTGAGATAAGTGGCTCCAGCATTGTGAACAAGTTTTTGGCGCTTAAGGAACTACCAAAGATAATAGCGTCGATTAATCCCTGCTTCAAGTCTTTAAGGAATTTTTTGTTCAAATCTTTGTCAGTTGGAAGCAACGATTCATACACGTATAATTCGTGAACAGTTGCCCCCAAGTTTGAAAGTTTGTTTGCTAAGTCAGGGGCTGCGCCGCTTGTTCTCGGAATATAAATTAAGCTGTTTGAGACGTCCCGTTGTTTTAAACACTGGATTATTCCTGTTGAACTATATTTTTCTGGAACCAAGCCCACAGTTATGTCGCTGTTAGTTAGTTCTTGTGCAGTTTTTGGACCAACAGCCATTACAATTGTTCTGTTCAGATTATCTTTTAGTTGACTGCTCAGCCCTAACTTTTCAGCGCAACCAAGCAAATGTCGTACTCCATTTATGCTCATGAACAAAATATAGGTGATTTGGTTGGTTTCCAGTTCATTAACAAAGTTCTTTACAGCTGACGAATCGCAGATTGGTTTAATTTGTATCGAGGGTATGAAGTAGGGTTTTGCGCCATACCGTTTTATGAGGCTACCTGTCTGTTCAGCTTGGTCGTGAGGCCTTGTTATTGCAACAGTTTGCCCGTTCAGTGTGAAGGCATCTTGAACCATGAAAGCTTACTTCCTAGATGTACAACATCTCCAACAACAATAACTGCTGGAGGCTTCACATTTTTCGCCTTAACTTCTTTGGCTATAGTGGCTAGCGTTCCAACCAAACTTCTTTGCTTCTCTAAGGTTCCCCATTCAATTACAGCTACAGCTAAATCAGGGCTTAAACCAGCAGCAATCAAACTATTTGCCGTGAACTCCAGTGAGCTTACACCCATCATAATAACAATTGTATCCACACAACCAGCTAACCTGCGCCAGTCTATCGGTGATTTTGCATCTGCTGCCTGATGACCAGTAACTACAGCAAAAGAGGAAGCACAATCACGATGGGTAACAGGAATACCCGCGTATGCAGGAGCAGCCATGGCTGAAGTTACTCCAGACACAACCTCAAAAGATATCTTGTTATCAGCAAGGGTTTCAGCTTCCTCTCCTCCTCTGCCAAAAACAAAAGGGTCACCGCCCTTTAACCGGACAACTTTTTTGCCTTCACGAGCTTTTTTAACCAAAAGTTCATTGATTTTTTCTTGAGAAAGCTCATGTTTATCCGAGCTTTTTCCAACATAAATTTTCTCGGCATCTTTTGGAGCATAATCAAGAATTGAATCGGACACTAAACGGTCATAGACTACAACGTCAGCTTCTTGTAGGACCTCAACAGCCTTCAAAGTAACAAGCTTGGGGTCTCCGGGTCCAGCGCCAACAAGAAACACTTTACCATGTCCCATACTTTTCCCTCCATTCAGCCTCCAACTCTTTAGCGCCTTGCCCAAGAAGGCTCTGAGCAACTTGTCTGCCTAAATCGTTAGCATCCTCAAGTTTGCCTTCTGCTGACGAAAAGATTTTTTTCTTACCATCAAGCGAAAAAACACAACCATAAAAAGACATTTTGTCACCGCATGCACGCCCAATTGCACCAATTGGAACGCGACAACCGCCCTCAAGTGAGAGAACAAGACTTCGTTCAGCAGTTACTTCAGCGCGTGACGGAGCATGATTGATTGATTCAAGAATGTTTATCACCTTTTTGTTATCTTTTTTTGCTGCTATGGCTAGTGCTCCTTGTCCTGCAGAGGGTGCAAAAGTTTCCAGTGAGAAACGTTCTGTGATCTGATTTTCCAGTTTCATCCGATTAAGTCCAGCCTCAGCCACTATTAATGCGTCAAATTCGCCTCTTTTTATTTTCTGGATTCGGGTGTCAACGTTACCTCTTATTGGCTTGGCTTCTAAGTCAGAACGAAGATGCTTTACTTGTGCCATTCTCCTCAAACTGCTGGTTCCGATTACTGCGCCCTTCTGCAACTTTGCCAAGGAAACTTTATCCCTTGAGATTAAAACATCGTTTGGGGAATTACGTTTTGGTATTGCAGCTATAGTTGTTTGTGACTGTTCTAGGATAGGAACGTCTTTGAGACTATGAACAGCAAAGTCTACTTCTCCTTTTTCTATTGCCAAATCAATCTCCTTTTCGAATATGCCCTTTCTGTCCAGAGAAAAAAGAGACAAGTTTTGTTCTTTGTCACCCAACGTTTTGATTACTTTGACTTTAAAGGTCAACTCTGGATGAAGAACTTGGAGACTAGCTAAAACATTGTTTGTCTGTATCAACGAGAGTTTGCTTCCACGAGTACCGACAGTTAAAATCATCAAACAGACCTGCCTTTAGTTGACACTTTGTGTAGAGCATTGTCAAGGGCATCAACAGTGCGCTCTAGATCGTCTTTGTCGTGTGCTGTTGACAGGAAACACGTTTCAAACTGTGAAGGCGGAACAAATACGCCCTGTTTTAGGAGTTCTTGGAAGTATACAGAAAACTTTTGAGTGTCACAGGATTTCGCGCACCCATAATCAACAATTGGAGTAGATGTAAAGAAAATCTGGAACATGGAAGCGATGCTGTTCACTTGTGCTTCAATAGTATAGGATGAAACTAAGTCTACAATTACTTTCTTTAATTCGTCGCAGTTCCGTGCAAGTTTAGGATAGATTTCATTTTTGTTTTTACGCAAAGTTTGGAGAACAGCAATGCCAGTAGACACGCAAAGAGGATTGCCACTAAAGGTTCCTGCCTGATACACCTTGCCAAACGGCGACAAATGATTCATAATTTCTTTTTTGCCCCCAAATGCTGCTATTGGAAAACCTCCCCCCAGAATCTTGCCTAATGTTGTCAGGTCAGCTTCAATGTCGTAATATTCTTGTGCTCCGCCCAAGGCAAGCCTAAAGCCTGTAATGACCTCATCAAAAATAAGAAGAACCCCATATTCTTTGGTTAATTTTCTGAGCTTCTGCAAATAGTCACCATGTGGCAATATGAGACCAGCATTCCCAATCACCGGTTCAACAATCACTGCGGCAATATCATTGCTTTCTTGTGTGACAACGTCCTCTAGAGCCGCATAGTTGTTGTAAGGCAAAACTATAGTGTTTCGTGTAGTTTCCTCAGGGATTCCAAGAGAGTCTGGAGCCCCACATGAAGTAGCGCCTGAACCCGCTTTCACAAGAACATAATCATGCGCCCCGTGATAGCATCCCTCAAACTTGATGATTTTGTTTTTTCCAGTAAAGCCTCTAGCTAACCTTATCGCATGCATTGTTGCTTCGGTGCCCGAATTAACTAAACGCATCATCTCCATGCAAGGAAACATTTCGCTAATGTGTTCTGCAAATTTGATTTCGTTCTCTGTTGGAGCACCATACAATGTCCCGTTTTCCAGTTGTTCTCTTGCTGCATCCAATACGCCCTCAAAAGAGTGCCCCAGAATCAGGGGCCCATAACCCATGCAGTAGTCCACGTAGGAGATTCCATCTACGCTGTATAGTTTTGAGCCCCTTGCATGTTTAACAAAGAACGGGTATGGTTTAATGGCTCGGACAGGACTGTTTACTCCACTGGGCAAAATGTTCTTGGCACGCTCATAGAGACATTCGGATTTAGTTCTGTTCAAAGTTGATTTAGCCATGATTTTACATCCTTAGCAAAATATGTTATAATAATGTCAGCACCAGCCCGTTTTATTCCACTTAACAACTCAAGCACTGCCGCCTTTTCGTCCACCCAACCCAACTTAGCAGCAGCTTTAACCATAGCATATTCTCCGCTCACACTATATGCAGCAACAGGCAAACTGAAACTCGATTTTGCAAGCTGCACTATATCCAAGTAGGGCAAAGCAGGCTTGACCATCAAAATATCTGCACCCTCGTTTACATCTAACTCCATTTCCCTTAGAGCTTCATCCGAGTTCCCATAACCCATCTGGTAACACTTTCTATCTCCAAAACTGGGTGCACAACCAGCAGCATCTCGAAATGGACCATAAAAGCAAGATGCATACTTGGCAGAATAAGCCATTATACCCACTTGATTAAAACCAGCGTCATCCAAAGCTTCACGGATGAATCTAACCTGGCCATCCATCATACTAGAAGGGGCTACAATGTCAGCCCCAGCGTCAGCATGACTAACAGCCATTTTCTGCAAAAACTCTAGAGTAGAATCATTCACAACTTCATTACCGTCAACGATACCACAGTGACCATGAGTTGTGTATTCACAAAGGCAAACATCAGTCATAACAACAAGTTCATTAACAAATTCTTTCTTTAGTTCACGAATTGCCTTTTGAACAATACCATTGACACAAAAGCCACTAGAGCCAGTTTCGTCCCTTTTTGAAGAAATACCAAAAAGAAGCACAGATTTTACTCCATGCTCAAGAATCTTTCTAGCCTCATCAGCTACAAAATCAAGAGGTAATCTAAAGTATTCAGGCAACGATTTCATAGAAACGGGTGCATTCGCGTTTTCATCCACAAAAATGGGACATACCAAATTGCTCGGATGAACCCTAACATTAGTTGTTAAGTCACGTAATGCAGGTGTCCGCCGCAGCCGTCGCAGTCTAACTGATGGAAAACTCAAAAGTTATGCCTCCGAAAGAGCCTGATTTTTTTCTTTGAAGCTTTCTGCAATGTCCAAGGCAAACTGTTTAGCAGCTTCAAACTTGCTTTGTTTCAAAAGTTTCTTTATGTGATTGTCGTCAAGTATTTCAGACAGAACAATTTTTCTGATTTTCTGCTCTGAGATTTGTTGCTTCAGAAGAGGCCGAATGCAATCTTGTAATCTGATTTGAAGCAAATCCTCAGGGGTAACCATTTTTTCTATTCTTTGCCTCAAAACTCTAGCCATAGAAGGACTTTTTCCACTAGTTGACACTGCAATATTCACATCACCTACTTTAGCTAAGGCTGGAAACATGAAATCGCTTATTTCAGGATTATCAACACAATAAACTAAGCATCCCGCATCTTTAGCGTGTTTAACTAAACGAAAGTTAAGGTCGCTATCGTTAGTTACTGCAACAAGTATGTCAGGGCTGTTACCAAGACTGTTAACAAAATCAGGTATATCCTTGATGTCAGTTTGAAGTAAATCGATTTTTTGCAGTTGATTTAACGTATGAATGTCAAGCAGAAACTTTTTGCTTGCGACCAAAATTTTTGAGCCTGCATCCAGAAAACTCAGAATTTTTCTGTACGCTTCTGACCCGCCCCCAACAATAACAACATATTTTCCGTTAAGATTGAAGTCTAAAATCAACATTCAGACGCTCCTTTAGGTATATCCAAAACACAGCCATTACCGAGTAGCAGCTTAAAGCGCTCCAGAACTGTTCCACAATCAATCGAAGAGCGTACAGGAGATTCAGCAAGACGCATCAACAAATCCAAATTCAATGACTGCTCCACAGTTGCGAGTACTTTGGCTCCGAACTCGTCATACCTTATCTCAATTTCAGGAATGGCTCCTCGTCCCTCTAAATTTATACGGGGCAATATTCCAAGTAACCCGACGCCAAGATTTCGAAAAGCAGATTTAAGGGAGTGCTTGATTTCGGGAGTAATGTAGCTTGTGCGAAACTTGTTTAATATTACCCCCACTACGTTGATTCCAAGAGCTTTCATGAAATTAACATAATTTAAGCCAGTTATCACTGCACCTTCGATACCCGTCTTGTCGCAGGCAACTACAAGAACTGTGGGAACACCTAGAACTGCCGCTATCTCCGCGGTTGAGGCAGGACGCTCTACAGTTTCGTTAAGAAATCCAGTGAAAGGCCCCATTGCTCCTTCTATTAAAAGAAAATCATAGTTCTTGCTTGCAGTGTCTACTGCATCTATTGGGGACGCCCAGCCACTGTTTCCTACTTTTATTGACGAATAACTGTTGATTGGCTCCTTGACCAAATACAAAGCAGGCACAATGTCACGTATGTCGCCACCTACTTTTAGCAACCCAACTTTGAATCCCCGCTTCTTCAATGCTCCAGCAACGCCAGTGACTATGAAAGTTTTACCTGACCCGCTTCCAGTTGCGGTAGTAAACAAAAGCACTGGAGTTGCCGCCTGTTGGGACGAATTAAGTTCTGACTGAACACCTGTTGATATGCCAACTTCACGCTTCAGTTTGAGTAATAACCGTGAATTAGCATTCTTGATTTCTTGAAGTTCTTGATTTGAGATATCCAAAGACTTCATGACGCTCTGGATTATGACTGGGTTTTCCTCAAGCAATCCATGACTTAAGATTCCAACTACATTGCCCTCGTTATTAGTAAATCCAGAAACAAAATCCTGAGGGTCATCACGATAATTAACACGTTTTATGTGCGAAACCAGAATAGGTCTTGCTTTGGTGTATGAAGTAATCTTGCCGTAGGTGTGACAGTGAAAACCTGTAACCGTTTTCCCAAGCGAATCAGTCATGAAGCTTTTTCCAACAACCGTAGCTGAAACACTGTCTGTACATATCAATGGCTCAAACTCCACATCTAACAGACCAAGCCCTCTGTGCGTAATGGGAACAGAAGATAAACGTCCAACATCAGTTGCTTTGGCTAGCACCTGAAAACCTGAACAAATCCCAAGCACAAACTTGTCAACATCAGCCATCCGTGTTATCTCCTTTTTTATGTTGTCAGTTATGCTCTGGGACTCCACAAGGCTACCACCTGGAATTATTAGTAAATCAAGGATTTCGGAAGCAGGTTTACCATCTACTAGTCCGTCTTCTCGGATTATGTCAGTTGGTAAGCTTCCGAAGCTTTCAAAAAAGGGCAATGCCCCTGGAACGTAAATCAATCCGATTCGATGTCGCAAGTTTATCCCCTGCTTCTTAGCGCAAAAATATGCGAACTCTTATATTTAAGTTGGAGGGATTATCCATCCATGCAGGCCTCTGCTAACAACGCCAACATCATAAACGTGAGGATTACACACCAAAAATCACAGGTTTCACTAATTGAAACTGTAGCCTTTGAAAACATCAAAACTTCACTTGCCGAGCTTTGCTCAAGCACCAATGTTGACGAGTGCATCATACTCCAAACATGCAACCGTACCGAACTTTACGTAGTTACTAAAAACAAAGGCACATCCCAGATGATTATAGACTACATAATAAAAAAATGTGGAACCAAATCTAAAGAAGCAAGCAAAGCAATTGAAACGTCAACAAATCAAGATGCCCTTAAACATCTCCTACGAGTAGCGTCTGGATTAGAATCAATGGTAATAGGTGAAGACCAAATTCTAGGTCAAGTTTGGGGCGCATATTCAACAGCAGAATCAGCAAACACTGTTGGTCCAATACTTAAAACCGTATTTACACGAGCAGTAAGTGTTGGAAGACACGTAAGAAACAAAACCGAAGTTAACAGAGGCTCAGTATCTATTGGTTCAGTTGCAGTTGAGCTTGCAGAGACGCTTTTAGGAAACCTAGAAGGCAAGAACGTTCTGGTGATGGGTGCAGGGGAAACAGGAACCATTGTGGCAAAAGCACTAGCAAGATGCTGCCCAAATGCAATATTTATTGCCAACAGAACTTACGAGCGAGCAGTAAAGTTGGCTGATGAACTACAAGGAAAAGCTGTAAGGTTTGACATGTTAGAAGAGGTGCTTAAAGACACTGACGTTGTTATTTGCTCTACGGCTGCGCCTCATTATTTGCTAAAAAAAGAGTCGGTCTGCCGAATTATGAAGCAACGCAACAAGTTAACGGGTTTAATGATTATTGACATCTCAAACCCGCGAAATGTCGAAGAGTCTGTGCAACAAATAGATGAGGTTACGCTCTACAACATAGATGATTTGCGAGTAATCGCGGAGAAAAACAAAGAGAAACGGCAACAAAAGGCAGAAAAAGCCTCAAAAATTATTGATGAAGCCCTGATTTTGCTTGAACAAGACTTGAAAGCACAGTCTGTAAGCAACATAGTTTCGTCCTTGTTTTCGCACGCTGAGAAAATCAGACAAAAAGAGCTGACCAAAGCAAACAACATGCTAGGAAAGCTTGATGAAAAAAAGAGGGGCGTTATTGACGATTTGACTTTCGAGATAGTTGAACAAACTTTGGTGCCTATTGTTGAAAATCTGCGTAAGGCAGCTAAGACCAACGATAAGGAAATGGTAGATGTTGCAGTGAAACTGCTTGAAGTAAAATAATGTAACCAAAAATGGAGTGAAAAGATTGAGTAAAACATGTTTGATTATTATTGGGCACGGAAGTAAGCTTCCACATAATAAGGAAACCATGGAAAAACTGGCAGACCAAATAAGACGGCGGTCAAGCTTTGACAAGGTAGAAACCGCGTTTATGGTGAGAAATAAGCCATCAATTCCAGAAGCAATAGAGAACGCAGTCAAAAAGGGAGCTACTAAGATTGTGTTGGTTCCTACATTCATAGCTCATGGGGTACACACAACAGATGAAATTCCTGAGATACTAAAAACAAAGCAGAAAGAGTTGGGGTTAAAGGCTCAGGGAGTAAAAATAATATACGGGGAACCACTGGGACCAGATGAACGAATAGCAAAAATAGTTGAAGAAAAAGCGCTGAAGCTTCTAGGTCAACAAAGCAGTGAAATAAAAAAAGTTCAGGAAGCCCGCAATCTAACGGCTTCGATAAACATGTACAAAACCAGTATAACAATAATAAGACCGCTCATAGCCGACACGCTAGAAAAAGCGCCCAAGACACATGCACCGATAATCGAACGCGTTGTTCACACTACAGCTGACCCCGAATATGCAAAACTGGTTGTAATCGATAAACATGCAGTTGAAGCGGGGGTAGCAGCCATCAAAGCTGGAGCAAAAGTCATTGCAGATGTTAAGATGGTTAAAGTGGGCATAAATGAGGCACGAATCAAAAGGTTTAGGGGACAGATTTTAAGTTATGTCGATGATGAACGGGCAGTTAAACTGGCCAAACAAGAATCGATAACAAGGTCTGCAGCTGCCATGCGGTTAGCCATAAAAGACGGTATAGACAACTCAATTATAGCCATAGGAAATGCGCCCACCGCAGCATTTGAAATAGCAAAAGCTGTGAGACAAGGGTTAGCCAAGCCAGCTCTTATCATAGCTACTCCTGTAGGATATGTAGGCGCCGCAGACTCAAAAAAAGAAGTTGCAAGCCTGCCTATACCTTACGTAATAATTCGAGGACCTAAAGGTGGAAGTGCACTAGCAGTTGCAGTTTTTAACGCCTTGCTTGGCATAGCAGAAAAAGATTTGGGAATTTAAAATTACAGTGGCTTATCATGCGAAGAGTCTTAAAATATGGAAACACGACGGGTGCATACGCTACAGCTGCAGCAAAAGCAGCCCTAATTACTTTGCTTGATAAGCCAGTTGACAGAGTAGGAATACCCAGCCCGTTAGGCATCCGTTTTGAGATACTAATTAAAGAATGCAAGAAACTCAGCGACGACACCGCAATAGCATACGCATTAAAGAATGCTGGAGAAGACATAGATGTCACAGATAAGATGGAAATTTTCGCCACAGTAAAGCTAACTGATGATGGAAAGATCAGCATAGCTGGTGGTAAGGGCGTTGGCACGGTAACAAAACAAGGCTTACCTGTTGCTGTAGGTGAAGCAGCAATCAATCCTACTCCAAGAAAGATGATAAAAGAGGCAATCAAAGAGGTTTTGCCTTCAGGTAAAGGCGTTAAAATAACAATAAGTGCTCCCGAGGGCGAAGAAGTTGCCAAGAAAACCCAAAACAGCAAGCTAGGCATAGTTGGGGGCGTATCCATTCTGGGTACAACAGGTGTAGTCAGACCATTATCGATTAAGTCATACAGGCGCTCGTTGGTTCCTCAACTTGACGTCGCCCTTGCCCAAAATTATGAACAGATTTTTTTGGTTCCGGGAAACATAGGGGAAAAGCTGGCTAAAAAAATATTCAACATTCCTGAAGACAGCATAGTTCAAACAGGCGACTTCATGGGTTACATGCTACAGAAGGCAGTTGAAAAAGGGGCAAAAAACATAGCTATTTTTGGTCATCCCGGAAAACTTGTGAAGTTGGCAGCGGGAATCTTCAATACTCATCATAAGATGGGTGATGCCCGAATGGAAATCATAGCCGCTTATGCGGGAGCTGCGGGTGCAGACACAAAACTCATACAAAAAATAGTGAACTCAAACACAACTGAAGAGGCAATACAGTTTCTTGAACCAGCCAAACTGATTCAACAAACATTTAACCCGATTGCAGAGCAGGTGTATGTACGTTCATTAGAGAAAATAGGCAATAAAGCCAAGATTAACGTGATTATAGTATCCATGAATGGAACTGTTCTGGGAACAAGTAAGAATGTTAGGAGTTTTGTGAATTGAGCAAACTTAAGATAGTTGGTATGGGTCCAGGCTCTCCAGATTACATCACTGATATCGCAAAACAGAGCGTACAAAACGCAGAAATTGTGATAGGTGCAAAAAAAGCTCTAAAGTTGTTTCAAGATTTCATACACTGCGAATCATTAGCCTTAACAGCTCAGAACATAATTGAGGGACTAAAATATGGAGTTGCATCTGCGGCAGCAGGCAAAGAAGTAGTAATACTTTCAACTGGAGACCCCGGTTTCTCGGGTCTTTTAGGTTCATTGCTTAAAGTTGCTGGAAAAGATGTTGACTTCGATGTTATTCCGAACGTAAGCTCAATTCAAATTTGTGCTGCACGTCTTCGGATGCGCTGGGATACTGCAACTTTGATTAGTTTTCATGCTGACGCAAGCAATGAGAAGAAGATGAAACTAGTCGAGGCAACAAAAAGTGGAAATATAGTTATTCTTCTTCCAGACCCCCAATCGTTTTCTCCAAGTGATGTCGCAAGGTTTCTTATTGAAAACGGAATAGACAAAAAAACTGCTGTTAGTGTGTGCGAGAATTTGACGCTGACGAATGAGAAAGTGGTTACATCTACTTTGGCGGGGATTTTGGAGCAGGAATTTGGCGTTTTGTGTGTGATGGTTGTAGGAGAGAAAAATACAAAAGTAAAATGAGGCGTTTGATGTGTGGTCGTATAGAACTGCCGGAATTCCGGATGCAGATTTTGTTCAAAGCGATAAGGTTCCTGGGCCTACAAAAGAGGAGATACGTGTAGTCACTATTTCTAAGGCTCGGCTTTGTGAGGGCTCTTACGTAATTGATGTTGGATGTGGCACTGGCGGTTTAACGGTTGAGGCAGCTCTTCAGGTAACACAGAAGGGCAGAGTCTTTGCATTAGATGATAATGCAGAAGCAATTAGATTAACCAAAAGTAACGTGACAAAATTTCAGGTTCAAAACATAGTTGAGACTATCTTCGGAAAAGCTCCTGACACAATGTTACAGTTACCCAAAATAGACGCAGTCATCATAGGCGGCAGTGCATCATTACCAAAAGTAATACAAACAGCTTACCATAAGCTGAAAAATGATGGAAGGCTAGTCGTTAATGCAATACTTTTGGAGACAGCAGTTAAGGCGCTAGATGAAATAAAGAAGCTGAACTTCAAGGATTTGGATGTTGCCCAGATTTTTGTAGCTAAAGGGCGACAATTACCCTCAGGAACAATGATGCTAGCAAGAAATCCAATCACAATAATATCGGCTACAAAAACAGAGGTAAAAAAAGTTGCAAGGTAAACTTGTTGGAGTTGGTGTTGGTCCCGGTGACCCGGAACTCATCACTGTAAAGGCTGTAAAAATGTTGAAGACTGCTGATGTGATAAGCATTCCAAAAGCTCACGAGAACAAGCCCAGCCTTGCTCTTGCCATAGTCAAACAAATTCTAAAGGGCAGAGAAAACATTCCTGAATTGCTTGAACTGGTTTTTCCAATGACCAAAGACAAAAGCGAGCTTAAAAGGTCATGGAGCCAAAATGCGCAAATCATTGCTGAAAAAGCCAAAACAGGCAAAACAATTGCATTCATCACGTTGGGCGACCCCATGTTCTATAGCACATTCATTTATCTTTGCCAAAGAATGAAAGAAGAGCACCCAGAAGTCAACTTGGAAATAATACCCGGCGTAACATCGTTAACTGCTTGTGCCGCAGTTTCCAAGATACCACTTGCAGAAAAAAATGAAGTTGTTACAATTATTACGTCAGGTATTGAGTCAGACAAGATTGGCGAGATTGCCAAACACGCAAGCAGTATTGTGTTACTGAAGGGTTCTAAACGGCTAAAAGAGTTTGTTCCAGTTTTGGAGAAATCTGGTTTCACAAAGAACTCGACAATTGCTTTAGTTCGGAGATGCACAATGTCAGAAGAGAAGGCACTTGTTGGGACATTAAAGGATGTGAAAAAATGGGACATTGATGATGATTACTTTTCGATTTCGATTATAAAGGAGAAAACAAAATGAAGGAAATTGTTTTTATCGGCGCAGGTCCAGGCGACCCTGAACTAATAACTCTCAAAGGAAAAAAGAACCTCGAAAAAGCAGATGTAGTCATCTATGCGGGCTCTTTGCTAAATCCGCAGATACTCAAATATGCGAAACCTCATGCTAAGCTCTACGACAGCGCAGCCATGAACTTAAAAGAGGTTCTTCAGGTGATGGTTGATTCAGTTAATGAGGGAAAGTTTGTTGCTAGAGTGCATGATGGTGACCCCAGCTTTTTTGGTGCCATAACTGAGCAGATGGATTTTTTGGAAAAACAGGGTATACCATTTACGGTGATTCCTGGGGTGAGTTGCCTTCAAGGAGGTGCAGCAGCATTGAGAAGAGAGTTAACGTTGCCTAGCATTTCGCAGAGCGTTATAATAACTAGACCTGAAGGTAGGACTCCTGTTCCAGAGCCTGAGAGGATTAGAGAGTTGGCGAAGCATGGAACAACTATGGTTATTTTCTTGGGGATTCAGCATGTAGAAAAGGTTATTGAAGAGCTTAAGATGAGTGGTCGTTCCAAAGACACGCCAGTTTCGGTTGTGTACAAAGCCACATGGAAGGAGCAAAAAATAGTTAGAGGCACCTTAGAAGATATAGTTGGGAAGGTCAAGGACGCTGGGATAACAAGGACAGCTCTGATATTTGTTGGAGAAGTATTGAATCCCAAAGCCTACGATTTTTCGAAACTGTATGACCCCAAGTTTACTCATGGCTACCGTAAAGGCGAAAACGATGTTTCCTAGAGGCGTAACAATTTTCGCCATTACTCGACAAGGGGTTAAAACGGCAGCCAAAATCAAGGATGTTCTAACCAAGAACAACATAAATTGTACAATACGTGCACCCAGAAAATACGCCCAAAAAGGCGTTATTCCGCTAGAAAAGAAGCTGGGAGACGCAGTAAGGGAAGCCTTCAGTTATGTTGATGCAATAGTTGCAGTTATGGCTACAGGAATTATCGTGAGGACAATTGCTCCATTACTGAAAAGTAAAATGAGTGACCCCGCTGTTGTGTGTGTTGACGTTTCTGGAAGATTTGCAATCAGTTTAGTATCAGGACATTTGGGTGGAGCCAACAAGCTAACAAAAATTATTGCTCAGGGCTTGGAGGCAGTACCTGTCATCACTACAGCTTCGGACGTGTTAGGCAAGCAGAGCGTTGACGAGCTAGCCACAGAGTTACACTGCACTGTAATAAATCCTCAAAGTTTAGTCGCCGTTAACTCTGCAATAGTAAACGAACAAGAGTTGGTGCTGGTTTTATCTGGAACAGCAAAAATTTCACTGAATAAAATCAGCAGCTATAAGGTCAAAACTGCCGAGAACATAAAACATGCGATAGAGATTGTGAACAGCTTTGATGCAGGCGTCATAATCACAAACGAAGAAAACTTGGTGGACGAACTTAGTAAGCCAGCTACAATCCTGAAGCCAAAGACAATAACGGTTGGTATGGGTTCACGAAAAAAAGTAAGTGTAGAAGATATTGTTGAAACAGTAAGTTCTGCGTTGTCAAAAGCAAACATTACAGTAGAACGAGTTGACCGCTTGGCTACGGTTGACATAAAAAAGGATTCATTAAGCATGCTAAACGCAGCCAAAAAACTAGGATTAAATCTTGAATTTATCAGCATCAAGGAGCTTGGCTCTTTTAGGCACAAGGACCTTTCCGCTGATTCACAGGTAGTTAAAGAAAAAATTGGAGTTGGAGGAGTATGCGAGCAAGCAGCGCTAATAGTTGCAGGAAAAAATCCGAAATTAATAATGAAGAAAATGAAATCAAAAGGCGTGACAGTGGCAATAGCATCGGGCGAATAGCCGTAGTCGGCATTGGACCTGGTGCTCTTGAGCACATGACTCTCAAAGCCAAACAGGAAATAGAACAAGCTGAAGTTATCATAGGCTACAAGACATACGTGAAGCTAATCCAGAAAATCATCAAAAAAGATGTTGAAGTGTTCAGTGGCAATATGGGACAAGAGGTCGACAGAGCCAAAAAGGCAATACAGGAGGCATTAGAAAACAAGCAAGTTGTGGTTATTAGTAGCGGCGATTCTGGAGTTTATGGCATGGCAGGCGTTGTCTTGGAGGCTGCTGCACGCCAAAAAGTAAAGGTTCCAATAGAAGTTGTTCCGGGCGTAACAGCGGCTACTGCAGCTGCGGCAACATTAGGAGCGCCGTTAGTGGGAGATTTTGCTGTTATAAGTTTGAGTGATATTTTGACGCCGTGGAGTTTGATTGAAAGGCGACTGAGAGCTGCTGCTGAATCAGATTTTGGAATTGTATTGTATAACCCTCAAAGTAAGGGACGAAAAAAGCCGTTAGCCCAAGCCCACAAGATATTACTAGAATATCGTGACCCAAAAACGCATGTAGGCATAGTTAAGAATGCAAAAAGGCAGGGCGAAAAAGCCACATTTACTTCACTAAAAAATATGCTAAACTTTGAAATAGACATGACAACGGTACTGGTTATAGGAAATTCGAAAACATACAAGGTTAATGGTAGTCTGGTTACTCCGAGAGGCTACAACTTCAAAGAATAAAAAAAGATTTGGTTTTTGTCTTACACACTAGAGCGTTTTAAAGCCACCATAGACATTACAAAAAAGAATACCCCAAAGGCTAGAAGAACAAATATATAAATCCAAGGGAAAGACTGCTCCAAAGTTATTGCACGCAGAGATTCGCTTGAATGGGTTAGAGGTAAAAAGTACAAAACAATTTTCAGGGCTTCAGGAATTTGGCTTAACGAAAAGAAGGTTCCGCTAAGAAAAGTCATTGGTAACAACACTAAGCTGCTTACGGTGCTCATGTCTTGATGTGATTTTGCCAGAAAAGAAACAAGTACTCCAAAAAAGGAGAAAACAAAGCATGACAGAACAAGTACAGCTACGAAAGCTATGTCTATGTTCAGTGAGGGTGAAAGGGCAAATCCTACTAGCATAAACACAATAGACGTGAATAAACCGCGTACTACCCCAATTAGGGCTTTTCCGATAATTATTGAATATACACTAACTGGGGACATTAAGCATTCGTCAAATGATTTGAAGAATAGGCGGTCCACGTTTAGTTTTTGTCCAGCACCACTAAAGCTGACGGTCATGGATGTTAAAGCGATTATGCCGGGGATAACAAATTCAAGGTAGCTGTAGCCGTCAAAGCTGATTCCTTGTCCTAATCCAAAGCCGAAAGCTACAAGGTACAAAAGAGGATTCACAAGGCTAGTAGACAAAGTTCGAATCCACTGGCGCCTAAGAACTCTTAGGTCTACCCACAAGACAGAGTAAATATCGTTTAGCAGGTTCACTGTTTTAGCCCTCACTTACTTTTTGTCCAGTTAGTTCAACAAACACGTCTTCTAGATTTGATTCGCGAAGGATTATGGTTTTTAGGTCCTGAGGCAAATTCTGAACATATCTTTTCGCTGCAGCTTTATCAGGAAAATAGTTGTACTTGGTACCTAAGTCCGCTGTAAGCGTTTCAACAGCAAATAATCCTAATTTTTGACGCAGCTCTACAGGCTTATCAAGAGCAATCAATCTCCCTTGATGTAATATTCCTACACGATTACATAGTGCCTCTGCTTCTTCGATGTAATGGGTTGTAAGAAAAATTGTGGTGCCATCACGATTCAGACGCCTTATTAATTCCCATAAACGACGGCGTGTCTGAGCATCTAATCCCACAGTAGGTTCATCTAAAAATAGAATCTTAGGACGATGAATCAAAGCTCGAATAATCATCACTCGTTTTTGCATTCCTCCAGAAAGCGCCATCGCCATACGGTCAGCTTGGTCGGTCAGTCCAACAAAATCTAGCAGTTCGTTAATGCGGCGTTTGCGTTCAGAGGATTCAATATGATGAAGCCGAGCATGTAACTCCAGATTCTCTCTTACATCTAAATCTCGGTCTAGGCTCATATGCTGCTGAGCTATTCCGAACTCATTTTTTACTTTATCAGCTTGAGTTACTACATCAAAACCGTTTACAACTGCACGTCCAGATGTGGGCTTAGTCAAGGTGGTCAGCATACGAATAGTTGTAGTTTTCCCAGCCCCGTTGGGTCCAAGGAAACCAAATGTTTCACCTGCATGAATATTAAGATTCAGATTTTGAACAGCACTGATTTTTCCATAGTTTTTGGTCAAATCCTCGGTTACTATTATATCAGTCACTAATCAACTACTCCAAGTCTTGATGAATCTTTTTTGTTGTCTGAGACCCAAAGTTCATGTTTTCGTATTGTTTCAGCTACTGCAATTTTGGTTGAGGCTCCGATTAATTCGCCTAACTTTGTGTGACCACCTGTGTGTCGTACTTTCTTGTCAGGGTCAGTTCCAGAGATGACAATCATGTTGTCGGTTCCTGTTCCAGTTGCTTGATTTTCAGGTGAAATTGAGCTTCGGGCATCCATATCTTGGAGTGCAGCGGTTTTTGCTTCAGTCGCAGTAATTATGGATCGTGCCATAGCTCCATCAGACAAAGTTACATTTGTCAAAAGAATTATGTTGATTGTCCCAAGTTTCACGTATTTTCCATCTTGTTCAATCCAATCAACTTTATCGACTCCAGAACGCAAAGCATTACCCACACCTCCTGTAGCCAAACAGCAAACAATACGGTCACGATACGATTTTTCACAAACAGCCAAATTGTTCATGTTTGCGCCTGTGCTCAAAAAGGTGAGGTCTTCACTGGGGAGTCCTAAAACATTAGGAAAGTTTTCTGTGAATTCATCATAGTTTTGCATTGTGCTTTGTGACAACTCAAAAGGCTGATAATGGTTAGCAACAAAACGTACTTCTCTGTAGCCATCCAATGTGGAAATAACTCGACGTTTTTGGTTAAAAGAAACAAGTAGAGTGTTCACGTCAACGTTTTGATACTTGTGATAAAGAACCTCTGCCTTCACATTTTCTAGGTTTAGTTTGATTTCCTTTTTCTTCATTTTATCCATCAAGTTGCTGTGCTCCTTCAAGTAAACTCTCAAATTTAATAAAATGTGGTGTCATTTCCATTTTTGGGCATGTTCAGTATTTTGCCATAAGTTTTGGCGGAAGTATATTTTCGGCACTATTAGTTTCTGATTCTAGAGGCGTAATCTGAGGAATACCAAGAACAGATTTTGTCACCTTCGATTTAATTCCGTAAACAGCTTCTATGTTTTCTTCAGTCAACACTGAATCTGGAGTCCCAGCGGCAAAGATGGCCCCTTTTTCGAGCAGCATCAGCCTGTCAGAGAATCTGCTTGCCAAGTTTAAATCATGTATTGAAATAATTACTGAGCAGTGTTTGCTCTGGGCTAAAGTCTTAAGGATACATAAGATTTCTAGTTGGTGTCTAATGTCTAGGGAACTTGTTGGTTCG
>JAOZIF010000087.1 GCA_026014495.1 Candidatus Bathyarchaeum sp.
AGCAGAAAAAGGGTTAATCAATTACACTCCAGGGGATTGTAAACTTAACATAACAGAATCAGACAAACTTAATGCAGCCCAAAAAAATGCTTTGAACAAAATTCAAGAAAATATTCTATACAAGTTTGGCTCCACAGGAGTGCAAAAAGCCATAAACACAGCATTTCTTGAGCTACTGCAAATGATTGCTGTTTACCCTGTAGAAGACGTCGAACATTTAAGCGATCACAAAGGGCGAGTTCTTCCAGATGTTTACCTTGTGCCCTACGGCACAACTGCCCGACAACTGGCATACATAATTCACACAGAACTTGGAGACAGCTTCATCCATGCAATCGACATTCGGGGCAAAAACCGAATTGGAGAAGATTACGTCCTAAAAGATCGAGATGTAATTTCAATAGTCAGTGCCAAAAAACGAGGTTAAACAAAATTTTATTTGCCGAACCGGCGTTTTCGTCTCTGGTAGGTTCTAACTGCACGTAAAAGGTCAATGTGACGAAAATCAGGCCAGTTAACATCTACAAAACACAGCTCACTGTATGCCGACTGCCACGACAGAAAACCACTCAAACGTTCTTCTCCCGAGGTTCGAATAATCAAATCAGCATCTTGCCTAGGCATATGAGCAGTGTATAAGTAATTTTCAAAAGTGTTTTCTGTAATTTCTTCTGTTTTTAGTTTGCCACTTTTTACTTCTTCAGCAATTTTCTTGGTGGCATCAACAATTTCTGCACGGCCACCATAAGCTAATGCAAAATTCAAAACACGCTCAGGATACATTTTTGTTGCATCTTCAGCCTTCTGAATTACATCTTGGATCGACTTGGGTAAAAGATCAATACGCCCAATTGCTTTAACTCTGATTTTGTGGCCATGAATTTTTTCATCTTTAGGTATCAAACGTAAATTTTCTTCAATTAGCTTCATGATTTCAGTTATTTCTTCTTTTGGGCGCCGAAAATTCTCAGTTGAAAAGGCGTACAATGTAATGAATTTAACATCTAATTCGATGCACCAATCCATCAAATCATGGACTTTATTGGCGCCATGACGATGTCCAATCCAAGGTATGAGAGATTTTTGGGACGCCCATCTGCGGTTTCCGTCAAGGATTATTGCAACGTGCTCAGGTTTTTTTCCTTTTTTAACTTGAAGACCAAGCCATTTTTCGTATATTTTGTAAATGCCCAAAAGAGAAAGTAAACGTTCCATCATGCTTTTTTGCCACACTGACTAAATGCAGATCATATTAATTTCTATTGCCTAACTTTTTTCACAGGTTGAACCGTGAAATCAAGAAGTACATAGACAACTGGGTAAAATAATAAAAACCTATTCTTCTTCAAAATCTTCTAGTGTTTGGTCAGTTTTTTTGAAATAGTCACTGTATTTTCTGCGCAAAAGCAGTGCAGTCAAGAACGCAGAAACAATTACGGGAATGCCCCCGATAATGGAGTACACTAAAGGTCCATATTGGTAAGTAGGGTTAATTAGAATGTTTGAGGCTTCAACAAACATAACTGATGACCAAGCACCACCAATTATGATAACAATAGTTCGCCACAGTCGCAAGTCATGTTCAAGGAACCATCGTACGGCTCTGCCTGATAGAATAACACAAAGTCCAATGGCTATTAGGTACGTTGACTCGCGAATGAATTCACCAACAAGCCTTGGAACAATTGCAAAGGCATCAGCTTCAGTAGCAGCTACTGTTGCTACGGCAGTTCCTCCCAAATATCCCCCTACAACAATAACCAATATACCTGCAAGAGCTGAAAAACCAGCAATTTGGACAGTGAAGGGCGGAGGAGAATAGTCTTTTGTCCATTTAATGAAACCATGCACTGTTTTATCAACTCCAAAACCTCTCCAAACAAGAAAGCCACCAATAATTACGCCAAGAGCAGGAATTGCATAATCTAAGCCATGAGGAATAAATGATAGAGCACCAAGAACAATAAAAAGAAGCCCCGGAAGACCTAAAACCATTCTAGAATATCTTGGATTTTCCACTAAGAGTTTCATGTATCTTGAAAAAACTGCTGCGGTTTCTTCAATGGATTTGCTGTGTTGTATAACCACTCGTCGAACAGATGTCACGGGAACTCTTGATTCAATAAGGGGCAGCACCATCTCATCGGTATAACCATCAGTAACTAAGATAACGTCTGTTGCGTGAAAGGCATCCAAAACTTCAGTAAGTTCTAATACAAGTTGCCGGTCTGCTTCAACC
>JAOZIF010000129.1 GCA_026014495.1 Candidatus Bathyarchaeum sp.
GTTGTTTTGATGGACCGCGAGGAGAATGGGCTACAGAATTTGGCTAATGATGGAATCAAGCTTCATTATTTGCTCGCAATAAGTGAACTTGCCCAAAAACTACATGACATAGCCGCCATAACCGACAAGCAACTGGACACTATACTAAAACGCGCCAAAAAGAAATAGCACAGATTGTTGGCTTCTAGTTTCTGGCTTTGTTCTTTTAGTGCTAACTAGTTAATTGTAGGGTGTTTTTTTAGTTTACTGAGTAACCATTCTGATTTTGCATGTTTATTGTGTTTTCATTATTCATAAAAATACTACATTATTAACTTTTAATAAGGGGTGGCTTGGTGGATTTATTGGCAAGAATAAAGCAGTTTTTTAGGCGTTCCAAGTTCTATCGCTGTTCGAACTGTGGATACCTGCTGCCAAAAGAAGAAGCAGTGGTTTCAGGATGGAACTCTCAGCAGTCACTTCGTCATATTCACTGCCCAAAATGCGGAAAAAAAATAACACATGCTTAATAATTTTGATTTATACGTTAGCAAAATAACTCACCCTCGGTGAGTTTCTCTTATATTTTTAATTTTCATTACTAGTTTGTATGAAAAAAGTTTGGTTACTCTTTGTACTCACCGTGATAATAGCAGCTCAATTGACTTTCACGTCTGCTTTTCATTCGGCCTCAGAGCATTGTTATGTATCTGGTACATCTGGTGTTTTCGTTTCAAAACTTAATTACGCTTCTATGAGAGCTACAATTTACATATCGCTCAGCTACAAGTCTGCTCCTGTGCTCTTGATTTTTCCAAATGGTACTCAAATAGAAATAACTGATAACTACACCTTAGATTTGTTTCTCCCTAGAAGTGGCGACGTTCTGGGCAGTTATTCAACAGGAACTGCTTTGGGAATATCTCCAGCTTCAGGTGACTATCAAATGCTAAGCCTTTCTCACAACCACCCAATTGATGTAGATGTCGTTACGCTTCCTAGTAGCTTTCTTCCGTGGTTGGATGATGGCATATTCCCTGAGTACTTTGAAAACATCGATGTTTACTGGTTCAAAATTCAAGGAGAAGCAAACATACACATAGACGGGTATGGAATGGCAATTTGATGGAAGCTGCTCTTTCTTCTAAAGTTGCGGAATTCATGACCGCACTGGATCAAGTGAAAAAATACAAAACACTTGCAGCTTCAATGACCGATTTTGTGTTAATAATTCTGGGAACAGTTGTTACCGCCCTATCCGTAAACATTTCTATATGCCTATCCTCTCTATTTATTGGAAAATATGTTGGATTTAGCATAGTTTCGTCCTCTCTGATTATTGTACTCTTTCCTGCTGGCATAATTGTAGCCGTATTTTGGGTACGGCACAGAATTAAATCAATAACAATTGGTCAATGGAAAAATAAACTAAATGAAGGAGCACCCGGCGCACTAGAACTACTGCAAAACATTCAATGGGACAGCATATTCAGTGACATACGATATGCAAAACTTGGATTCTTTTTATACGAAATAGCTAAAACATTGGTTTACTGGGTTTTTGCAGCCGCTCTTTTATTTGTGTTTAACGGGCTTGTCGAGTCTGTTCTACACATGACTATTAATTATGTTGTTGTGATGCTGGTCTCATTAGTTGTGGTTCTTGTCCTAAGCAAAAACGACCTTCACAAACGTTATGACCAGATGGGGCGGCTTGATTGGCTTTTGTGGGAGCTTCGGTGGTTTGAAAGTGAATTCAGGGGAGCCAATTTCGAAGCCTGACCTTTACGTGCTAGCAAGAATCATAAAGGTTCTGAAAGACCGAAAAAAACTGAACAGAACCACTCTTGCAACATCCACTGGATTAGCATATGATCGATTAGTGAAATATCTGGACTGGATGTCAACTAAGGGATTTATTGAATTCGACTCAAACGGAGAGGTGCTCCTTACAAAACTGGGTGCACAAACATATGACCGACTAGTTGATTGGATTCTCAAGTATGTGGGAAAAGTCAGATTCCCCAAATTTAGTGAATAACCTAGTTTTCTAAGCATGACAACAAAAAATGAAAAGCTTGAGTTTTTACTCGTAGTATATCAAGTCTTCAAGTTCGAGTGTTTCATGAAGTTTAGTGACTGCCTCGTAGACATCCTCTTCTTTTTTGGCGCCTGTGCAAACCAGTTTTCCGCTTGCGAACAGAAGAATAAC
>JAOZIF010000143.1 GCA_026014495.1 Candidatus Bathyarchaeum sp.
TAACGGTCGCCTGCTAGAAAGATGTTACCATACGGAAGCTGAACAACTTTACCATATTTGCCCAAACTGTAGGTTCCCTTAAGCATAGAAAGAGCTTCTTTAGATTTTGCTCGGGTTTCTCTGTCAACTCCTGAGTCAGAATAGGTCATCTTTTTAGACATGCCACTCACAACTCACCAAATAGCAAGTTTTCTTAATAAGTTACACTGCTCCAAAACAAAATTTAGCTCAAAAAATTCAACATACTAGAATACTAACAACAGTTAATTGTTGAAAATGGTTTTTTTCTGTAAAAATCAAAGGAACACAAAAACTGTTTCTTAAAACTCAAACAAAAAACCCATGTCGGCTATACAGAACTGTTGAAATGCTTTTTTGCCAAATTTTTGATCCAACTTTTTGCAGTAAGATTGCAAAGCCCACAGAGCATCCAACCCACCAATTTGGGTCTCAAAAGAAATGCTCATAACCCAACCCTTATTTCGAACATATCCAGTGCAGGTGGTTAGGTCTGCAATTTTTACTCCAGTTAAGGGCACACGTTCACAACAAACCCCCAAGCTGGACAGTTCCTTGAAAACAACACCCTTAAGAAATGACCAAATTGCTAACTGTTTTTCGCTTCCACGGCTAGCAAGGTAAGTTTTAGGGTCAACTACAAGAAAAGAACCATCTCCATCTAATTTTCCATAGGTTCCAAAAATCCACAAAAACCTCAAAACATGGGTTCGCTGTTTTTCAAGAGTGTGATATTGAGCAAATGTATCAGTATTCTGTAACCCAAAGGAAGAATTCCAAATTTTTTTGATTAAAGTGTAAACTTGTTTGAAATGCTCGACTTCAGTTAAAATCAAATTCTTGGGAAAGGTAACTAACTTTGTTTTAGCACTTACTTTTGGAGGCTCAGCAAATTCGCTTGGGTTCAAAGATTCACGAAGAACAGTTAATCGCCGCAAACCCTCAAAGGGCTCAACAAACCGACGATAATCCACATCAGACAAAGACGCCCCCAATTTAGCTTCGATAACGTCACGCTTCCATGCATCTGCAGTTCCTTTCAGGGTCTCACAGGGAAAGCGAGAACAATAACCACAATTTTCTATGTCAGATTTGTCTACACATTGACGAATCAAACATCTCTTGCTAGGTAACTTTGACGTTTTGGGAATCTGATCGTCAGGAGTCTGACAGGTCACACAAGCAGTCCTAATTGGCGTAAACCCCAAAACCTGTTTAGCACGGGCCTTAAACTCTTCAAACTCGCTTTCAGACATACTCTCCCGAGGAAAAGGCCCCCAAGGACAGGTACCACAATCTATACCACATTTAGAAATCAGATTCAACAAACAAACATTCCCTTAAGAAAAAAGACAAAAAGAAAATAAAGAATTTTTGATGCAAACCCTACTTGTGGGCAAAATACGCAACTAACTTGTCGTTAATTGCATCTACTCTTACAAACCCAAATCGTTGAAACTGAATAATCTCATCAGGCTTCAATTGCCTACAACCTTCTTCTGCCATGCCTTCAACAACTGAAGCATCAGGCATCACAACTTCACAAGAAATTCCACTATCAACAGGCAACCAATGAATCAAAGGGGCAGAAAGCTTTCTTGCATCTTCATATGATTCGCCGTGAAATACTGCTTCCACAGTGTTTTCAGCAATTTGTTGCACCTTGAAATTGAAAAGATCCATAAAACGGACAACTGGTTTACCTTGTAGAAGATTCAGATCATTTTTTGAAATCAGAAAAGTTGCAGTCTCATTTACTGGATTAACCTCGAAAGTTCGAAAGCCCATTTCTGGATGGTCAGGATGCACGGGAATTTTGGCACAGTAACTTTTGGGAATACCAGTTACAGTAATTTTGATGGGTTCAGCAACCAAAAAGAACCGCTTAGCAATTGGATCAACCAGTTTTCTGTTGTGAGCATACAGGTTCTTCCAGCTTAAAACTACGTCCTGAGGTTTTGGTCCAACATCAACTATTAGACTTTGAATAGCTTCCGGTTGGATTCCCCGTTTTTTCAATGCGGCAAGAGTTGCAAGTCGGGGGTCGTCCCAGTGTTTGTAAAGGCCACTTTCCATGCCTTTCACGATTTCTGATTTACTCAGCGAGGCCCCAGTGATTTTTAGTCTACCATAATGGATGGTTTCAGGATAACTCCACCC
>JAOZIF010000113.1 GCA_026014495.1 Candidatus Bathyarchaeum sp.
ATTTCAAAGCAAGTCATGTTGTCTTCCATCAATTCCATTTGAGATGTTTGATCAATAAACAAGCGCATGGTGTCTTCAAAATTGTTTTCTTCCCGGAGGGCAGTCCAAAGTTCATCATATTCATTCATTTCTGGATTGTGATATTCAGTTGAAACGTATCGCTCCTCCATCTTGTCACAAACTTCATGTGTGTAAACAGGATAAACTTCACGAGTTGTAGTTGGCCATTTGAACCATCCTTCAACTTGCGCTGCTTCTGCTTCTGCCATCATTTGTCGTGCAAACTCAGCCAAACCTTGTTTTTGCTTGGCGTATTTGTCCTTCTTTTCCTGCAGTCGAGATAACAACTTGCGCATCAATTCTTGAAAGCTGATAACTTCTTCACCAATCTGACCAGTCATTGGATTCCAAGCTCGGAATTCATAAATATCAACATTGATTGTTCCTTGTTTGAATTCAGATCTCAGGCGTCCAAATTGGTCTGCAAATTCTGCCTTGAGTGATACACTGTATGGCATGTCAACACGTCGGCAGACAGCTTCCTGTGAAACAAGTGAAGTTGGTTTCAACATGTTCAAGTTGGTTGTTGCAACGACACATTTTGATGTAAAGGTAGCAGTCTTCTTGGATTCAATATCAGCCATATGAAGAGGATATGGAAAGGGATTGCTCATGCGAATCAATTCCATAAATTCAACATTACGGTTGGACATTGTATCACGGACCTGACCAAAATCATCAATTAGCGTGACAGCTTGATCTTGATATCTATCCCAATATTCTTGTTCATGCATTCGAGCATACAAACAATTGTCGATCGCCTCCTGAATTTGTGCATTTGTCATATCTGGAGTAATTTTCTTTGCATGGGCCAGAACAGTTGAACCAATATGATACAAAATTGATGATTTTCCAACACCAGAACCGCCAGTTAACATAAGTACAACAGGTTCAATTCGATTCTTCAGTGAGGCACCGTGCAAATTACAAGCTCGTTGATATAAATTAACGATAGGTGCTTGTATTTTGTCCAGAATTGCCACAATAGAACGATTTGTTCGGTATGCAATTCTCATTGCCATGTATTTGTTGTACATGCTTTCAACTTCAACGGAAATTTCTGGTTTGTTCATCATTTCTGCACGCTTAGTCATATCGAATGTTTCCAATACGGCCAAAAGCTCTTTGATATCATTTGGCACACTTTCTCCTTCACCAAATCCACAAAAATCAATTCCAAATTGTGTGAGAATAGTTTGGAAAATATTTCCAAAGTTTTCAGACAAGCGTGATGCAGCCGTAACCAATTTTGAGTGTGCATCAAGGCGTTTGACAAAATCCAAATAAGCCTTCTCTTGAAAAGCGAAAGTTGAACAACCACACATAAGAGCAGCTATGACAAATGAAATAGTCATAAATGGATGTTGGGAAAAACCTTGAACATGAGCAACACCTGAAACATTGATTTGCACTGTTGGAACGAACCATTTTGCAACAGACCAAGTTAGAGATATTACAGTGATGAACTTTGCAGCTTCAGCAATGTAAACATTTGAAGAAAACATCATTCCAGCCATGAAAATTGAACGTCCCAAAAATTCAAAAGGAGTCAAAGCCAAAAGACAATATATTACAAAGAAACCAAGAACAAAGAATAAATCTTTGTATCCAATAGTACTTGTAATCATGTTTGAAGCTGTTGACGCAAAAGTCCAAAGTTTTTGAGCTGTTGAACAAAATGATTTCACAGCTGAAATAACACTAGCAAAGCTTTCAGTGACAAATTCAGCAACAGAAACTGCTCCATCCTTGAATTTTCTTGCCAAACCTGCAACGAATGCATACATTGTTTCAAAGCTTTCGACTTTTGATGGACAGGGTGAACTGAGATCAGCGTTGAGAGCTTCCGACATTTCAAAAATTTCTTTAAAAGGTTGAAGACTGGCTTTATCGTTACATGCAGCAGTCAAGCTAGTAAAGGATTCAAAACGTGCAATACGTTTGTCGTGCAATTCGCGCATCTTAATGGCAAGGAGTCGTGCGTTTTCACGTTCTCGGGCGATAATGTATCGGGGAGTTGAGCAGAGCTGCTTAGCATTTTGATAAGTAGCTCTGCTCCATCCTTGAATTTTCTTGCCAAACCTGCAACGAATGCATACATTGTTTC
>JAOZIF010000171.1 GCA_026014495.1 Candidatus Bathyarchaeum sp.
CTTCTTTTGTAGATTAGAAGTCCAATGCCTTATCCTGGCTAGGCCACGGACCCAAGTGAGCCTTCATAGTGTAATAATTGCCTAGATATAATCTTTCATTAAACAGCAATGTAGTAGCCCTGTTATGTCATGTAAATCGCGGGACGGTACGGTTTAGCAAACCCAGCCTTCCGTTGCGGATCATGTATGTTTGGGTCATCTTCGCTGTAAGCTTGAATTTTCACGTTGAATTCTCTTTCAAAGAAACTCTTTGCTGTTTTTAGCAATTTTGTTTCATCGAGTACTCCAATGTGCAGTTGTTTTTGTTTCATGTCTTCTGGCATGCGGTTGATTTCTTGTGTGATTGATTGGGCAAATTTAGCGACTTTTCCTGCCACTGTTTTCAGGTCAGGGTCAGCCATTAATTCTTTCATTAGCTCGCCTATGACAAGTGTTCCTGAAGGCGATTTTTTGAGTGCTGTTATGTAGACTTTCCATTTCCATGATGCAGATGAGTAGTAGTAGATTTGTTTTGGTTCCATCTTTGTTGCTCTGAGAATGTTTGAGGTGTCTTCCATCACGTTTTTGATTAGATTTTCTGTTTCTTGTGCCTGAACATTTACTTTGTTTTTGTCGTAAATTGGCCACTGTGCTAAGGAAACAAAGTCTGTGTGTCCCATTTTGTTCCAGATTTCCTCACACATGTATGGTGCAAAGGGCGCCAGTAGCCGAATCCAAGTTTCTAGTGCTTGTTTTAGTGTGTTTGAGTCAAACTTTTCTTTTCTTCGAATGTACCACCGGAAGTCGTTCCAAACTTCGAAGAGCGCATTTTCTAGTGCTGTTCTGGTTTTCAGTGATTCCATGTTGTCTGTTACAATTTTAATTCTGTCCTGTAGTACGCTGATGAGCCACTGTTCCAGATTCCCTGTTGTTGGCTGTTTTGCGTTTTCGATTATGTTCTCTGTTAGGCTCTGGAATCCGCGAAGCTTGGTTTTAACATCCCCGACAGTGCCTCTTCTCCAGTCTGGGTCGTTCATTCCTTCTCCGCCTAGAAGCAAAGCACAACGAGTGGCGTCTGCTCCAAAACTGTTGAGGGCATCTTTGAGGGTTATGAAGTTGCCCTTTGATTTGGACATCTTCTTTCCTTCTATGCTTAGCATGCCGTTTACGCCAACTCCCTTGGGCAGATGGTCAGGAAACAGTGCGGTGTGCTGGAACAAAAAGAACGTTAAGTGATTTGGAAGCAGTTCTTTTGCTGAGATTCTTAAGTCCACGGGGTACCAGTAGAGGTACTCGTTTCGTATTTCATCCAAAACTGTAACATCAATTTTTGTTTGTTCAGCAATTTTTTTGGCATTGCCTTTTCCGTAGAAAATGTAATCAAAAACTTCTGGCGTCAACTGTTCGCCTTTTATGTTGTATTTTTTGAGGTGCTTGTTTATTGTGTAAAATGCCATGTAAACTGTAGAATCTGTTAATGTTTCAACAATCCATCCGGGACTCCATGGAAGGGCTGTTCCCAGTCCGCTTTTTCTTGCGCATGGCCACTCTTTAAGCCAGTCGATAATGTTAAGGAACCATTGCCTAGCCGATTCAGGGTAGATTGCGGCTTGGTTTAGGGTGTCTTTGGTTTTTTGTTTCCATGTTTCGTCTGAATATTTTATGAACCATTGCTCTTCAAGAAGCTTAACTACACAGGGCGTCATGCATCTGCAGACTACGGGGTCGGGTAGGTCATACATGGAGTCTGCTATGCCTTGTTTTTTGAAGTCTTTAATCAGCAAGTCTTTTACTTTGTTGACTTGTTTTCCAGAGTATTCTTTGCAGATTTCTTTTAGGGTTCCGCCGTGGAACTCTTTTTTGTAGAGCGCTTTTGTTGCTTCTTCGGCTTTGGGGTCATGCTGGTCTTTTACTTGCATTTGGTCGACCAGTTCGACTGCGGGGTATTCTCCAAAGCCCTCCACTTTGATGAGTGAAATTGGTTTGATGTTTTTGACCATTTCTGGGTCTATGCCAAATTCTTTTAGCATTTCTGGGTTGTTTTGCAGGTCTCTTAAGGCTAGGTAGTCAAATGGTGCGTGGGCTGGGACGCTGTAGACTACTCCTGTTGCGTTGTCTGGGCTTACGAACCAGCCTGGGAGAATCAGCATTTTTCTGGTGCTAAGAGGGCTTGTGAACAGTTTTCCAATTATCTGTTTGCCCTTGAATGTTTCTTGTATTATTACTTTCTTTAGTTGCTCACCTAGTTTGTTTGCGGCGGTTTTGCTGATTATCCATTTTTCGTCATTCACTTGGGCTTTGACGTAGTCGGCGTCGGGGTTTATCCAGATGTTTGTTATGCCGTAGATTGTTTCTGGTCGAAAAGTTGCTGATGGAAGAATTGTTCCGTCTTCCATCTTGTATTTGATGAGTGTGTATTCTTCTGCGACTACGCCTTCTCCTGTTTGGCGGTCATGGTCGCCTGTTGGGCTTTGGTCATGTGGGCACCAGACCACAGGGTATGTTCCTTTTATTATGTAGCCCTTTTCTCGCAATCGTTCACATTGCCATTCTATGAACTTGCTAAATGTTGGATAAAGGGAGGTTGTGTGGAATTCTCGTCTCCAGTCTACGGAGTATCCGATTCGTTTCACGGATTCTCGGCTGTCGTCGGTGTAATATTTTGCCATAAAGACTGGGTCAACAAATTTTTTGAGGTTCTCGTCTGAAACCCCGTCCATTTCTTTGAATGCTCGAATCAGGGTTTCGTCCCCGTTTTTTACGCGTTCGCTTGCGCCTGCTATGGTTTCGCCTGTCCAGTGCCATGCCCATGGAAACAGGACATTGTAGCCTTGCATTCTTTTGAAGCGTGCGTACGCGTCTACGCGGGTGGCTGTGAAGCCATGCCCCACGTGGAGTGGACCGTTCATGTATGAGAAAGGAAATGTGATGAAACACTTTTCTTTGGATGCGTCTGGGTCAGCCTCGAATATTTTGGCTTTTTCCCATGCCCCTCTCCACTTTTCTTCGAGTTGCCTTAAAGATGTCATTAAGCCATTGGAGTGCCAAGAGAGTTAAAAGTTTTTTCAATCAGAATTCCTAAAAAAAGGTTGTTTTCAACAATGTTCTGCTATTAGTATCCTAATATGATTGTTGGATTTTGGCGAACAATAGTTTTTCGAATGTTTTTAGGTTTATTGCGTGAAATCATGGAATATAATACATCATATATACAGTAAAATGACCATTATTTTTAGGGGAAGGTTCAGAAGGTGAGAAAACCAAAGTGGTTCATAGTATTTCTAGCTGCAATTCTTTTAACTTCAGCTTATGTATCATCAACAAAAGCCCAAGTAAACACAACAGCATTAACAACACAGACACCGCCCGAAGGCTCAATTATTGTCCCAGACGATTACGCCACAATACAAGATGCAGTAGATAATGCTTCAGCAGGCGGCACAGTTTTTGTGAAAAACGGTGTTTACAGTGAACCTATAGAAATACATAAGCCCTTGACATTACTTGGTGAAGACAGCCAAAACACAATACTTGACATGCCACAGATAAAGTACGAACCATATGCAGCAATTGTGATAGCAGCAAACAATGTCACGGTTTCTGGTTTTACAATAAAAAACAGCAACATAGGAATAGCATTAGAAAGTGATTTCCCGGGTCCAGAGGGTCTCCGTTACCCGCTTGGATGTAAAATAACAGGTAATAATTTTATAAATAATTCAGGTGGAGTTGCCTCATTTTATGGGAGTTACCTTACCCTTTCTGGAAATAACTTCACTGAAAATGATAATGGCATATATCAGCATTCTTCATCAAATAACACTATTTCATCAAACAACATCACCAACAACCGTAGTGCAGGCATATATGTTGTCGAGTGCACTAACGTGACAATAAAAGGGAACAACATAACAGGTAACGGCCTGAATAACGGTGGCGAAGTCGGTGGTATCTGGGTTTACGGGGGTGGGCCTTTCAACATTTGTGAAAACAACATAACCGACAATTATGTAGGCATTCAGTTTCAATGGTGCAACAACTCCACAGTAAACCAAAACAACATACAACGAAACAGGATTGGGATTGAATTTCTAAACGTTGAAGAATCTGGCGAATATCATTTAGGGTCAGGTAATACGGTTTACTCCAACAATTTCATAGCCAATTCCCAGCAGGTATTGATAAACAAAGAATACTGGCTTTTATGGAATTACAGCGCCTTAATAATTAATGGGACAGACACAGTTTCATGGGACAATGGCACAACGGGCAACTACTGGAGCAACTACAACGGAATAGACAACAACGGCGACGGAATCGGAGACACGCCCTACGTGATAGATGAAAACAACACAGACCATTACCCTTTCATGAGTGCAGTTACGATTTCAACACCAAACTTGGAACAAATTTCGCCACTAACGATTGCAACAATTATAGGAATGGCAACCATAATTTTGGTTGTTGTCGTCTACGCTTACAGAGTCCATCGAAAAATACAGTAGCTAATGTTTTCCTGAAAAAACCTAGTTTTCAACAATATACCTCTATTAGTCTCCTAATGTGCTGTGCTTTTGTTGTCATGTTTTCCGTTTCGTTTTCTGAGTTTTCTGATTAAAAATATTCCAAACCCAAACCAGAACAGTAGGATGCCTCCGATTATGAGTAAAAGTGGAAACAAAATATGTGCGAGTTCGATTGGAAGAGCAAGGTAGTGAAAAATTAAACCTAGTACTCCCAAAGATGTTCCAATGCCTCCAAAGAAGAGTAGAGGTCGAATGTCCAGCATTAACCTTAACGTGACTCCAAGTATCCTGCCGCCATCTTTTAATGGATTAAGTTTTGTTTCTCCCACCCTTGTGCTGTAACTTATGGGAACTTCACGTATTCTGGCATCAGCAGAATGGGCTTCTGCGAGTATTTCCATTGCTAAAGGCATGCCTACAGCCACTAAATTCATGCGTTCTAGGAGCTCAGATTTGAAGGCTCTCATGCCACTTTGAGTGTCAAACACGCTAAGTCCCAAAGCTAATTTCGCAACTAGCGAGAGCATTCTGTTTCCAAACCTGTTAACTAATGGCATTGCCCCCTTTTCCATTCCCGCAAACCTGTTACCTACCACCATGTCTGATTCATCCTTCAAGATAGGCTCTACCAGTTCGGGTATATGCTTGGGGTCATAGGTCATGTCTGCGTCCATCATCACAATAATGTTAGCATTTAGTTGCTTTCTAGCATACAAAAAACCAGTTTTCAAGGCATCTCCATACCCTTTGCCTCGCTGGTAAATTACATCTGCGCCCATGTCCTTAGCAATTTGGTCTGTACCATCACTGGATCGTCCATCTACAATCAGTACTCGATGGTTATAGTTGGTCATTGCCTCTTTTATGCCGCTCAACACTTTTCCCACAGCTTTGGACTCGTTTAATGTGGGGATTACAACGACAATTTTTGTTGCAGAACGTTTAGCTTTGGTTATTTTTTTCATCCACCAGATTTGCTGAAGCTAAATATTCACTACTCCACTTCTTAGCATTTACGCAAGAAACAACGTGAAAACAACAAAAAGCCCCCAAGTCGCCCTTACGGCTATGAGATTATTGCAACAAACTGGATTAACTGGCGCTTTGGCTGCTATGTAGCTAGTGTTTGTGCAAGTTTCATCAGGGTTAAGTCTAGTTGTTTTTGGTTGGTTGTAACTTCTTGCAGACCTATACTGGTTACTTTGCCTTCTTCTAACCCAACCATCATGTTCCCCTGCTTTTGCAGTAACAGGTCTACCGCTTTTTCTCCAAACAAGTTAGCCAATAATCTGCTTCTGGCTGTGGGGTTGCCGCCTCTTTGCGCATACCCTGTAACACTCAACCTGACCTCTACCCCTGCTCTCTCCTCGATGGCTTTTAGCAGTTTATATGTGTCACCGATTCCTTCTGCAGCCACAATAATACCAGACTTTTTGCCTTTAGCACCATTAACTTCCAAAGTGTGCACAATGCTTTCTAGGTTGTACTCAACTTCTGGAACTAAAATCACCTCAGCACCAACAGTTAACCCAATAGTCAAGGCAAGAAAGCCTCTTGTTCTACCCATAACTTCAACAACAAAAATTCGTTCATGCGAATTTGCTGTATCCCTAATTTTGTCAATCTCACCAATCGCCGTGTTCACTGCAGTGTCAAAGCCGATTGTCTCTTCAGTGCCATACACATCATTGTCGATTGTTGCGGGAATGCCAACAATCAAAGTGTCCGAGATTTTGCTTAACTCTAAAGCGCCACGTAACGAGCCATCCCCGCCAACAACAACCAGCCCATCAACATCATTTACTTCAAGAGCCTTTACAGCCTTTTTTCTGCCTTCTGGCTTTCGAAACTCTGGGCTTCGGGATGTTCGAAGAATCGTGCCGCCAACATGAAGGATGCCGCCGACGTTTCGGGGAGTCAATTCCCTAAATGTGTTACTGATAAGTCCATCCCATCCACGCTCAAAACCAATAACTTCCAAACCTTTCGAACAAGCAACACGAGTAACTGCTCGTATTGCAGCATTCATTCCGGGAGCATCTCCTCCGCTTGTCACCAATGCAATTCTCTTCATTGCAAACTTGTCCCCCAACAACAAAACCTGCCATTCAACAAAAAACAAATAACCTGCAATTATATATATCCACACGATTAACAGTTTACAATTAAGTTTAATAGCCCCTTTTAGGTCATTACTGCAAGAAACTGGAGGAACAACATTTGAGTGACCAAGCCCAAGGACGATATTACATGCCCGGAGCCACAACAATAGGTCTAGTTTTTGATGGCGGAGTAATTTTAGCCTCAGAAAAAAGAGTCACATACGGCTCCATGATAATGAGCAAAACCGGAAAAAAGGTCTTCAAAATCGCTGACCAAGTCGGCGTAGCCTGTGCAGGTCTAGTTTCTGACATGCAAATTTTGGCGCGAGAAATTGAAGCCCAAGCAAAACTGTTTACGTACGACACAAAAAGACCAATGCCTGCAAAGGCAGCGGCTAAACTCACTTCAAACGTTCTATTCAACAGGCGCATGGCTCCATTAATCACACAAACAATTGTGGGCGGAATGGACTACGACAAACCAGCAATATATGTGCTAGATGTTCTGGGTTCATTTTTACCTGACACCTACGCATCTGTAGGCTCAGGAGCCACTATGGCAACGGGTGTTTTGGAGGCAGGATACAAAGACAACATGACCGAGAAAGACGCAAAAGCGTTGGTGCTAACAGCCATAAAATCTGCTATACGCCGAGATTCCATGAGCGGCGACGGAGTCGACATGTTAATTATCACAAAGGATGGCATCAAAGAAGAAGCCATCAGTTTCTAATCAGCCCAATAACTTGCCTCTGTAATCTTTTAGGCTTTCAGTTTTGGGACTTTTTCTTCAGAAACTTTAATACCGTTACGGCTGACTTTCCAGTAGGTCAGGGGCAAAGCATGTGACGTTCCAGTTGACGCCTGAAGAAGGCAATTTGCTAGTAAATCTGGCAAGACAAACAGTAAACGAGTACCTGAAAAGTGGTAGACTAATGCAGGTTCCAAAGAGTGTTTCATCCAATTTGATGGAGCCATGTGGAGTTTTTGTTACATTAAATCTTTTCAATAAAGGAGCAAAAATGTTGAGGGGCTGTATTGGGCTTCCTTATCCTACAACGCCCCTAGCTCAGGCGGTGATAGATGCTGCAGTAAGCGCTGCAACACAAGACCCACGTTTTCCGCCAGTCGTAATTGAAGAACTTGACAGCATAGTCTTTGAAGTTAGCGTTCTAACTCCTCCTGAGCGGGTCACAGTTGATACGCCAACAAAATATCCAACAAAAATCAAGGTTGGACGCGACGGACTAATAATGGAGAAGGGCTACCACAAGGGATTGCTTCTGCCGCAAGTGCCAGTTGAACTTGACTGGAACACGGAAGAGTTTCTTTCCCAAACCGCAATGAAAGCAGGCTTACCGCCAGACTCTTGGCTACTAAAGGATACCAAAATATACAAGTTCCAAGCGATAATTTTTGAAGAAGCCACACCAAAAGGCGAAATCAAACAGAAAAAAATCTAAAGGAAATTACACTAATGCGCGTTCTTTTCACTCCTTCTGGCACGGGGCTGGGTCATGTTGGCAGATGTATCCCAATAGCCAAACGGCTTGAAAAGAACGGAGCCCAGACTCTATTTTCTACATACCGTGAAGGCCTAAAGTACGTCAAACAGGAAGGCTTCCAAGCCGTAGAGGCACCAGATATTGGAGTTCAAGTTAAGCCTGACGGAAGCATAGACTTCAGGTTAACAACAGTTGACCCTGGGCCCTTTCTGACCGTTTACACAATAATGAAACAAGTTGACGCCGAAATCGACTTCATGCAAGCCTTCAAACCTGACGTTGTAGTTTCAGACTCAAGGGCATCATCTCTTGTTGCCGCAAAGCTGCTGGATATCCCAAGAATCTGCATTTTAAACCAGTTTCAAGTGTTTATTCCTCGCCGAAACAGGTTCCTAAAACTTGCCCGAATAGCAGACGCCACAACTTTGACTCTTGTCGGCAAAGTATGGGCAGACGTGAAGCAGGTTTTGATTCCAGACTTTCCTCCACCATACACCCTTTCAACAAGAAATCTGCATATTCCAAAAGCTTACCACAAAAAAACAAGATTCATAGGTCCAATTATTCCAGTAAGCCCTGACGAATTGCCTGACAAACAGCAGCTTCGAAAAAAACTTGGTTTATCAGCGGATAAGCCTGTAATCTTTGCGCCTATCAGTGGACCAGCAAAGGAGCGTGCATATTTCACGGGTCTTCTCAGGCAAATTTTGGGCAACTTTCCAGATGATTACCAGATAGTCATGTCCCTTGGTTACCCGACAGCTTCAACAGAGCCCGTTAACGGCGAAAACCTGATTATTCATGGCTGGATTCCAAACCGCTTCGAATACCTCAAAGCCTGTGACATTGTCATCTCGCGTGGTGGTCATGGAACATTGTCTCAGTCAATTTGTTACGGCAAGCCAACTATTCTTGTTCCTACTCCAAGCCATACCGAGCAACTAAACAATGCAAAAAAGGCTGTTGAGTTAGGAGCTTCAGAGCTTATTCTACAAAAAGACCTAAACAAAGATGTCTTGTTAACTGCCGTAAGAAAACTTTTGAAACCCGCGTTTCAGCAAAAAACAAATCAACTCAAAAAAGAGCTTTGTGCGTGCAATGGTTTGGAAACTGCAGCAAAAATAATCTCAGAGGCTGCAAATCTATAGCGGGGTTATTTCCAGCAGTTTGAATCTTCTGGCACATGGATTAATCCTCTTTTCACTATTTTTGTAATTTCCAACTGCCTCGCAAAAACAACAGCAAAACGTCAATTACGTTAACGTTTTTTTCTAAACTTCATCGCAAGCAGATACAGTTCCGCGCTCTGTGACCTGCTGGCTTTTGGTTTAACAAGCTTCACGAAACTAAAATGTCGTTTTGTGTCGTGAACAAACTTGTTTGTCATATCGCCCTGAAATGTTTTAACAAAAAAGTTTCCTCCAGACCTAAGAACTGCTGTGGCTATGTTCAATGACTTGGTTGCAAGGTCAATTTGTCTTGCATGATCTAGTTCCCAGACTCCTGAAATGTTAGGTGAAACATCTGAGATAACAACATCTGCAGAGCGGGGCAAAAGCTCCTTAATGGTTTGAACTGTTTTTTGTTCAGTAACATCACCGACTACAGTTTGGATGTTCTTCTCATCAAAAGGAGCTATTGGCTTTAGGTCAACGGCTAACACAAAACCTGAATCTTCCACAAGCTGTCGTGCGGCTTGACTCCATCCTCCGGGAGCAGCACCAACATCGACAACTACGTCGCCAGACTTGATGAAGTTGTACTTTTTTACTGCCTGCAAAAGTTTGTAGGATGCACGTGAACGAAAGTTTTCTTTTTTTGCTTTCCTGTAATAATATTCTCTTTTCCTTTCATTTACCCATCCGCTAGGCAAAACTAGTCTTCACCAGGCTCTTCCATTTCGGGTTGGTCTATGCCCAAAATCCATGCTGTCAACATTCGACATTCATGCGGAGAAATTGGACCCCATGCACCGCATCTTGCATCATTTGGGCACATCAAACATGGAGAATCAATAATGGAGTTGAGTGATGCAGGTTTTCGTTTAGGGTAAAGACGGTACGTCCATCTTCCTTCATACAATTCTTTTTCGCGCAGGATTAGGCCTTTGGTTTCCAGTTTTAGGGCGATTCTGCTTCCTTCTCTGCTGGTTGCGTCCAGTTCTCGCCAAAGTTCTGATTGAAGCACGCCATCGTTTCCGTTGTTGGAAATGACAGTTAATGCTTTGTATTCTAGTTCGTTGCGTCTGGGCATGTAATATCTGTCCTTCACGTCTTCATAATATATGGTCACGTTAAGGCATAAAAAGATGTATGTTTTTTCCACTATTTACATATATCAGTAAAAAAGCATGTTACTATTTGCTGCAACTGAACTACGAAACGTTTTAACACCGCCAAACAGAATAAACTTTCTCGATGAAACAAAAAGCCAATCAAAATGTTTAGAGAGAAGGGAACCCAAAGTTGCCCAAAAAAAAGCCATCACACTCTTACTGTCTAGGAATCGAGTCCACAGCAGACGATTTCGGTGCTGCAGTAGTCTCTTTTGATGGCAAGGTTCTCTCAAACGCAAACGATGCCTACCTGCCAAAAGAGGGAGGAATCCACCCACGGGAGGCTGCTAGGCATCACGCAGAAGTCTCAGAGAAAGTGCTTGCAGAAGCGTTTGAAACTGCTTCAGTAAAGCCCCGTGAGATTAGTTTAGTCGCGTTTTCTCAGGGTCCAGGGTTAGGTCCTTGTCTTCGAACGGGTGCAACCGCAGCACGTGCATTAGCTTCCTATCTTGCTGTTCCTTTGGTGGGCGTTAATCACTGTGTAGGGCATATCGAAATTGGTAAACTGGCAACTGGCGCAGTTGACCCTGTTACTCTGTATGTTTCAGGAGGAAACACAATAGTTTCAGCCTTTGAAGCAGGCAAATACAGAATTTTCGGAGAAACCCTTGACATTGCTATGGGTAACTGCTTGGATGTTTTTGCAAGGGCTGTGGGTTTGCAGCAACGTAAGGGTGCACCTTTTGGCGCTGTTGTCGAAGAGTTGGCGCGTAAGGGCAAGAAGTTTGTTTCTCTTCCTTACACCGTGAAGGGCATGGACTTGTCTTTTAGTGGGCTTCACACCGCAGCTGTGAATGCGTTTGAGTCAAACAAGGGCACAGTCGAGGACATCTGTTATAGTCTTCAGGAAGTCGCCTTTTCCATGTTAACCGAGGTTACCGAGCGTGCTTTAGCTCATACACAAAAGCCTGAAGTGCTGTTAACTGGCGGAGTTGCGGCTAACAAGAAGCTGCAGTCGATGCTTAAAGTGGTTGCAGATGAGCATGGTGCACGTTTCTGTGTTGTTCCCCTAAAGCTTGCCGCAGACAACGGTGCTATGATTGCTTGGGCAGGAATTCTTGCATACAATAGCGGCATTTCTACGCCTATAGAGAAGAGTTTTGTTAATGTAAAGTGGCGCTTGGAGGAAGTTTATGCGCCTTGGGTGGAGGCAAAATAGTGTGGTGCTGATAAAGAAAGGAGCCGAAGCCAGCCTATATTTGGAGACGTGGCATGACCGCAAAGTCATCATGAAACGGCGGCTGCCCAAAAAATATCGTATCCCAGAACTGGACAATATGATTCGTTCTCAGCGCACAACACATGAGCCCCACATCATGCATAAGGCTAAGGAGGCTGGGGTTCCTACTCCCACGATTTTAATGGTTGACGTTGCAGACGCTAACATTGTGATGGAGTTTGTGGAAGGAAAACAGGTTAAAGAGGTTTTGGACGCGGTTTCCAAAGAAGAACGGCTAAGTCTGTGCCGACTTATCGGCAAAATGATTGGTCGACTCCACAAGAATGGAATCATACATGGTGACCTCACAACCTCAAACATGATTTTGACGCCGTACGGCAAGGTTGTTTTTGTTGATTTCGGGTTAAGCGAACGCTCAGTTGAGTTGGAGCCTAAAGGTGTTGATTTGCATCTCATGAAGCGGACTTTGAATAGTACTCATTACAAGCACGCAAAAGAGTGCTTCAAAGCAATCATGGACGGATACGCTGAATCTGTTGGAGAAAAAGAAACAAAACAGGTCACAGCTAAAATTCGGGAAATAGAAAAAAGAGGACGCTACGTCGCCGACAGAGAATAATTTACAGAACTAGTCTTGGTTTAATTTTGCCATCTGCTTTTTGATTATTGCAGAAAATAGTGTAGAACTTAGCAGCAAAGCTATAATGGTCCAGTTAGGAAACTCTGGAATTGCAATGGGCTGGATGAGTGGATAACTGTCTTGGGCATTGACTCCGTGAGTCACGGGCGTGTTTGTTGTTGGTTCAGTTTGGGTTGTTGCTGTCTGGATTATATGTTCTGTGTCTCCTATGCCGTCGCCATCATTGTCTATTCCGTTGTAGTTGCTCCAGTAGTTTCCATGTGTTCCATTATCCCACACGATTTGTCGTTGACCCATAGAATCTGTTTGGGAATAGGATGAACCGTAGAACTGTTCGGTGTTATCGATGAAGGAATTATGGTAAATTGTGCAGTTGCTGTAAGATAGGTAAACTCCTCTTGTGTTGTTTTCTATGTTATTCCCAACTATAACAATGTCTATGCCGCCATAAACTGCGATGCCTGTTCCTGCACTTGCAATTCCTGTTTCTCGGTTACCCGTTATGTTGTTTCCTGTTATGTTAATGTGATGAGACGAATCAGGGTTACAGTCCGCGTTTATTCCTATGCTGTTTTTTGTAATCAAATTTCCAGCAATGTTTACGTGGTTAGATGAACCCAGCACTATTGCCATGATGCTTTTTGTTATGATGTTTGTTTCTATGCTTATGTTAGAAGAATAAATCAGTGTGATGCCGTTCTCGTTGTCTGTTAATGTGTTTTGGGTAATGCGACAGTGTGAAGAGTTGTAAATCCGTATGCCGTCATGATACTTTTGTATCTCCAAATCCTTCACAGTCACATTAGTTGTGCTCTCCAAAATTACTCCAGCGCTTGCATATGTACGCCCCGTAAAATCGTATACGTGGCTTTGAATGCAATAGCCTGCCCCATCAATTATGATGTTGTTTCGCTGAATTTCAAGGGTGTAATTCACAACGTTGTTTGTGAACACATACATATCTCCAACTTGTTGTATCGGAGCCGTTACGGGGTCAACTGTTCCATCACTTCTAATGTAGATGCGTGGCAGACTTGTGTATGGAATCGGGTCTGCGCCTACAATGTTTGTGCCTAAAAAAGAGAAGACTCCAAAGGTAAGTATCAGAACGAGAAACGCTGTTGATTTTGTTTTTTGGTTCTTTAGAGTCATTGTTTGGTTAATTTGTGACGAACTACTCCTAAAAACGTTTTTGTAAAGGTTTCTTGACCAAACAAATGATTCATTTAGTCAATCTTTTTTGACCAAATTTCACCAAACCCATAACCTGCCCAAAAACAACGGTATGGTTAGGTATAAATTGCAAATCTCCAAATATGTTGACAAACTATTGTGTTGTTCTTTGAGGTGGTTTGTTGAGGATTCTGCTTGACGAGATGTTTGCTGGCTTAAAGGAGTATTTTGAGATTTTAGGCTGGGACGTGTTAACTGTTCAGGATGCTGGACTGCGTGGGGCAAAGGACAGAGCCGTTGCGGAGTATGCAGCAAATAATGATTTACTTCTTGTAACCGAAGACCAAAAGCCCGCGGAACTCATGAATTTGAAAGGCGCCAAATATGTACTCATATCAAATGCAATGATTGCCAAGATAGCGGATGAGAAAATCCGAGAAAAGTATCCTGACCTCAAATGACTTTCCATAAAACATCTTAAAGTGTTGTATCCCTCTTTCATTAAGGAACAAGGACCATGAAACAAAAAACATGTATTCCACAGGGTTTTCCAATGGGCAAAGTAGCCTACTTTGTGACAAGTAACGTTCACAAGTTCTTGGAAGCCCGAAACGTGCTCTCTGAATACAAACTGGCAACCGCTAAACTTGGGGTAGATGCAGTTGAGATTCAAGACCCCCGCCTAGAGACCATCGCAAAGTACAGTGTTTTGGATGCTGTCAAAAACTGTGGACTGCCAGTTTTTGTGGAGGATGCTGGGCTTTTTGTTGAGGCACTGGAAGGTTTTCCTGGACCTTATTCCAAGTATGTGTACAATACAGTTGGAGTTGAGGGGATTCTTAAACTGATGAAAAACATAGCTAATCGAAACGCCTACTTTATGTCAGTTATTGCTTTTGCCAGCCCAGACAAGCAGCCTGTGTGTTTTGTAGGCAAAGTAGAGGGAAAGCTTTCTTTACAGATGCATGGCACTTTGGGTTTTGGTTATGATCCCATATTTGTGCCGTCAGAGGGGGATGGTAGAACTTTTGCGGAGATGGCTACTGACGAAAAAAATGTGTATTCTCATCGTGCAAAGGCTCTAAGAACGTTTGCCGAGTGGTATTCATCATAAAACAAACGGAGATTTTAAATACTTGCGTTCCCCTCGAAGGTAAGGAGCTTCTGGAGAAGAAGAAACATGCCAAAACAAGAAAAGGGATTATCCCATCAAACAAGACCTGTAACAAAAAGACCACCTGCATGGTGCAGATACACAGCTGAAGAAGTGGAAGCTCTGATAATGAAGCTATCCAAAGAGGGACATCCCGCAAGCAAGATAGGAATCATTCTTCGTGACCAGTATGGGGTTCCATTGGCTAAGCCGATTACAGGAAAATCGGTTACGCAAGTTCTTAAAGAACGCAAATTGTACTCGTCTCTTCCTGAAGATTTAGAGAATCTGCTAAGAAAAGCTACAAGGCTTCATGTGCACTACGACAAAAATAAGGCGGATTTACACAATAAACGAGCACTTCAGATTGCTGAAGCAAAAATCTACAAGCTCTCAAGATACTACAAGAAACGTGGAGTTCTTCCAGCAGACTGGAAATATTCGCCAAAAGCAATTGCCCTGTTCTAGTTTTAGGGCGCTTTATTCTTAATTAAAGTTCAACACGGGTAGTGTACATAAGGAACTGGTAGAGTCGAACACTAGATTTGGTAGTTCCAGTGCTTGTCGGCACCTGTGCTGTTCTTGGAAGTTACGCATTTTTGATTTTGGTTTCTGGAACACTTTTAATGTAGTTGCTTGTTTTGTGAACTTGCAGTGTAATCCTAAGATGGTGTATGTGTGTTTCCACATGTAACTTCAAGATTATCGTATTTGTAATAAAAATTATAAACTGCAGTGTATGATATTTTACATATTCTTTGAACCGAGTATAAGTTGGACAAAACATCAACGTGTGAAAAGATGAACAAACAAAAAATTAGCGTAATCTTGCTTGCAGTTGCCCTCATAATAACAGTAGTCACTATTGCGTTCATATACGCTGATGTTGCAGCTAAAAACGCTGAGCTTGACGCCAAGAATGCTGAGATTGAAGCAAAAGACGAAGACCAAACCAACGATGTGGATTCTCAGGTTGAAGACCAAAATGATTGGGAGATTGACGATGAAGATGATACTCCAATTGAGGAGCCTGAAGAAACCGATGATAACAACCCTCCGGTTGAAGAGCAAACTGGTGAACTTGACGATAAAGATGCTGTGATTGCCGCTAAAGACGCTGAAATCGCGCGTCTAAAAGAGCCAAAGGTCAGTTGGGACCTTTCATATGAAGATGTTAGACAGGAAATGGCTAACCCTGGATACCACCTCACCGTTACCGGAACAATAATCAACTATGGAGTAACCGACGTCTATAATCTTCAATTGCATGTAGTAGCCTACTATGTAACTGGTGAACTAGCAATAAACAAATTAGAGCCTCCTGGACCATCAGAACGGCCGCCAGACTTGCCAGCAGGTACCATCTATGAAGTTGGTCGGTGGGTATATTACGAGCCAGGCTTAATTGACACTGTTAGTATAACGCCTGTATGGGATTTATCGCCATAAGTTGTAGTGTTCAATTATTATTTTTCATTAACACGAGCATTCGGTTGCGGTAAACTTTCAGTTAGCTGTAACCAAGAATGAGTTACATTTACCTGTGTTGCTCTGGCAAAATTAGAGGTAATTCGATTTGTATTTACGTGTTTTATTATAGATTTGTCCTATCAGGAAAGCCACGACAAATGTGTAAATGATTGCAATGCTGATTGCTGTGTTTCGGTCTCCGTATATGGTGTCGACAAAAAGGAAAACTAGTATGCCCGCTACAATAATTGGGATGTAATGTAAATTAGTTATTTGCATTGAAACCCAGTTCTCTCCTTTTGACAATCCTTGTATATAATTGACATTCGTGTATATTTACTATGCTTCTGGTAGCAGTAATTACTTTTGTCTCCTAACAATTTTTCGTGAACAAAGAGAATGCCAATTTTTCCAATAACAATTAAACTGGAAAGTTTTAATATGGTCTCTTATATCTGAATTATACTCCGGTGACACCAAAAATTACAGCAAAAATGTTGGTGACACCCTCTATATATCTAAAATAATGTGAAAATTATGTCCGTTAGTAACCAGCAAATTGCAGACCTAACAAAAGACGCCACAGAGGCAGCCAACCTTATTTTAGAGCACATCGAAAACGGCGATGTTATTCATGTTTCTTCACATGTTGACGCTGACGGCATATCTGCAGGCGGAATCATGGGAAAAGCATTGCTTCGGGCAGGAGCAATGTTTCGTTTACGGCTAGAGCGGTGGATGGACGAGAAGGTTGCCGACAGAATTGCCGAAGAAAATGCTGCGTTAACAATTTTTACTGATATGGGAAGTGGTTACCTTGACTTGCTAGGCGAACGTCTGGCAAAAAAGGATGTTATAATTCTTGACCATCACCAGCCTGTTGCGGAGGCTCCTTCAAGTTTTGTTCAAGTTAACCCGCACACGCATGGAATAGATGGAACCCGTGACATCAGCGGCTCAGGAGTTGCGTATTTTGCAGCCAAAGCTTTGGATAAAAAGAACATTGATTTAGCCTGTTTAGCGGTTGTGGGTGCCTTGGGTGATCTGCAGGACAAGAATAAGGAGCGCAAGCTTGGTGGAGTTAACAAGGTTATTGTCCAAGATGCGGTTAAGTCGGGTTTTCTTGAAGTGGAAACTGATTTGATGTTCTTTGGACGGGAGACTCGTCCTATTCATCAGGCTCTTGCGCGTACAACAAACCCGTTTATTCCCGAGATAAGCGGTGAAGAGGACAAGAGTCTTGCTTTTCTTGTGAATTTGGGAATTAAGCCTAAACGAAATGACACGTGGCGGGCGTTAAGGGACCTTTCTTCTGACGAAAAAAAGACTTTGCTTTCTGCTATTGCAGACCATCTTGTGTCAAAGGGGTTAGGCGGAGATATTGTGTCGGATTTGGTGGGTGATGTTTACACGTTGACTACTGAAGAGCCGTGGACTCCTCTTAGGGATGCTCGAGAGTTTTCTGTTCTTCTTAACGCCACTGGACGAATGGACAAAGCTGGGTTAGGTGCAGCTATCTGTATGGGCGACAGAAAAAAGTGTCTAGAGCAGGCAACACAGGTGATACAGGATTACCGTGGTACCATCACCAGGTATCTGCGTTGGGTCACTGAAAAGCCAGAACGCCTAGAAGAGATGGAAAGCATCTATGTTGTTCGTGGGGACGGCTTCATAGATGAAAAGGTTCTAAGTCCAGTATGCACCATCCTGTCAACAACTCTTACTCAGCTAGGAAAACCAATAATCGCGTACGCCACCATATCTGGAGAAGACCAAGTTAAAATATCGTCTAGAGGCTCAGAGCCCCTGATACAAAAGGGCTTAAACCTTGGAGACATCATGCAGTTTGCTGCAGAGAAGTACTCTGGCAGAGGCGGGGGACACGATGTGGCTGCTGGAGCACAAGTACCAATCAAAAATGTGGAAGCATTCCTCAAGTTGGTTAACGATTCAGTAAAGAAGCAGTTGGCAGGGGAACAGATTGGAAACTGAGATTCGTTTAATTTACAAGAATGAACGGGAAGCCCAAGCCGTGGCAAAAGCTGTTTCTCCAGACAACGTTGAAGTTCCTTTAGGCTTAAATGTTTACACCGTAAGAAACGGCTCTGAAGTCAACACAAAAATACAGTGCCAAACAAGGTTGGAAACACTTATAGCTACCATTGATGACCTTTTGGCTTGCGTTTCAGTGGCGGAAAAAACATTCAAAGTAGCAAAAAAGTAGGTTCCTCAAACAGTTTGAGGCACAATTTTTTCCTATTTTATGTAAGTACGTGTTATGCATCCCATACTACAGTTATTGTCCAGTCTGCAAGCGGTTGTCCTTCATAGCTCACGTAAGTATTGATGTAATTGTGACCTGCAGGATGCAACCAATTCATTTCATACGCAGTTGTGTTTATAACCAAATTGTCTAAGGAATCATACGCCTCTACCTGCACTTTCACATTATACGCAGGACTTCCACCTACGTTGACAAGATAGCCTGAGATTTCAAGCCTGTCGGGGTTGTATGCTCTTTCATCACTTGATTGCAGGTTGATGGTTACTATATTAGGTTCCTTCAAACTTTCATATTCTGGAGCCATCTTTGCAACTTCTGCTAGTGCTTCATCCCTTTCAATAATAAGCGCAGCTACCTCAGCTTTGAGGGCATCCCTTTCAGATTCTAGAGCATTATTATCAGCAATTAGTATTGAATTAATGCCGAAGTATTCTTCCGCTTCTGCTTTTGCGCTGTCTCTTTCAGCAACTACTGAGTCTACTTCACTCTTCAAAGCATCCCTTTCTGCAGTCAACCCTGATACTTCACTGTCCAATACATCATTTTCAATAACCAGCGCATCTACCTGAGCATCCAAGGAGTTGCGCTCGACAACCACTTCATCATAAACAGTGCTTAAATCATCAAATTTGTTTTGAGCCTGAAAATATGCAATAACCAAAAAAACATTTGTTACAACACTAACAGCTACTACCGCCACCAAAATCCATAACATTTTTTTGTTCAAACTGTTTTCTTCCCCTGTTTTTTTACTTGATTTGTAACATGTAACTCAGTTGAAATAAAGGTTTTTTCTAATTCTAACTTTACCTCAACAAAAGGCGTTCCGCTTATTTTCCAATCTTACCGTTAGCTCTACCGTCCGTAATGCCCAAAAAACTGCAAAAACCAACAATGCAACCATAATAGGAGACTAATAGCAGAACATTGTTGAAAACTAGGTTTTTTCAAAAAATTTACACACCACAGCAGTAAGCAACCCTAGAACCTGTTTGTGTCTTCACGGTTTGCGCTATAATGTTAAATATTGAGTTAGGTTAAACTTTGAAGCGAAAGCTTACAGAGGAGCACAATCGATGTTAGACATTAAACTTGTTCGTGAGCATCCAGAAACAATAAAAAAAGACCTAGAAAAAAGAGGAGAACCCGAAAAACTTGAGGTGCTCAACAACCTCATCGAATACGACAAAAAGTGGAGAACTCTGCTAACACAAGTAAACGAACTCCGACACAAACGCAAACTAATAACTGCAGAAGTTGCAAACCTGAAGAAACAAAAAAAGGATGCGACCAAACAAATACAGCAAGCAAAAAATATTCCACAACAAATCAAAGAACTAGAAACACAAGTTACAGAGTGCCGCGAAAAAGCCGATACATTACTGATGAAGCTTCCTAACATACTGCACGAAAGTGTTCCTTTTGGAAAAGACGAACACGAAAACGTTGTTGAAAAACTGGTTGGCAAAGCTCCAAAATTTGATTTTACTCCCAAAAGCCACGTAGAACTTGCCTCAGATTTGGGTTTGGTAGATTTTGAGCGTGCAGCCAAGGTTTCTGGTCACGGATTTTATTATCTGAAAGGCGATTTGGCTAGGCTCGACTTTGCAATAATAACCTACACAATAGACTTTCTGCGCGACAGAGGCTACACTCTAATTGAGCCACCGTTGATGATGCACAGAAAACCGTATCTGGGCGTCACAGACCTAGAATTCTTTGGCGACCAACTCTACAAAATAGAAAACGACGATCTATACCTCATAGCAACAAGCGAGCATCCCATGGCAGCCTCATTTATGGACGAAGTTATTCTCCAACAAGAACTGCCCATAAAGTATGTTGGAGTCAGTCCCTGTTTCAGAAAAGAAGTCGGCGCCCACGGCAAATACACCAAAGGCTTATTCAGGGTGCACCAATTCAACAAAATCGAACAATTCATCTTCTGTCACCCCGAAGACTCGTGGAAACTCCATGAAGAACTACAAAAAAACAGCGAAGACCTCTACCAAAGCCTAGGACTACACTACAGAGTCGTAAACGTGTGCACAGGAGACATCGGAATAATCGCAGCCAAAAAATATGACATAGAAGTTTGGATGGCGGACGGAACATACCGAGAAGCAGGCTCAAACAGCAACTGCACAGACTACCAAGCCAGAAGACTAAACATAAAATACAGAGAAAAAGAAGGTCAATCACCAATCGGGCACGTTCACACCTTAAACAACACCGCCATTGCCACCAGCAGAACCCTGATTGCCATACTGGAACAGTATCAACAAAAAGACGGCACAGTTAAGATTCCTGACGCTCTAAGACCTTTAATGGGTAGAATTGAGCAACTGGGATGAACCAAAAAGCCGAAGCTTTTAATACTTCCACGCTAAATCTTTCAACCCACAATGAGGGACTCTGATGTCAAAGAGAAGAGGACGCATTAAAGACAAGTGGCGCGACAAGAAATGGTACAATGTAATGTCTCCACCATACTTCGGCGGAGTTGAACTAGGAGCTGTACCTGCAGATGACCCTGCAAAACTTGTTGGAAGAATTGTAGACGGTACCCTATACGACATCACCAACGACTTCGCGCACCAATACCTCAAACTATATTTCAGAGTCGAGGAAGTTGAAGGCAAAACCGCCCGAACAGTCTTTAAAGGACATGAATACTCCCGAGATTTTCTGAGAAGCCTAGTTAGAAGAAGAACAACACGAGTAGACGGAATATTCAACACCACAACCAGCGATGCTTATGGATTAACACTAGCTGTTTCCGTTTTCACACTCTCACGCATAAAAACCTCCCAAGAACACGAAATACGTGCTATAATGAGCAAAATCATCAAAGACAAAGCAGCAACTCTAACATTCGACCAGTTCGTTCAAGAACTTGTTCTAGGAAAAATCGCATCAGACATCTATAACGAATCCAAGAAAATATCGCCACTGCGTCATGTAGGCGTCCGAAAATCAAAACTCACCGTCCAGCCAGCCGCGTAACTGCCTGTTGCAGTGATAATTGTAGCACTTGTAGAGAGGAGTTAACTCCTTCTTTTCATTACATTCCTCTAGAATACGATTTAAGCAACAAACAATCTTAGTTTAGGCGCTATCTGAATCGCTCATAATGTTTAACTCGACGATTTTATGTCCCTATATTCATGTTAGTTTTTTCGGTTCGAATTGCTAATTAGTATGTAGCTAACAACCTAATGATACAGTTTGACGATGCATTACGTTTATTTATCTAGCAGCCATTATGCTATAATTGCCCAAGGAGACACCGAAATGGAACGGAAATCAAACAAAAACGAAGCTCTAGAAGCTCTAGACTTTATTATAAACGTCTTGAAGGAACACGAAAAAGACCTAGACCGTCTCATAAGCCAACTGGGCATAATAACCGAAAGCTTGGGCGAAACTGGAGAAATAACCGGCAAAATAGAAAATATAGAAGATCGTATCTCAACTCTTCAGGGCGAAATAACTAACCTAGTCAATCACCTTGCCGTGCCCAAAGACTCCACACCATCTTATACATCCGGAAAGCCAGTGAACGTTAAATGCAGACGATGGGAAGACTTCAAGAATCTGGCGGCAGGCGCAGAAACCGTTTCGTACCTTTTCAAAGCCTCAGAAAATACTTTCCAAGCTGACGCACTCAAAAACGGCAAAATCGTTTCATACACTGGAGATTTTCCGCCAAACACCAATCTTTTGAAGTTATGGATTTCGCAAGAACTGAATGTTGATGAATGCTCTGTCTTTGAGGGTGTTTTGAACATCAGCTAAAAAATGGTTTGACACATGTTTCTTAATTGATACCACGTTTAGGTACCTAGTTTTGTAGCAAAACTTAGACTAAACGCGCACCTAAGTTAGCCTTTTTTGGAATACTCTTTCGCGTATTAAGCCATCTGTTTAATAAACCTGTAAAATGCACAAAGCGCATTTTGAACTGAAAACAAGTTAAAAAACAAAAATATGGGCTAAGCCTAGATATTCTAGGCTTAGTTTTCTTCAGAGTTTTTCTTTTTCCTTCTTCTTATGAACAAGCCATAAAGAAGAGATGCTGTTAGAGATGCTACGCCTAAACCAATCACTGAAAGAACTGCCAAAGATACAGCAATTTCTGGTTCCACGGTCTTTTCGACAACTGCCGATGACGAATCACCATCGTTGTCTGTGACTGTCAATGTTACTGTGTAGTTGCCGTCTTCGATGTATGTGTGGTCTACTGCCATGCCTGTTGCTATGTTTCCGTCGCCAAAGTCCCACGAGTAGGTAACGATTGTGCCGTCAAGGTCATAGCTGTTGGAAGCATCAAAGCGGATTGCCTCATTTTGAATAATTTCTGTAACGTTTTCAGTGAACGCTGCGATAGGTGCTTTGTTCAAGACAGTGTTTGTTGCAGCGGCTGAGTCTGTTGCGCCGTCGTCGTCAGTAACTGTCAAAGTGACAGTGTAAACGCCGTTGTCTTCATACGTGTGCTCTACCGTAGCTCCAGTTGCTGTGTTTCCGTCGCCAAAATCCCATGCATAACTTACTATAGAACCGTCAGAATCATAGCTGCCTGTGCCATCAAAGTGTATTTCTTCGTCAGTGTATGTTGTTTCCGCCGACTGAGTGAACGAAGCTACTGGTTCCTGATTTAGAGCCCTCTCAGTTGCACTGGCAGTATTTGTTGCGTCGTCATCATCTGTTACCGTCAAAGTCACAACGTAAGAGCCATCATCTGCGTAGGCATGAGAAACACTGACACCTGTTGCTGTGTTTCCGTCGCCAAAGTCCCACGAGTAGGTAACGATTGTGCCGTCAAGGTCATAGCTATCAGCCGCGTCGAATGTAATAGCTTCGTTAACATTCACTATTTCATTAGATTCTGTAAATGCCGCTACAGGGGCTTGGTTTCTGATTGTGTTTGTGATGGTTGCAGTGTCTATTGCTCCGTCGTTGTCGGTTACTGTAAGCGTCACAGTGTATGACCCGTTATCTGGGTATGAGTGAGTTGCGCTAACGCCTGTTGCTGTTGTTCCATCTCCGAAGTTCCATGCATAAGCAACGATTGTGCCGTCGGAATCATAACTTTGACTCGCATCAAAAGTCAAGGTCTCTTGTGTGTCAATAACTGTCGCGGATGCAGTTACATCTGCTACTGGGGCTCTGTTTTTCACAACAATAGATGCTGTTGTACTGTCTGATGCACCTTTATTGTCAGTAACTGTAAGAGTAACAACATATTCGCCATCCTCCACGTACGAGTGAGTTGCAGTAACTTCTGAACCAACGTTTCCGTCTCCAAAGTCCCAGACGTAACTTGTAATGGAGCCATCTGGGTCCTTGCTGGCAGAAGCATCAAACTCTACAACTTCATCAGTGTAAACAGTGGACGGCGAAGCAGTAAAGTCGGCTGTTGGTGAACGGTTTGGAACTTTGACTTTGTAACTGGAAGTGGATGTTTTAGCGCTGTTTTCTGCGTTGTCAACTGCTTCAACGAAAAAGTTGACAGTGGTACCTGCGCTTTGTCCTGGAATCGTAGCAGTCCACAAACCATCTTGCATCGTCATGTCTATTGATGACCAAACTGTATTTGTTGTGTACCATAAAATGACTTCCTTGACTCCGCTGGCTTCTAGTGGCTCAGTAACGTTTGCTGAAACTGTGACTGCTTCCTTGGGGTTTGGTGAGTTGGCGCTTTTAGCAATGTTAGAGATAACTGGGGCAACAAAATCGTCTACTGTGTACGAGTAAAGTGCTGAAACATCAGTTCTTCCCAGTGTGTCAGCTGCGTAGACTCTGTATTTTACTACAGTGTTGTATGGTTGAGCTGGAATGTCTGCAACGTAGTATCCGCCCTCTAGGCTCATTGTTACGTTGACCCAACTGCCTAAGCCAATTTGGTATCCCAAGATAACCGAATCAACTTCAGCACTTCCGCTGTTGACTTGAGCTGTGACTGTTACTGACTCATCATAGTTGGGCTCTGCTGGAGACCTGCTGACGCTAATGATTTCCAGAGGGTCTGTGAGAACCAAAGAGAAGACCATGTCGTTGTAGTCTCTGTCATTTCCTTCTCCATAAAAGTTCTCAAAGCCTATCAGAAACATGTTTGGTTCATCTAAATTCACGTATACTTGACAATGCTGTTCAGGACTATCAGGATTTAGCGAATGTTCTGTAAAGTATCTGTATACAGGAGTCAGTATTGTTATGCCAAACTCTGCGTCAATCGAAAACACTTTGGATAGCGGCGGAACCACATATCCCCCATAAAGTTCTGTTGTTCCTTCAGGTCCAGTGAAAAGTGTTTGGTAGTCACTTGTACCCACTTCGTAGTAGCTGAGCACGTTCACACTGTGGTAGCCTGCAATTTCTGCATACAATGTGATGTTGTATATCCCTGGTACAAATGTCTGATCATCTGCAAGGGCAATGTTAGTGAAGCCCAGGTCGTTTAGAATATAATCTAAAGAAGGCTCAGCATCAATTGCTGATACGGACAAGAACGTGAATGGTGCCGAAATTAGTAAAGCAACTAGTGTTAGACTTACTAGACTAAGAATCAACCGTTTCCTTGTATTCACTTTGCTTTCAAAGCTTGCACTATTTTTTTTGTTAAACCTAAATTCTGGAAGGTAATGATTCATTACGATATACTCCTTCTATTTACTATCTTGATGCATATTTGATGTCTTAAGATAAAGGCGATATTTCCCTGAGTGAAATATTCCTGAGAAAATATGTAAAATTGTTATAGAACTAAACTTCATGTTGTTGAAATTTTTCTGTTTAATTTCAGCATGTGGTGTCCATAATGTGTTAGAATTTGCTATCATGAAGGGCTAATCTTGTTTTGTCTTTTATATCTTAAGCGAAAACGGGTCTGTCATGTCTCAATACGGCATATATCTAGTTTTGACTTATGACTTTTAATAGTCGCTTGTCTACAACAAAAATGGAGACACTCAAATGGACCCACAAGAAGCTAGATGGAATATAGTAAAAGCATTGCTTGAAGGTTTTCCGTCTTTGAAAGAAAAGACAATCGAATACCTGAAAACTCAGTGATTTTGTGTAGATTGTACCGAAGATAATGAATCCGAACTGTGGATTCATAAATTATTAATTGCTGAATTTGATTTTTTTAATCGTATAGGTGTTATATTTGAGCGAGATCCCTTCTCTTCCAGAAAAGATTAGCGAAAGAAAAATTATTGTTTATAAATCTCGTGTTGACCCTACCGTAGTCAAGCTTACTGCAGAGAAAATGAAGTATAAATTGTTTGCCAAGTTTGGTTTTTCGAAGAGTAGGGCTGAGGAAATACGGGTTGTTTCTGTTGATAAGTATTATGAGCCGTATGTTCTTGTTGATGCGAAGTATAGTGTGCGGTATTTTAAGAAGCAGGTTTTCTCTTTTGGTGTTGGGTCTGAAACTGATGAGGTTAAGATTTCTGGTGTGTCTTATGTTCCTAAGGTGGAAGAGGATACGGAGTCTGGTTTGTCTCGTAAGGTGATTAGGTTGGAGGCTGAGCTGTGGTCTTTGTATCGGGATAAGGCGTATTTGGTGTTTGATAGGGAGGGTCGTGAGATTGCGCCTAGTTTGGTGCCTGCTGCGCCGTCTGAGGATCATCCTGAGGAGATTTTGGCGGAGTTTAATAAGAAGGCGGGGGTTGATGAGGTTTCTTCTCAAAGGGAGATTGATTTGGTTAAAGCTAGGATTGTGAAGCGGCCTTCTGGTGTGGTTAAGGTTAAGGATGAGCTTTTTCATGTTTTGGAGCAGGCTGTGATTTATAGTCCGATTTATGAGATTACTTTTCGTAATGTGCGGACTGGTGAAGAGAAGCTCGTTAAAATTGATGGGGTTACTGCAAAGATTATTTCTTAGTGGAGTTTTTGCTTTAGTCTGGTACTTTAGAAATTGTTTTGTGGAGCCTTTTTTTGGCTCTTGGTTTTTAGTTTTCTCCTAGTATGTCTGCGATGTCTTCGTATTTTTCTAGGTATCTGTCGCCTTTGGGGGTTGTTTTGTAGATGTTTTTGTTGTTTTCTTTGTCGATTTTAAGAAGTTCCATCTTTATGAGAAATTCGAGGTACTCGTTTAGTTGTGCGAAGCTTAGGTTTGCTCTGTACATGATTTGTGTTTTTAGGCTGCCTTCTTTGGTGATTGTTAGTATCTCTGCTATTATGTAGAGGCGGTCTCTGCGTCTGTTTGTGGTTTCCAATGCATTAGCACTCTCTAAGTTCTTTCTATAGGTTTTGTCTATATCTTTAGTCAATTAGGTTGAATAAAAGTGGTGTTTCTGACTTCCGTATATTCCCGTGAAGCGAATATGTGGCTAATTTGATGAAATTGTAGCTGTTTGTAGAAAAACTACGTAATATTTATATGCAAAAACCACACCTTCGCTGTTTAACAAGCATTGCTGGGCGATTGGTTTGAGTAGAGACAAAATGAAGCGACGTGCCTTTCACTTGCGCTCCCTGCTGGGTAATATCAAGAACAAAAAGGCTAGACAAGAGGTTATCGAGGAGTATGTTAGCCTCATTTCGCAGATGAGCCGGAACAATTAAGTTTTGTTTTAGATTTTAACGCGTTCTTTTTGTTTTTAATTGTTTCCAGAATTTATTATTTTTATCTTCAAATTTCTTATTTTTGTGACACAAAAAGTTAATTGATTTTTCTAGAAAAAAGTTTCATAACTGTTATTATTTTAAACCACTAAAAAAAGAGGATATGTTGTTGGGTAAGGTTCGAAACGCTTGGAGGCGACGAGCCAGACAATATTTAATCAAAAATGTGGGTAAAGAAGATTGGTGCATCTTCGCAAAGGCTCTATGTAGTTCATCGGGCAGTTGTCGTGGATTTCCTTATGATTGCATATCCTGTTTTGATGCATACTTCAATTCTAGGGATGTTCTACAGAATGCTTTGAAACAATAGACTTGGTACTTGTTGTCATTCACGTTTCCAGAATAGGTAAACTTTGGTTTGTGTTAGAAAGCCGATGATTCGCATCATTTTTGCTAGCTTGGTTGTGTCTGCATTGTCTACAATATTTGCGTATTCTTTGTTGTTTAGGAATGGCTTTTTGGTGCCTGCGACTCTTTTTCGGTAGATGCCTTTGACCTCTTTAATGATGTCTCTAACTTTGTTAAGTTCTGTTTTTGTCATGTTTTGTAGTTTGTTTATGTTTGCTTTTTCTGAGGTGAGAAAGACTGGGTTGAAGTTGAGGTCTGCTAGTTTTTCTACGGTTTTTGTTACCTGTGGGTTGGGTGTGCTTTGGGTAATTTTGGTCATTCCTGCTTTTTCTAAGAATGGGTTGTATTTTGCCATAACTGCTATTGTTTCAACGTAGGGTTTTCCTGCTAAATGGAGTGTTTCTTCTACGATTTTTGCTCCTAGTCCGATTGTGCGGTATTTTGGGTGGATTACTACTCTACTGATGCGGATTATGTCTCGGTTGATTTCTTGTATTGTCATTTTTTTTCCTATGGCTTCTCGTCTGCCTGTTACTGCTAGTGGTGGGGAGCCATAGACTATGGCGCCTATTGTTTCGTCGCCTCTTTTCATGACAAAGATTTTGTGGTGCGCAAAGAGTCTAGAGTCTCTGTAATGGAAGTGTGCTAATTTTTTGTAGTCTGCTTTTGTTCCTTTTTCGATGTGCATCTGTTTTATGATGCTGCATTGCTTGTTGAGGCTGTTTGGGTAGTAGTTGACTTTGATTTCTTTTCCGAACCTTTTATGGATGTGAATTGAAGGTTTTAGGTCGTCAAAAAGGTCCGTGTGTGTTGTAGCGACAAATAATGCTATGCCTTCTTTTCTTGCAATTTTTTGTATATTGTAGGCTACGATTTTGGCTGTGTCTCTGTCTAAGGTGGAGCAGAATTCGTCTGCGAACCAGTATTTTTTGTTTGATTCTATCATTTTGGCTAGGCGATATCTGTATTTTTGTCCGTCGCTGAGTTGGCTGTATCGTCGCACGAAAAGAAAAGCGTCATTTAATCCAACTCTGGAGAGCAGGTTTAGGCCCTCGTCAAAGTTTTTGCCGACACTATCTATGAGGGGCTTGTCGGGGTCGATTTTTATGTTCTCTAGGTTTACTGTTTCTGGCTGTAGGTCTTTTTCTAGTGCTTTTAGTAGGACGCTTTTTCCGCTTCCACTGTCTCCCGTGATGTAGACTATGTCGTTGGGTGCAATCTTTAGCTCCAAATTGTCGTAGATTACGTGTTCTTGGTAGTTGTCTACTCCGATGCCAAATGCTTCGGCGACTTTGATTGTGCGGTCTGTGACATCTGTTCTTGTTTTGTATGATATGTTGACTTTGTATGTGCCTGTTTTTTTGTCGTACTTTTTTTGGAATCTTGTTATTTTGAAAATTTCACGCATTCCCATTTTACCACGCTCTGATTAGTCTTGATGGGGCTTGGGTTTTTCTTGTTGATATGCAGGCTAGGGCTAGTGCCCAGAGTCTGTCGTCGTGTGTTCCTTCTGGGTGACTGAATTTTGTGTGTCCGTCTTTGGTGAGTTCATATTTTTCGCAGTGTATCTCGGCGATTAGCTGGCTGTCATAGGGCATGGATAGTTTGTTTGTTTGCATTTGTTCACGTAAGTGGCTTAGTATCTCCTCTTTTCGTTTGGTTGTCAAAACGACGCCTTTGGTGTTGGCGACTATTGTTGTCATGTCTTCTGTGATGTATTCGCCGATTCCTGTTTGGTCAACGTAGACTGATTCTACTGTTTGGTAACGGTCGGTTAGGGCTTTGATGTAGCCGATTACGCTAGCGTATGGTGTACCTAGCTTGAATCTGTGCATGTGAACAAGACGAACCTGGCCGTCTGCTAGAAGCTGAACTACTGCAACTGCGCTGTGGTCACGTTTTTTTCCCAAATCTACGCCGACACAGAATCTGCCGTTTAATCTGTTGATGAAGCTTGCGTATGTCAGGTTACCGTTTACGCATTTGGTGATGAGTTCTTGTGGGAAGTAGCGGCTTTCGTCTTCTGCCCATTGTGCCTCCATTTCTCTGTGCCATCGCCATGGGTCGCCTGTTAGTTGTCTTCGTATTTTTTGTAGAATCTGCTCTTTGAGTGGTCCATGTGGTTCCACGGCGTCTTTCCAGGTGATGTGTGATTTAGCAAAGTCGCTAAAGTCTTCGTGGTTGAAGATTCTGTAAAAAACATGGTCTGTGCTCCATGGTGTACTGGAGCAGACAAACTTTCCATTTGTAGTGCCCAACGTAAACAGTATAGCGTCATACATTTCTTCGTCATTAGCTGTAAAATTCATTTCATCCCAGTAGACCAGATGCAAGGTAGGTCCGCGAATAGTGTCGGGATTGTTTGGGTAACATTCTATGATGCTGCCGTTAGAGAAGTAAATGACAGTTTTTCTTGACTTTACAACCCAGCCTTCAGGTAAATGTTTGAGAAAAGCGGATATTTTGCGTATAATCAGCTTGGCTTGGCGGTAGCTTGGACCCACAACTCCGATGGATGTGTCGTGTTTGGTTAATGCGTAATACAGAAGAAGTGCAGCGATTGTGTGGCTTTTTCCGCTTTGTCGGCACCATCGGGCTGCAACAAACTGTTTTTCCATGAAGTTGCGGGTTAACTGTTTTTGGTATTGTGTTGGCGTGAATTTGAGTGTTTGTTCAAAAAAGTCTATGGGGTTGTCTTGGACTTTACTTGTTTTTTGAAGTTTTTGCCTGATTTGTTGTTCAAGCTTTTGGGTTTGTTTCTCCAAGTTGTTCATCGACTATCTTCCTTAGTTCGTCGAGTTTTTCTTTGATTTTGCCTGTGTCGTATTCTTTGGCGATGATGTTGATGCTTCGGCTGATGTAGGCTGCTAGTTGTGCCCATTTTTGTTGTTGTTTGGTTGGTTTGCCCCTTTCTTTGGTTTTGGTTGCTTGGTCGTATGCCATTTCTGCTAGAACTTTGAGGTCTAAAATCAGGTCTGTGCGTAGTTCCTGTGTGTTTAGGTTGAATTTTTTTGCTGTGCGTCTGATTTTCTGAAAAAACCTAGTTTTCAACAATGTTCTGCTATTAGTATTCAAATATGTTCACGCCCTTTGTCCAAAGAATGTTCCCAGAAGTGTTCCTACAACCAGTGTTATGGTGGCAAAGATTTCTGCATTGAATTTACCCAGAAACATCATGTGTGCAATCTCTAGTGCAGTTAACAGGGCTAATATTGCAGTGGCTGCTATCACGCCATAAATTATTGTTTGGCTGGGTGGGATTTCGACGCGTTTTGTTTGTTGTCCCGATTTTAGCAGAACCTTTTTTGTGAAGAGTTTTGAGATTCGCTCTTTCACTTTTGCCACCTGCATTTGACTTTGACGAAGTGTCCGCTTTTGGTTTTGATTTTCATGAGGTTTTTCTTGATTATTTCGTGGTAGTTTTCTTCGAGGTCGTGGTGTCGTCTGACGTTGACTTTTTCTATCATGCCTAATGGGATGCAGTTGTAGACTAGGTCGTAGGTTTTTTCTGTGATTTGGAAAATGTCTTTTAGCAAAATCAGGTGTTTTGTGCGTTTTCCTTTGACTCCAACGTAGTGCCCGATGCTGGCTACTGGAGTGTCAAAGTGGGGTTCTCCGCCTTCTCCTGTTCTGCCCATTGCTTCGCTTGCGTCTAGCCAGTATACTCTGACAAGGTCTCCAAAACTTAGTTCTTCGATTTGGTTTTCTTTTTTCATTTTTTTATTTTCCTTTTTTGTATCGTGATAAAGCGCTGCTTGTGCTTCGTAGAGTATACAGGTAATCTGCTAGTAGTGGCGCTTGTTTTCCTAGTTCCAAAACAACCTCAAGAGTCTGATTTGACGCGTTAACCCTGTATTCTACGCTTACGATGCGGTAGTCTGCGTCTATGTTTTCGTTTGGAAGCGTAACATGAATCTTGTCTGCAGGCAACAGCACATCTGTGCCATAGTCCAACACTGTACTCCGCACTGTTATGGACTCAGCAGGGCTATCCAGCTGTGCAAGCAACGCCTTAGCCCGAAGGTCACACTCGTTGTTGCTGTGAAGCTCCTCATCCACCTCAGCTAACTCGCGTACACCATACGCTGTTTGGCTGCTTGTTGGCTCCTGTGCCTCTAGGGGACGCCTTGCACTCCAGCGACCATTACCAAAATAGAACCTGTCAACCCAGACATCGCCATATACTCCAGACTTCTGGTTAACAACAAACCTCACGCCACGTATCAAATCCCACCTAAAATCGCTGGTATTGAAGCTGCTTTCCGTCCACTCATCAACATGATTGTTGCCAATATCCAGCTTGATTAGCTGCCACTCGTCGGTTTCAGAAATCGTGAAGCCTCTCCACGCTACATTGTCGTCGCCTGTGCCGTCATGAAGCTCAATTGTATGATTCAATGAATGGTTGCTGTCTGCTTTGATGGCAAAAACTAGAGATGAGTAACTGTTCGCGTTCACGTAGTTGGCAGGGAACACCCACCAAAAAGAAACATAATACATGTACGACGTGCAGTGTGCTTTAACACAATTTGAGCCCTGAAGAACATTAGACGTTTCTATGCTCATGGTTGTGTTTCCCGTTATGGGTTCCCACTTACCCAGACTATGCTCAAGCCAATACTCTACTTGACTAACATCCTCTGTAAGCGTGTCACTCCACTGCTGCCCATCAAAATCCAGCGGATACGGTTGCTCCTCAGCGCCATACGTCATGATCCTGTTTCGTATTCTTTGAATATCTGTTGTATACTCGCTTGACTCTATCACGTCAGACAAGCTAACTGAACTCGTTTTGCTGTTTTTAGCAAAAAACGCAAACTTTGCATCAGGCTCAACCCTAAAATCATACCCAATAACTCCGCTGTCATCAGCCGAAGACGCTATGTCCTGCAAAATATCAAAAACAGGCGCATCCTCATACTCCAGCAGCGTATACGTCGTATCCGTGTCCTCTATAAGCTCTGTTGAGTCACGAACATGACTTAAACCAGCATAATAATCAACCAAATCTTTGACAACATCTTCGCCTTTTTGGTTCTCATACGTTTTTGTAACAACCTGCCGGAAAAGCTTCTCACCCCAACAACGCCCCTTAACCCACATGTAATTCTCGGAAGCAGAAGACTCATACGTAACCTCCTCAACCCGTATCGTAGCAATCAACGGACAGTTCACGCCTCTTCCAACACTCAAACTTCCCTCATCTCCAACATTGATGGGATACGTCTGAGTGTACTTCTTGTCAAAATTCTGCAAGCGACACGAAAAACTCGAAACCTCATTCGTACAACCCAAATGAACACTCAACTCAAGCACATCACCCTGAGGCGGAGTAACCGAACCAAAAACCAAAGCAACAACAGGCAAACCAACACTCACTCAACACCCCTCATCAACAAAGACTCCTCCTCACCAGCCCTGCGCACATTACGAGTATACGTGGAAGTCTCAGAACACGCAGCATTATAGCTCTGAACCGAAGCAGTCGCCGAATCCATCTGCGAAGCAAACTGCGCCATAGCAACGCCCGCAGCAAGAATCACCGCCACGCCCACACCAGTCAAAGCCAAAAACGTAGCATAACTAATATTCAACGCATTCTGAGCCGAAGACGCAACCCAACAAGCCGCAGCATACACCTTCTGAGCAACAGCCACGCCCACACTGGTCCGCATAAACGTTCCCATAACCGTCACAACCGCCATTGCACTATTGAAAACCCGTGCCTGCTCACTATCAAGCAAACCAAACTGCTCCGCAACATACCCAACAGCAACACCAGCAGCACCCAAACCCGCAACAGCAGAACCCAAACTCTTAATCCGCGCAGTCAACGCTTCTGCATCAGTTTGAATCCTCGAAAACTCGTTACTTGCACGATTAACCGCCCGCACCGTAACCGCGATTTCACTAAAACTCACAAACCAGCCTCCCTTTTTGCAGACTCTAAGGATTCACAGATTATCGCCTCCAGCCGAGGCAAAGCCTCCCTAACTGCAGGATACAAAAACGGACGAGCCCTCATGTAACGCGTTCCAAACTCAACAGCCATTGCATAAGTTGTTTGTGCGCCAACCTCTGCAATCCATTCACTTATTTTAGAGTAAATTGAGCTTTGTAGTTGCCCAGTTTTTACGGGAACCCGTTGTTTAGCCGATTCTTTAACGTCCGTAGCCCACTTTGTTAACTGTTCATGGACTTGGCGCTGCATGCCCGAATCAAATTTGTTCATTGCAGTCTTGAATTCTTCAACGCCGTTTATGTCAAGGCTTATCTGGATCGACATCTGGTTTGTTTCTCCATTTTCTGTTTTTCTTCCTCTGCTTGGCGGTCTAGTTCGTTAAGAATTACTATGAACTCCTGCACCGTTTTGGCTGGCTGCCTATCGAGCTGGGTTGGTGTGAACCCGAATTCCTTGCAGAGACGAAACCTTGTGACTGCACTGTGGGGCTTTGCTCGTCTGATTGCCCTGATAAAAAACGTGTCTCCTCTACAGTTACGCTGCAGAGCATGTTAGCCGTTTGGCTGAACAACTCACCAAGCTCAATGGGAATTCCAACATCTTCACTAAGCAGCCTTTCAAGACTTATTGGCTCACTTTGTGGCTGCTCTTTAAGGCTAGCCCAGATTGTCTCTGCCTGAATTGCAACATAGTCGCTTTTTACAACCTGACCAGACACAGGATGATACCGTGTGTGCTTTTGGATGATGCGGTTACGTTTTGCCCAAGAAATCTCCCCAAAAACGTAACTGCCAACATAGTCTTCGCCGAATCGGCTGTCAATTTCGATAGTTTGTGTTCTCAATGTCAATAACTCCATTTTTAGTTGATTGCCACGCTCTTTGCAACAAAAGGCGCTTTTACAGAAACCAAGTCCTCGATTCGAGTCGGCGGCGAAATGCTCTCCCATTTGCAATCACTAAAAACTGCCTTGCTTGTTCCACCTAGCCCAAACTCTAAGCTGAAGTCGCTGTCGTTTATGATGTCGTCAAATTCATTTTTGGTTTCAAAATCAAAAGTTAGTTCTCCTGTGCAGTTTCTGTGACGTTCTGGCAGGTACTTGAGCAGGTGACCGTCTGTTGTTCTGATAACGGGTACGCGTTTAAGGTTGTTTTCTATGGTGAACCGAAAATCTGTTACATGGTCTATTGTGGTTGTGTCTTTTTTGATGTAACTCTCGTAGTAGGGCACGGCTCCAGAATGGTCTGCGTATGTTGCGCCGCTGATTTTGTCTGTTCCAATCGTCACGTCCTGTCCAATTAGCTCTGCGGTTGCTTTGAGTATGTCTTCTACTGAACATTCGACAGTTAATGTGTTGAATCTGCAGCCCGTATAGAGCAAATCAATTGTTTCTGATGTTTTCTCGTAGACAACCTCTATGCTTAGTGATTCTAGGGTCTGCACGTTTAGTAGAAAGTCTATGGGCGATGCACTAGGCAGGTTGTATTCGATTTTGAGTCCTACCTGACGTAATCCCGTTTTTATTGTTTGCAGGTCCCGTGAGCCTGTGCCTCTAACTTTGATTAGTCCAGGATTCAGGGTTGGCTCCACATTTTCTGTAGTTGCTAGTCCTGTCATGGACGGGGTTGATGGGGTTACGCCGTAGCTTGATTCTACAACGTAGTATGCTTTTGCCTCATGGGCTCCATATACTGGTGTAGTCACTTTTTTGTCTCCTTTTATGTGATTGTTACCTCTTCAAACAGCCAAGTTTTGACTGTGAATTCTGTGCGCCAAATGTAGGGCTTAAAGCGCACATCATCGGTGTCCCTGTAAGAGACCATGTCCACGTAGCAGATTCCCTCAACAGTTACAATACAGTCTGCATAGTCACAGTGGATAGCCGCTGGAGAAACACCGTCGCTTGGGTTGGTTGTTCTGGCAAGCAGATACATGTAACCTTCAGAATCTATGTAGTCTGCGACGGAAGACTCCAAACTTATCGTGACATCCTCGTCTGCGTCTCCTGTTCCAGTTTGCGTGTTCTGCCACTCAGACCCTTCAGAGTTCCAAACTTTCACTGTAACTCCGTTTCCTGCAGGCGCAGTTCCATAGCCTTCAAACTTGAGCACAGCCTTCTTGACAAATTCCTTGTTGGATTCGATTTTGATACAAAACAACAAAAGCGAATATTCTCCATTTTCAGCCTGTTCGTAACTGAAGCTGTTCTCGTCGCTTTGCCACAGCTTCTTGTAATCTGCTGATGAAAACTCTGTCCACTCTACAGAGCTCGGAGCTAATTCAGAAGACGACCCTGTATAGTATGCTCCGTGACCTGCCGTTTCTGCTCCAATATTGACGTAATTGTAGACTGTTTGGTTGGGTTTTGTTCTCTTTTCCCGAACAACCCTGTTAACTTCCTCTCTGAGCTTGTTTCTGATTTGCCTTCCAGCAAAACCTGTCCTCTCAACAACCCAAATTTTGATCCGAGCATACCCGACTCTTCGTCGCAAAGTCGCAGAAAAGCCAAGTTTTTGGTCATCACTATGGTCTAGTCCAACCGTTACCTGTCCGTCAACATCTTTGAGCAACTCCCTGTTATAGTACTCTGTTGTGACACAGATGTCCGCCAAAGAGCCATCATCCTTCACAACCTGAATGTTATTCTCCAACAGCCGCGCAAGAGTCACTGTCGGCTCCTCAATCTGCGCCATTATGCTATAAGCCTCCTGCAAACTGATCTGCGAAACAAAACTTGCCCCCGAAAACTGTAACACTCAACCGGGCCCACTTCATAGTCGGTGCCGTTGTATCGTAGTTTGCTGTGGTGCAGTATAGGAGCAAAAGTGTGAACCGTAACGTAGTCGTTTACAACGTAACCCGGCTCCATTACGGTCTCGTCGCTTTTGGCTGGGCAGACTAACGCTTTGATTGTTGTGCCTTCCCCATAACTGAATGTTTGCTTGTTTTCTACCACTGGATAAACTGTAACATCTACACCATGCGACCGCAAAATTCTGGTGAATGGGGTTAGTGGAGCCTGGTAATTCAAAAACAGCAATCCCAGCCACGAAACAGTTACAACAGACTGCTTGTTTTCCACAGCACTGTAATCGTCAAATTTGGTTCCCCAAAACATGAACTCGCTGCTGTGGTTGCTTATGACATTGAAGCTAAACTCTAGGGATGACTTGTCGTGCCCACTTCTAAGCTGCCACAATATTCCCGAGGTTACAGCATCATAGTAGTTGCTATCCACCTTTCTGGCAACCACGTCAACGTACCCTGACCAGCAAACCGCAGGATTATATGCAGGATAATCTGCACTTGAGCCAATAGCGTTGATGTAATCGTAAACCTGCTTAACCGTGCAACTCCAGCCTTCATAACTAAAAAGCCCATTTAATGCGTAGCCAAAGTCATCATCATAGACTACGTCTGATTCTGCAATTCTGTGCCATTCACCGTCTCCGGTTGGAAGTGGAGAATAACGGCTATACAGAGCCTCAAACCCGCTTCTATAAAATGCTGTGGCATCATCAATCATGGATTGATACACTGTTTCGCCTGTTTTACTATAGAGCATCTGCAACCCAATCAAGCCATAAAGGTCGATGATGTGCATCTCACCAAACCACTCATCTGCAATAGTGACTGCCTGAGCAAACCCACCATAATACTGGTCATGCACCCCCAAGTTGCTGGGCTGATGCTGCGTACTGTACAGAAAAGTTTCCCCAGCCAAAGTAGCACAGTCAAGGTAGGAACTGGTGCCTGTTATATCGTAGGCTTTCAGGAGCGCAGGAATTGCTCGCATTGCATCAATGCTGTAATACTGCTCACTGCCATCTTTGCTCTGAAAACCCCCATACGCCAGTTTCCCATCATCTGTACACTGGATTGAAACCAGATAATCCGCAAGCTCAACGATTTTATCGAAAATATCCGTTATTTGTTCCTCAAACTGGGAACTCTCATACGTTTCAGCTAAAAAGTCGATAGCATGAGCTGCTGGAGCTGGACCTTGCCCCCACTGTGTGTCAACTCCTGTTCCGGGGATGACATAAAAGTATGGAGCATAATCCATAATAAAATCGAAATATGCTTGCGGAACTGTTTCCATCTTCTATATTCTCCTCAGGGTTGACCCCCGCAGCTTGTTCAGGATTCGTTCCAGTTCAGACTGCAGAACCATCAATGGTGGAGCACTATCCAAAACATTGACGTCTTGGTCGCCCACCGAAAAGCTCAGTCCCACGGCTGAGCCGCCTGTCAGGTAGCAGATTGCATATACTGCAGAAAGGATGGTTATGGCCTCTTTTTCTGCCTCACTGCAGTCGCTACTGTCTACCTGTTTGTTTGTTTCCAGCTCCAGCGTGACTTGGGCTCGTTTGATCATTTTGGATATTTTATCGTCTGAGACCTCTTCTGAGGTTATGTTGATTACGTCACGGACGTCGTCGGCTGAAACGGATGCCAAATCGCAAGTCACCAAACATAATAGAGGAAATAAGGCAGATTTAATGTTAGTTCACAAAAATAACTGTTTAAAAAGGATTATTTGTAAAATAAAGCGTTTAAATCAGAGTTTTTATTTGATGGTTTGTAGATTAATTGCTCGAAAACAGCCTCTCAAAATCAAGGAAACCGAAACGTGGAAACATGACTTCGTGGATGCGACTGTAATTATTTTTGTCAAGAAACTTTGACTGACTTGTATCTTAAGTTGGTCAAGAAAGTTTTACAAAAATCCTTTTAGACCTATTTTGGACACATTTTCTTGTTATGCATTATAACTTAAGGAAAACTGTAGCAACAGTTGGCTTGTTTCTTGTTTTTTCTTTTGTTTTAGTACTTGTTGCTCCAGCAGTTAAAGTTGAAACGGAACCGAACACTCTTGTTGTTCCAGACGATTACGCCACGATTCAGCACGCTATTAACAGTGCAACTCCTAGAGACACTGTGTTTGTTAGAAAAGGCATCTATAACGAAAGTCTGGTAATCAGCAACAAATCTATACAGCTAGTAGGCGAAGACATGAACTCAACAATTGTGGTTGGAAATGGAAACACTGCTCTTGTTATTCAACATGACAACGTTAACGTGACAGGCTTTACGTTCAAACGCCCTTCAACGATGAGGTGGCACCGTGGAATTCATCTGCTTGAAGTCAAAAACTGTAATGTGTACGGAAACATGATAACAAGCACCTACTACGGTATATGGTGCTACAATTCTATGTTCAATAATGTTTACGAAAACATCGTAACAGGAAACATGGCTGGAATAATCTTAGAAATATCGCACAACAACACGGTAACCAGAAACTACGTCATAGGCAACGATGGTCAAGGCATAGGAACAATTGGAGCAGATAATAACACAATAACCGAAAACTACGTTGCATCAAATGGTTGGGTGGGCATCTGCTTGGATGGCGGCAGCCCCAACTGTAATAACTTGATTTCAGCAAATGTTGTGACACAGAATACTGCCGTTGGAATAAGCATAACATCTGACGGTTCAGCCTTCAACAGGATTATAGGAAACAACGTTACTGCAAATGGAGACTTAATCGCCTATAATCCGAGTGGCACTGGAATATTACTTAACATTCACGACAACTTGGTGATGGACAATTACATTATTGGAAATCAAGCGGGAATTCAGCTTGAGTATGCATACAACAACACAGTATACCGCAACTTGATAGCAAACAACACCTACGGTGGTATTCGCGACCGCTTCCTGTCAGCTTCTCAAAACATAATTTACGAAAACAACTTCATCAATAACACCGCTAATTTTTCCCAGAATGTCGGCGTAAACGTTTGGGATGTTAACTCCAAAGGTAACTACTGGAACAACTACAACGGCACAGACAGTAACAATGATGGAATCGGAGATACAGCCCACATCATAGCCGAAAACAACACTGACTACTATCCACTGATGGAACCTGTTCAAATCCCTGCGCTTGAAATACCTGACACAATCCCAGAATTTCCTTTATGGCTTGTATTGCCCTTATTTTTTGTTGTTAGTCTAACTGTTTTTGTTGCCAAAACCAAAATTTGCCATCCAATTTAATAGTCAATACGTAACAAAATACAATCAAGGGTACACAATGTTCTACGAGAAGTACTTGAAGGCAACCAATGAAAAAGGTAGTTTCATTAACATCAACCTTGATCCAGCACTGCCAAAACAAAGAAGCAGCAACGTAGTCCCAGACAAATACACATCCAAAGAAGATGCGCAAGCGCTGCTAGACTTTTCTTTGGACATCATCGAGCAGGTCAGCGATTACTGCTGTTCCATAAAACCTAATACCCAATATTTCCTTGGACACACAGAGATACTAAAGAAGATAGCAAAAAAGACCCACGACGAAGGTATGCTAGCAATTCTTGACCATAAGCTTAGTGACATAGGTTCTACAAATGGTTCTGCAATGTTTTGGATACGCGAAATGGGGTTTGATGCGTTCACTTTTTCTCCGTTTGCTGGTAACACGCAAAAGACTGTGGAGAAAGCTCACGAAAACAACTTGGGCGTAATAGTTCTTACGTTAATGTCTAATCCTGAAGCTGAAAAGATGATGCTGGATGCAACAGTCAACGGGCGACCTTACTATTTGCACACCGCTAAAACCGTGAAAGAAACACAAGCAGACGGCTGTGTGGTAGGTTTAACCTGCTTTGTTGAAGACAAGTACATCAAAAACATCCAGGAGAGTGTAGGAGACAAAGTGATATTTTTGTTGCAGGGCATAGGACCTCAAGGTGGAAGCGCTAACAAGATACGCTATGTTACTAACCCCTTGGTTAGTTTAGGACGGGCGGTCATCTATTCTGACGACCCCAAAGATGCTGTTGAACAGTATCATCAAATCTTCAAAAAATACCTGTAACCTTTGTTATATTACTTCCATGTATTTTGTTCCTTTCTCTGTAATTGTGTACACTCCTCTGCTAACCCGTTCAATGTACTCTTTTTGCAGTAAATACCTCAGCCGATTATCAAACCGTGTCCGAGTAGCCAAAGAATGACAGGTAGTCAAAACATTCTTCTCCAAAACTGTCCAACGCATATCACCCCCCTTAAGGGCAGACAAAATAACCTTATCCATCATGTCCTGTTCCTCTCGGCGACGACTCATGACATCTTCACCTCCACAGGCTTCTGGCTAGAATAATACGGCGGAGAATGATTATTGCACACATAAACTGTTTCTACACTCCACTCTGACGACTCCACAGCTTGCCCCTTCAAAGCTGCACTCTGTTGACTTCCATACGTTTTGGCGTTTAAATCAGCATAAAACGGGGTCATCTCGGCGCCACACAAAGGGCAAACACGATAACAACTACACACTGCAGTGTCAGCTGGCCGCTTTTGGTGCATGGTTTTTCCGCACCGCGAACAGGTTCCTGTTGCGTATCCAATTTTTGTTGTCAAGTTCCCACCCACACGTAAGGTTTCGAAATGTTCAAAACGATTTTTCCGTTTTCGTCAAGCCACAGTTCTGGTAGCCTAACCTTGTACGCGAACACAGCATCTAAGCCAACAGTTTTTGTGTAAGTTTCTGCCTCAACTGCTCCAAAGTAAGCGTCTAAACCAAAATCCGTTGCCAAATTAAGCTTCTTGAAAAGTGCATCTAGCTGCATTGCTACTGTTTTGTTGGTTAAAGTGCCAAAGCAAGTGTCCACTGTGAAATTTTTCAGTATGTCTGGTTTCTTGAAGAGTGCATCAATCTGTTTTTGAAGAGCTACACCTTTTTGAAGCATGGAGTCCAGAGCAAACGTTTTTGGAACATCCTGTTTTTGTAATTCTATGTCCAAGTTGAAGCTTTGTGTTATTCCCAATTTTTTGAAGAGCGCATCAGTTGTCCACGTTTTTGTATAAGTCTGCTCAGTGGTTTCTGGTCCAATGTATGTATCTGCGACAACTACGCAGTCAACGTATGTTGTTATTGCTGTTCCTTGTTGTGCACGTTGACCTATGTCGATGCTGTCAAACTCTGCTGCACCTGATGTGTCCAACCCTGTTTGTGTGATGACCTCAGAGCCATCAAGCCAGACTCTAAATTCGCCATTAGAAGCGTCATTTACAACAGCTTTCACTTCTATACAATACCATGTGTCAACTTGGAAACTATGTGTGTAATCATAGTTTGCTGAATTCAGTTGGTCTTCAAGGCGCAATGTTGTGCCAAACACTTCGATTTCACAAATACTCGTGTAGGGTGTCCAATCTCGGCACACCATTATCCAGCTACCTGAACCCGTCGGAATTGTAGGCCATCTAAAATACGCTCTCGCATAACCTGCTGTTAATCCAGTTGTGAAATTTCGTTTTTGAGCATACGCATTCGACCACGCAGAGGGCGTGCATTCCATTACATAGCTTCCATGATGAGTTGGGCTTTCGGCAACTGCCACGTTTCCTGACGTAGTAGTCCATGCACTAAAGCCTCCGCTTTCAAAGCCGTCATTAAGAAATTCTGTAAAATACTCAAACAACAGTTCTCGTTGCTTTGCAGATAATTTAGGCACCAAAACCTTATGAGCATACTCACTCATGTCCTCGTGGCTTTTGAGAAACCTCGGCGGAACACGCCACCCTTCTTTTTCAAAAGGGGTTTCGCAATTAGGGCAAAACGAGACCTTAGATTCAACGTAAGTGTAGCAGTCTGGGCAGCGGTACTCCCATCTTGGAAACAGGTTTAAGACTTTTTTTGGAAGTTTAACTGGAGTCGTCAATCAAGTTTCCTCCTTCGTCTATGTGCATGACCTGTTTGCCTTCAACACCCAAAACGTAGACTATCGGTTTGTGGGCAGCTCCGCCTTTGTGTATCCGCAACTTGATTGTGTTCGTTCTGTACGCCACAAGCTTGTCTCCTTGCTCTAAACTTATGGTGTATGACGGATTTTTGGTTGGAACAACAAGAATTTTCTCTGTTTTTAGTATCTTCTGAAATAGCTCCATCGAAAACGGATACCAACCAAAACGCTCTAGCTTCTGCTGGTTAACTTCTAGGAACATGTTTTCTTTACCTGTTTCTGGGTCAAACTGGGGCAAAGCAGAGCCATCAGTGTATTCGGCTATCCAAAAATAAACTAGGGGACGATAGCCGATCATCTTTTGGTCTCCTTAAATCTCGTCGTACTTGAAGCTTAGCGTCTCGTCTGCTTGTTCCCCTTGCACAGCGTCATTTGCTACTTTACACTGCAAAACCACTGCTTTGGTTTTCTCTGCACTGGTATGGTCAGTAGAGTCAATTATCGCAGGTGAACCTTCAGTGTCACTGGCTACGTCCGCGGTTGGAGTTGTTTGACTGTTATAGTAACTGTGTCCATTTGTGGCGTCTTCTATGCTGTCTCCCGTGTCTGCTTCTGTTCCCGTTGCCACCTCATACTCCGAGGGCATCGCACATCCGTGGTCGCCAGAGTCCCTGTTTCCACGTCGAAGTTCGCCTCCTGTTCCAAAATTCCATCCAATTGCCCCATCAGAACAAAAACGCACATTGTTAATCTGCGTAAAAGTTCCACTAAGGTCCAAACAGACATGAATCCAGTAGCTATAATTGAAGTCACTGCTCGGTATAGAAATCGGGTAAGACGTGTCTGCAGGAGCAAACTGGTCTTTTGTCTGCAATCGCGTACTTGCTGTGACATTATTGTAGCTTGCTGGGCTGCCGTCTGAGCCGCCAACTGTTTGCTGCACATTTACTGTTGCAACCATCTCTTTTGTTTCCTCCATTCTCCTTTTTTATGATATATTTTCTGAAATTTGTTCAATGAACTTAGCTGGGTCTCGGGTTATTGTGACCGTTTTTGTGGTTGTGTCACTGGTAACTTGGAGCTGTGTGATGTAACCTGCATCATCACGGGTTATTGTGACGGTGTGTGGTGTCTTGATTCCGTGGATTGCGTCATGGATTGCTTTGTAAGCTTCAGTGTAGTTGCCCCAGTTAGTTTCACTCATGTTTTTTCACCAAAAAATGGGGAAGTTGAGTCAACGGCTAACAAACTGTTTTACCAGCCTGTTCCCCGTGCCACAGCCTTACTTCGTAGTACTCCAAGACCAACACGTTCCGATGCTGCGATGCCGTATCTGTCTTGTTTGGGGTTCTCGAAGGGCTCTGTTATGATGTCTCTTCGCAGAAGCATTACAGCGGCTACGTCTGTGTCTATGCAGTAGACTGTTCCATCAGCTACTTTGGTGCTGACAACAATCTTCATTCCAAGATATGTTTCGCCCAAGATTCCTCGGCGAATGTCAGCCATGCCTCCAAAATAGAAACTGTGAATAAACTGGTCTTGCTGCCATAGGTCAGCGAGCTGCGCAGGGTTTATCACTAGTGCTTTGGCGTTGAAGTTTTCGGCTTTTATTCTGTTCCAAAATCCAACAAGCCCTGCCCAGTCTAGGGTTCCGGAGCCATTGTATTCGTTTCCTCCTGCTAGGTCGCTTGTTGCTATGTTGTCGTATGCTTCTAGGATTTTTTCGGTTTCTAGTTCTGCGATTGCTCTTCCTACTTCAGCTGTTTGGCGTTCCATTACGCCCCATGATGCGTCTTCGAAGAATTTTTTGGAGTATTCTGCTCCTGCTTTGATTTCCATGTCCGCCTTGACGTCTACAGTGTCATATTTTTCTTGGGTAATCCACACCTGTGAGAGTTCAGCTGTTCTGTGAGCTTTTCCTAGTTTTGCTTTAGGAAATCTAACAAGAGTTTCAGTAGTGGGTAAAACCCAGATGATTTCTCTTCCAATCAGTGCAGGTTGCGCTGCGTCCACGACCACATCATGCATCTTTCCAAGAGCATTGGCAGTGTCGCTGAGGATGGCTTCTCGCATTACTGCATTGACCATCAGATTCGATTTAGCTCGCTCCAAGAGTTCAGGAAGGATTGGCTTGTATTCGGGGTCTTTTGTTATGGCTTCAAAAAGTTTTGGCATAGTATATTCCTCTGTTAGGCTTTTGTAACGTGGATCAGTCCAGTGTCGCCGCTTCCAAAGCTCTGTAGGGCTACTCCTACTGCTCTTGCGATTCTATCGGGGACTTCAGTTTGGTCGTATGTTGCTGAGCCGTCAGCTAATGATATGGCTTGGGCGTCTGCGTCTGTTTGCACAGCTTCGCCTCGAGCTATTGTGTCTCCTGCTGTTACTTTCACTACTCCACGGGTGCACACTGAGCAAAATTCTCCACTTACTACAGTGGTTAAGGCTACTCCAAGTGCATGCTGGGTTGTTGCAGTGCATTTGTTGACTGTCATGTCTGCGCTCAGGTACACAAGGTCGCCTTTTGTTATGGTTGAGGCAGCCTCAAAACTTAGTGCTGTCCCGTCGCTTATCATTTCTCCAACTTCTGCGTCAGGCCATAGGTCAGTCACGTTAACTTCCTCCAGTTTTTTTGCGGTTTCGTCAAGTTCATCCTTGCTTACTCCCGGTCACTTTTGTTGACTGTGAAGTTAGCCTGTGCCGTAATTGTCGCACAAGCAGTTGCGGTCCAATGCTCCAGGCTCTGACTATCCAGTCTTCGGGCAACATGTTTAGAACATCCTTTCTAAGTATCAAGTCAGAGTTCTGGGGCTCAGAAGGTGTGATAATTGCCTCTTCCAACGGTTTTGGCACTTCAGGCTCTGTTTCTGGTTGAGGCGATTTAACTGGAGGTGTTTGTGTTTGTTTTTGCACATACTGTGGATGGGTACTAACCCACTCCTTCACTTTTTCTAATGTCCAGCCTTTGTCCTTCATGAAAAGCAGTGCCATAGGCTGGGGATTCTCTGGTTTATCGCGCAGTAGCCCGTAGATTGCTTGTATTCCGTTGGTTTGGTCAATCCAAACTGTGGAGAAATGCTCTTCCATGAATACTGCGGACTCAATTATTGGATAAAATATAAATTGCTGTTGAAGCGAAACCTGTTCGTTCGCTTTTGTTTCATTCTCTTTGAACTTGTTGATTATTGCTTCCCAGAGTTCCACGGTTGTTTGGGGGTCTCCAGGCTGGTAATCTTTCAGGAGTGAAAGTCCTGTGAATTTGATTCCTCTTGGTGCGTGTCCGTTGAGTTTTTCTAGGGTTTTCCACTCGAATTCTACGCTGCAGTGTTGTATTGTGCCATCCTCGATCTGTTTTGTTATATCAGGGTCGTCAAGTTGAGCTACATATTCAATTGCTCCATCTTCATACTCTGCACCGAGTACCCTGCCGTTAATTGGTGTTTTGTGGTCAAGAATCAGATGTGTTCCTGCTAAGGTGTGAGCGGATTTTTCTAGTTCTTCTTTGAGGTATTCTCTTATCTGTGGCCACTCTTGGGGGTGGACTGTTCTGATTGGGTGTAGGGCTTTTCCTCGGATCAGGTTTCCTGTTTGTGGAATATTTTTGATTGTGCCTGTCCAGTTGAATGATTCTTTAGCCTGTTTTTCATGCTCATTAAACCATTCTTGTGCTTTTTCTGTTGTCCATCCTTTTTCTTTGTTGAACAGGTAACTTACAACTTCTGTTGCTTCTTTATTCCATTGTTTTGCTGTTATTGCTTGAATGCCTTCTTCTTGGTTGAGGGTTATTGTTTTGAGGGTTTCTGGGTCAAAATCTTCAGGGTTGTTGTGTCCTGAACGAATGACTGTTTGGGTTTGGTCCCATGGCAAACTTTTGCACCTAACATGATTGGTGCGATGCAATGTTAAAAGATGAAATCAGCACTTGAGACAGATTAACTATTGTGCCATACTTGGTTTTTGTTGTTTTATTTTCGGTTACCTCTCTATGGAACGTTGTTGTTTGTTGGTTAACAGCCTTTTTAGCTGTATTTAGTGAACTTCTTGGTTATGGTAAAAATACAAAAACGGCTAGTGAAGAAGCGATACTACAGTAAGGCAGAATACAAGTACCCAGTGTATTCTTTGACTATACCTAAGGAGTTTCACGACCTTCTTAAACCGTTCTTAGATGAAGACTTGGAAGCAAAAGTAGAACACAAAACAGATGTTTTAACAATCACTCTAATGCCAAGCAGTCACAATTCATCCCGAACCAAGTTTTGAAATCTTTTTTTGAACTTCAGAAATTATTTATCTGGATTCTTGTTAACTCAGCTTGGGGCATGCTTGTTATGTTTAATAGTAAAAAGAATCCTGAGCCTTTTACAGACTTTCTTTATTGTTTAGGGAGTTTGGAGCGCAAAAACAGCCAACTATTTGCTGAATTGGCAAGCAAAACCGTTCTTTCTGAGGTTCGGGGCAACTTGCTCAAGATTTCTGAGGGCAATGAAATGCATGCCAAAGTTCTCATCGAATTGAGTGGTCGGGTTGAGGGTCCAAAGCCAAAAACAGGTGAGTGTAAACGAAAACTAAGACCTGTGTGTAAACTTACTGAGTCACTTCTTAATCAGGTGCACAAAAAGAAGACGCTTTCTGCAGATGAGCTTTCATCTATTTTGCTGACTTTGGAGCGTTCAGGTGGTGCTATGCAGTATTTGCAGATTCAGGCTGAAACTTTTCTTTTTATGTCAAAAGAAATCAGTCAACTGTATGGCATGAACTTGGAAGTTTTTCATGACCATATTATGGAAATTGCTCAACAAGTGGAAGAACATATAGAACTTTTGGAGGAAGTGAAAACGATGATTGCACAGAGCACTAGGAAAAAGGATGGAATGCATCATCCAGTGGTTAAGTACCAAACTCCTGATGCATGGTTTCAACCAAGAACTATGGGTGAATCATAGTTAAAACTGGTTTAGGCTAAACAGTTCGTCTTTTTGTTTCTTTTTTCTTGGTTTGGGTGTTTCTGCAGGATACCCAAAAGTGACTAGGGCTACGACTTTCCAGTCTTGAGGAATTTTCAGAGCCTGTTTGATTTTCTCTTCGTTGAAACTTCCTATCCAGCATGAACCGACTCCTAAGCTCCAAGCAGCAAGAACCATGTTTTCTAAGGCAATTGTAGTGTCGATTGTTGCCCATTTTCCAGTTAACACTGCTTTTGGGTTAGCACATCCAACAATTATAACAGGGGCTTTTTCGAGGAATTGACTAAGAAGCCCCTTCAGTTCTTTTTTGATTTTGGCATCTGTTACAATAACGAAGCGGTATGGCTGTCTGTTTGCTGCGGAAGGTGACTGTCTACCTGCTTCAACTATCTGATCCAAAACATCTTTTGGAATTTCCTTGTTTTCGTAACGTCTAATGCTTTTGCGACTTAAAATAATTTTAAGTATGGACATGAGCATCAATACTATTTTGTGGTTTATTGTATATTTATCTGTTCAAACAGTGTGTTTTTGGTTAGTTAATTGCTTGATGGAAATATTTAATTAGCTAACTAACTATTTTTGATTGATCCTAAACACTAGAGGAATCTGATTGGAAGACAGTTTGAGCTATTTGTTACGCACTGTTGCAATGCGATACCGTTACTATGCACACAACATGTTAGGTAAAGACAAATGGGGCGTCAGCCAAGATTTAATCATTTACCATCTTGCAAAACAAAAACATCTTAATCAAAAGGACCTTGTCAACAAACTAAACATTACACCCGCTTCAGTTTCAAGTGTTGTTGGTCAGATGGAATCTGAAGGATTACTTGTAAGAGTTCAAGACGAAGAAGATGCAAGAAAATTTAGATTATCGCTAACCGAGAAAGGCCAGAATCTGTTGCCCCCTGTAATAAATTCGTGGCTTAACATCCAAGAAGACATAACCAAAGGGTTCACTGAAGAAGAAAAAGTAACCTTTTTACGTCTTTTAAAGCAAGTAGAACGGAATCTTGACGAGCTAACCCATTAACATTGAAAGAGGACTATTTGTTGAAAAATAACCAAAAACCTGAAGCAGACGATTTCGTGTTTGACAAGCGACTCTACGTAATATTCTTGATAATATTCACAGAAGTGTTGGGTTTCAGCATAGTCTTGCCGTTAATCCCCTTTTTAGGATTAGAGCTTGGATTAACTGCAGTGCAAATAGGGCTTATTGCAAGTGTGTTCAGTGTCTGTCAATTATTTGCCAGCCCAATAACAGGCAAACTAAGTGACCACTTTGGACGCAAACCATTGTTCATCTTAAGTCAAATAAGCACATTTGCTGGTTTCATCTTCCTTGGATTTGCTACAACTGCAATTCTGTTAATTATTGCACGGTTAATTGACGGATTACTCGGAAGTAACATGACTGTCAGCGAAGCCTACATCAGCGACATAACTGAACCTAAACACCGAACCCGAGTCTACGGATATTCCAGTGGAGTATTTGGCGCTGGGTTGATATTTGGTCCTGTTATTGGCGGTGTTCTATCTACAATTAATTATTCTATTCCAATGTTCTTTGCAGCAGGCATAACATTGGTTTCAATTATCCTGATTTTTTTCCTTCCTGAAACAGTAACTAAAAAGACAGGCAAACTTTCTCTTAGCTTCAATGATGTTCTTCCTGTTAATGATGTTAAATCCTTCATAAAAAACCACAAAGTAAGAAACAGTTTGTTAATGTTTTTTATTTACAACATCGGATTTCAATTGTTTATCTCTAACTTTAGTTTACTCGCAGAAAGCCAATTTAACGCCAGCGCTAACCAAGTTAGCTTTTACATGGCATGGATTGGCATACTACGCGTAATCATCCAAACACTCCTAATTGCCCGTGTACTGCGCGCCTTGGGTGAAAGACACATCCTAATAACAGGAATACTTTCCATGGCCCTTTCAATGATAACTATTGCATTTTCGACAGAATATCTGTTTGTTTTCGTTCCATTAATCTTTCTTGCCTATGGCACAGGAGTCAGCAGACCCATTTTAACAAGTAAACTAACAAACAGCGTTACACAAAAGGAAACTGCAACAATCCTAGGCGTTAACAACTCACTAAATAGCGTAGCCCAAATAATAACACCAATTGTAGGAGGATTTGTAATTGAGTACTTGCCATCACAAACGTTACCTATAATGTCAACTGTGTTCTTTGCATCACTGTTACTCTTTCTAAGAAACAGGGCTAAACCTTAATCCTACTACCATACAAATAGTGTTTGAATTAGCATGGTTAATTTAGCAGTTATAGGCGCAGGAATCGGAGGTTGTTCTGCAGCATATTTTGCTCACAAATATATTCCAGACTCAAAGGTGACTGTTTATGAGATGGAAAACAGAGTCGGTGGAAGAGCCTTTACTTACTCTAAAGAAGAAATGAACACTGAGTTGGGTGCAGAGTTCTTCAATCCCACTAACAAGACAGTCTGCAACCTTGTAGATGAACTGGGTCTCAAAGTAAAGAAACTCAAGGAGACTACAGATATTGCAGTATGGAATGGAACAGAAATCATCTTCAAGTCAAGTCAGCCAATGTTTTATAATCTGCTAAAACTGTTCACCAAATACAAGCTTAGTGTGCCACGGCTACTTCGCATGTTAAGAGAAGCAAATGGACAAATAAAAAAATTATACACAAAAGAAAAACCTGCAGAGTTCTGGGAACATTTTGAAAATGTTGGTCTTGACAAGTGGCATAAACTGCGGTTTGACAACATTTTGGTTAACATGGGAATTGACCACAAATTTATAGATGAAATAATCACGCCTATCACAAGGATAATTTACTCCCAAAACGCTGAGCTGGGAGGATTCGCTGGGCTCTCAGCTTTACTGGGCGTCTATGGAGAAGCAATTTACCGTCTCAAAGACGGCAACGATAGTTTGCCAAGAAAGCTTCTTGAAGCATCCCCTTCTAAGCTTGAATTAGAAAGCAAAGTGAAAAGCATCGAAAAAACCTCTAAAGGCTCTTTTAGGATCTTAGTTGGAGAGAATGCCTCAGTTTTTGATGCCGTGATTATTGCAACACCATTAGAAGTCGCTGATATAGCCATTGACGGAGTGCCAAAACAGTTGCAAGCACGTGAATACCAGAAAATCTACATCAGATTAATGAAGGGAACTGTAAATTTGAGGTATTTTAATCTTAATGCATCCGATAAATTGCCCTCTATTATCCTCACTTCCAAACAAGCAGATCCACTAACTCGGTTTTCATTTAATAAATCACCAAAAAGCGATGAAACGTGGGTGAGTGTCACCTCAACGGAGCCAATAGGAAACGATCTTTTAGACGAGCTTTTCGAGAACGGGAGAACTATTGTAGATCATACTTGGAATGCAGCATACCCAATTTTCAAACCAACCCCGAAACTTCCATCTACTTGCCTTGACAAGGGACTACTATACCTTAACTCGATAGAATCTGCAGCCTCAAGCCTAGAATCATCAACGTTTGCCGCCCTAAACAGCATAAAAATAATAAAAGAACAACTAGACACCTAACATTGCAGCAAAACTAATGCTAGATTGTGTTATCACCTGAATAACAGTAATTGCCAGTTCTCTCAAGCTGAGGATTAAAATTTGACTTTTCCTTTTTTATTTATTCAAGATATCTTTTTATCAACTAGCTAATCTAGTAATATTCATGCCTGAGAGGGAGAAACGGGTTCGTTTTGCTGCGTTTTTGAATGTTGCCTTCACTATCTTAGAGCTTGTTGGCGGATTGTGGACAAACAGCCTTGCAATTCTTTCTGACGCATTACATGACTTCGGCGACAGTGTCGCATTACTAGCCTCATGGCTTTTCGAACGTGGCGCACGCAAATCACCTGATACAAACCGAACATTCGGGTACCAACGGCTATCCCTGTTTTCTGCAATATTTGCCGCTTCTATCCTTATTGGAGGTTCTATCATAATCATCTTTCAGGCCATACCTCGTTTATTAAATCCAGAAGCTGTAAACGCAACTGGAATGGTTGGCATCGCCATCATAGGCATCGTATTCAATGGCACAGGATTCTTTTTACTAAAAAAAGGAGAAAGCCTAAACGAAAAAGTGCTTTCTTGGCATCTCCTAGAAGATGTACTAGGTTGGGTAGGCATTCTTGCTGGAGCAATAGTAATCTACTTCTGGAAAATTTACATCCTTGACCCAATAATAACAATCGGCTTAACTGTCTTCATCCTCTACAACGTAACAAAAAGTCTCACAGAAGCAATCAATATCCTTTTGCAGGGTGTGCCAAAACACATCAATCTCGAAGTCGTCAAACAAGACCTAAAATCAATCAAAGGCGTAATTGGAATCCACGATATCCACATCTGGTCCTTAGAGGGAGAAACCGATGTCTTCACAGCACATGTAGTGCTAGACAATGAAACCCTAAAAAGCCCTGAACCCACCAAACAAACAATCAAAAAAACACTCCAAAAACATCACATTGAACATTCAACAATTGAACTAGAAAGCAAATACCACTGCTCAGGCATGATATGTGAAGAACGGCACACAAACAACAAACCAAACAGCGCCCCTGAAAAATAGTTCTTATCCAAGAAAAACAAGGTTTTTGACCCCGGCAAAACAACACAAACAGCCTCACTCAAGCAGCAGTTTTAACATGAACTTAGATACTGTTTTCATATATCTACCCGAAGAAACGTTTTCGCCCTAGGCGTTTCTTTCCGAATAACTGTTTTACCGCAGCCCAAAACAGACCAAACATGTAAAAAAAAGTGATAGCTCCGAAAAAGCTTTCATTTTAGTTGGTGATGCTGTATGCGTCGTGGACCAAAAAAAGGCTCAAAATTCTGTGACTTGCTAGAGGCACTAAAATTTCTTAACATGTTCAAAAAAACTCCAAAAAACGTGTACCAACTCTATCACAGTAGCCTGCATTTTGACACCAAAAAAATCTACCGTTACCTTAGATACTGTATCAAAGAAGAGCTTCTAGAAATTGACCACATCGAAGAGGCAAAATTTCTTCCCTCAAAATACTACAGGCTCACACAGAAAGGAAGAGACTTCATTGACCTCTTCAATGATTCACACAAGAAACCATTAGCACCTAAACAAAACTCGGCATAGATGCTCATTTTAACTTAAGACCAAAAATCACCCACAAAACTGTTGGATGTAACAACCTTGAGCGCAGTTGTAAAAAAATTCAAACACCTATACGAAAAACTGCAACCAAACACCGGAACTCTTCTTCCTGCATGGCGACAAGTCTATGGAGAAACTCGAACAGTCAGTTTCGGTGACATGCTAACCGCTTATGGTCAAGATCCAAGCTGCAAGGCTTTTGTTGATTTCTTGGCTGACCAAGCTGTAGGTGCAGGGTTCTATACTACAGTTAACGAGCAATACGGCAAAGCTGACCAAACAAAACAAATAGTGGACGACTTCAACGAAGCCGTCAACCTTGATGAACTACTCCAAATCGCAGCCAGAGAAATTGTAGCATCAGGCAATAGTTTTTGGCTAAAAACTGAACCCGAAAATCTGCAAAACCTCAAAATCCTTCCACTAACCGGATTTGATAACCCAACTGCAATAAAACGAAACCAATACGGCACCGTAACAGGTTACAACTACATCTACGGCGAAGTAAAAACGGCCTTTACACCAGAAAAAATAGTCCACTTCCGTTGGAACCCAACAAATTTTTCAGCATATGGAACTGGTGTCCTTCAAGTATTGCTCAGCGAACTATGCTTCAACGGAGAAACCAGACTCAGCTTTTTGGAAATGAAAGCCCGAATCGAAAAAATTATGCCTGAAATCTTCGAAAAATATGCAGGACCAGACGAACTGTGGATATTCGCCGGGGCAAGCGACGAAAAACTTGCAGAATACCAAAAACTCATAAAAACAAAACCCAAAGCTGGTGCACGATTTGTTTACAACAAACCAGAAGCAGACATAAAAACTGTTTCTGTTGACCCAAGGGCACGGTACGAACCCTACATAGATCATGTTCTAAACCAAGTCTATCTGGGCGGACAAACTCCCCTGCCAAAGCTTTTTACAACTCCTGGATTCACAGAAGCATCTGCCCGAGCAGCCCTAGACATCGCAGAAAGGAAAGTCATGGCACTGCAACGCTTCGTAAAACGAACCTGCGAGCGAGAAATCTTTTCTCCTATAATACAGCAGGCGGGACTTGACCCCAAAAAGGCAAATTGCAGACTAAACTGGGGCACAGAAAAACCTGAAGTTAAACTCGAAGACCTAATCCGATTAGCCGAAATGAGCTCTAATCAAGAAAATCCGATTGTGAGACCTGAGGAAGTGAGAAAAAACTTGGTTAAAGCAGGCTTTGAGTTGTGGGAAAGAAACCAGTAACCGGGAGGTGAGGTATTTGGGATTAGAATTTAAGCCAAAACTCTCCGTTATTATAGCGGCAATTCATGGTGTATCTATAGCTTTGTCTTACATAGTTACTCAGGGCGACATTACCGCCATGGTTTTGTGGGCAGCGGTATCTGCGGGTGCAACAGCGGGACTAAGTTACTACACGGAGCAAGAACAAACAGACGATTCAGTCGAGAGTTCTGCATCATAAGCATGTGCTAACATTTTTACGTTAGTTGTAGTATTTCACATCCATTTTTCTATATTTTTTTTCTATAACATAACTTCAGAAGCCATTTAAATGAATGTATGCTTACGTAACTAGTCTCTAAAGGAGATTTCCGTCATGCCGACTGAGACAATTCTTCAACTACTGGAGAACGGAAAATGGCATTATCTCAAGGACATGCCTGAAAAAACGCGTTTAACCAGTTTCACGGTTGAGGCTGTTACAAATTTTCTGGTAAATTACAATTTTGTCAAATTTGATGCTTCAAAACAAAAAATAAGGTTAGATTCGCCAGCAAACAAATTCTTTAAAAGATTTCGGCAACTGGAAACTGTTGAAAATCTCTAAAATACTATTGTCTTGTTAATCTTGATTGTGCTTGTAGTCTATGTTTTTCAGAAATTGTTGTTGCTCTTTGTCAGTAAACTTGTTTAGGTAACTTGCAGACTTTTTCAATCGCACATATTACTATGTTTTGGAGTTAAGCTAGGAAACATATCCCATAAAATTATAAAGTTTAATCAAAGGGTGGACGATGCAAATCAAAGGATTTCTCATTTTAGCGGAAATAAAAACTCCAACGAAAGGGCTCATCAGCAACCTGTTGAGAGAATGTTTAGGACCGTATCGTAGCTTGTTAGTTGAAAACCCTAGCTGTTCAAGTTTAATTGTTATCTCTTGAGATGCTACTGCATACCATTTTTGGTGATTAAGAATTTGCTGAAAGCCTCTTCGTAAATGAACGCTCTGACACAATGGGTTAACTTTCCACTCGTAGCCGTGCTTAAGTAACTGGAAAACTAGAATTGTGTCGATGCCACAATTCCCAGATGCCATATACGGGAAACCTCCAGCAGCACGAACAATGTCTGTTTTGTACATTGTATTGTCAAGAGTTTTTCCAAGAGTTAAAGAGCTTAGCTTACGGTTGCTCAAATAGGAAGCGATATTTTTGTCAACTAAATATTTGCGGTAAACAAATTTTTCCAAGTCATGAACTGCCTGCGGTTTGCTACTGAATCGGACACCAGATGCAGTCCCGATTTTGTCATCATTTAGTAAAGGAGAGACTTGGTTCCACCAGTTTTTGGATAGCAACAAATCCTGTTCTACACTCATAAAGTATGGGCAGTCAACCATGCTTAACGCGAAATTAGCTCCGCTTGAAATTCCAGATTCAGGGTTTGTGTAAACTTCCCAGCCAAAACTCTTGGCGATTTCTCTTGTTTCGTCTGTGCTGCGGTCGTCAACCATTATTTTGCGGTGCACCAGCTTGTTTGGCAAAACCTGTTCTAGTCTACGAAGAGTTGTAGGTAACACCCAAGCGCCATCTTTTGCCCACATGACTATGTCAAAGCTTTGTATGCTCAACGTTTTTTGTCTCCTTTAAACATTGCACCGTTACAATTCTAAACTTTCTAGAACAGCTAATATTTGCTCAATGCCTTTTTTGTCAACCAACGGATGAACAGGCAAACTTAACACCTTTTTACAAGCTTCTTCAGTGTTAGGGCACAAAGTCTCTTTGTAGCCTAAGGCTTGATATATCGGCTGACGATAAATGGGAACTGGATAATGAACGGCAACGCCAACACCATTCTCTGTTAGACTTTCAGCAAGCTCGTTTCTGTCTAGGGAACAATTATCTTCCACTCTTATTACATACTGATGGAAAACGTGCTTCACGTCTTTCATTACGTATGGTACCGTTAAACCCTGCAACTTGCGGATTCCATTACTCAAAAGCTGGGCGTTCTCTATTCTTTTTTCGTTAAATCCGTCAAGTTTCTTAAGTTGGGCTAATCCAATGGCTGCACAGAACTCGGTCATGCGGTAATTGTAGCCCAAAATTTCATGGTGATATTTCTGGCTTTCTCCATGACTTCTAAGTAATCGTGCTTTATCTGCCAGTTTCTGGTTGTCGGTGGTGATTACTCCTCCTTCACCCTGTGTTATGTTTTTTGTTGCGTAGAAACTAAAGCATCCCATGTCTCCAAGGCTCCCTGCCTTCTGTTCTTTGTATGTGGCGCCATGGGCTTGAGCAGCATCTTCTACTACTGCAATTTTATTGTCTTGAGCAATTTCTTTTAGAGCCCCCATGTTTGCAGGTTGACCAAACAGGTGAACTGGTATTACTGCCTTGGTTTTCGACGTTATTTTCTCAGCTACCTCTTGGGGGTCGATGTTGAATGTTTTTGGGTCTATGTCCGCGAAAACAGGTTTTGCATTCTGGAATAATATGCAGTTTCCTGATGCGATGAAAGAGAACGCTGAGGTTATCACTTCGTCTCCTGGACCTATATCTAGTGCTTTAAGTGCCACATCTAAAGATACTGTCCCGTTTGTTACTGCAACAGCATGTTTTACGCCAACATATTCTGCGTATTGTTTTTCAAACAGTCTAGTTTTTGGTCCAGAAACTAGAATCCCTGATTCCAAAACCTCTTTCATTGCGGCTAATTCTTCTTTGCCTAAATTGGGTTTTGCGATGGGAATCTTTTGTGTCAACAGCTTTTCACTCTTCCTTTTTTATTCTAGCGTAATCTTCTGCAGGTATCTTGATTTGTGTGTTGCAAATTTGACACTCCATGACAACATGTTTTTCTTCCCTCTTTATTGTCTCAAGTTTTCTGCCGCACCTGCAAACAAATCCTCGTATGCTAGCTGGATTTCCATAAGCTAAAGCATAATCAGGTATTTTCTCTGTTACTACGCTCCCTGCCCCTATTAACGCATATTTTCCTATTGTGGTTCCGCAAACTATTACTGTTCTTGCCCCAATTGAACTACCTTCTTTTACAAGTGTTGGCTGGATTTTCCAGTCTTTGTTAAAACTTCTTGGATGCCTGTCATTTGTGAATGTAACGTGAGGCCCAACAAAAACGTCATCTTTGATTGTCACTCCTTCATAAACTGTTGCTCTGTTTTCCAGCTTTACTTTATTTCCAATTTTTACGGCTCTGCCCACATAAACATAATCTGCGATTATGCAATCTTTGCCTATTTGTGCATCTTGCATTATGTGAACAAAATGCCAAACTTTTGTGCCGCTTCCTAGGTTGACCCCATTATCAATGATTGCCGTAGGATCCACGTAAACGTTGGTCACGAAACTCCCCCTTTTCATACTGAACCTGAACTAAATAACAGTTTACTTGATGTTGTAATTATTAATTTTAGCCATGAGCGCTTTTGTGCTCAAAACTGGTTATATTTGTTGCTCGGAGTCTGCTGGTTTATTACAAAATTTATTGTTGCTGATTTGTGTTGATGTTGTGGATGGGAGATTTCGTTGTTGTGTGTGTTTTTTGAGTTGACTTTTTAATCTGGAATAAAGTTATAATTAAAAGTTATATTTTTAGTTTTACTAAATGAAATAATCACCAAACAATATTATACTCAAAAACCTTAATTGTGTGCTTAGTGAAAACTGATGTCTTATAAGAAACAATTTGCCTCAAGCATTGTTCTAGTGTTGCTTATTTTTTCATTAATTACTTTTGTTGGAGCATCTTCGACAATGTGGAGCCAAACCTATGGAGGCGCAAGTTCTGATGTTGCTTATGCCTTCATCAAAACATCTGATGGCGGGTACGCTATTGCTGGAGGTACAGAATCTTTTGGTGCTGGTGGCGCCGATTTTTGGTTAGTCAAAGCGGACTCCTCTGGTAACATGGAATGGAATCAAACATACGGCGGAGAAAACGATGATTGTGCTAACGCGTTGATTGAGTCTTCTGATGGTGGATACGTTCTAGCTGGAGGCACCGACTCTTTTGGTGCTGGTCTTTATGATTTTTGGTTAATTAAAACTGACGCGACTGGAAATATGGAATGGAATCAAACATACGGCGGAGAAGAAGATGATTGCGCTTACACGCTGATTGAAGCATCTGGTGGTGGATACGTTCTAGCTGGAGAAACATCTTCTGTTGGTGCTGGTGAAGTTGATTTTTGGTTAATTAAAGTTGATTCCTCTGGTAACATGGAATGGAATCAAACATACGGAGGAACCGCGTATGAAAATGTTTACGCAATAGTTGAGGTATCTGATGGCGGGTACGTTCTAGCTGGAGAAACAGAAACCTTCAGTACTCTTGGTTATGATTGCTGGTTAATTAAAACTGATGCGGCTGGAAACATGGAATGGAACCAGACATACAGCGGAGAAAGCTCTACTGGTGGTTCTGCATTTGTTCAAACGTCTGATGGTGGCTACGCCTTGGCTGGAGGTGCAGCTTCTGTTGACGGTGCTGACTATGATTTTTGGTTAGTTAAAACCGATGCAAATGGAACTCTACTGTGGACCCAAACATACGGCGGAGAAAGTTATGATGTTGCTTGGTCAATCGCTGAGGCATCTGATGGCGGCTACCTTATAGCTGGAGGCACATCGTCTTTTGGTGCTGGCGTTTATGATTTTTGGTTAGTCAAAACCGATGAAACTGGAAACATGGACTGGAACCAGACATACGGCGGAGAAAGTTATGATGTTGCTTGGTCAATCGCTGAGGCATCTGATGGCGGCTACATTTTAGTTGGAGAAACATCTTCTTTTGGTGCTGGAGACTCTGACTTTTGGTTAGTTAAAACTGACGAAAACGGAATTATCCCCGAGTTTCCCTCTTGGATTCTTGTTCCACTATTTGTCACTGCAACAATGGTTGCTATGCTTTACAAAAAGAAACTAAAACATACAATTACGTGATAACCACAAACGCCCTTTCTGGGCACTAACCTTTTGCGTAATATTTACGTTAGTTTTGCTGTCTTTTTCTTTTTAGAACACTCTTTCAGGACGCTCAGCAGTGTTTCCATCTCTTGAACATCTATATTGAGAAGGTTTCCGTTGATGCACAGCTTCAGTTTTGGGTTTTCAATATTATGCTGTTTTTCTCTTTCTCGAAGCCAATTAATAGTTGTTTTAACCAGTGCCTCTGTTACATCAACGAACATTCCTGAAATAACTGCATCACCAAAATCGGTTGAGTCTGGTATTGGCGGAGGAGAAATGTTTACGTAATAATCTTCATCCAAATTCAGGTCTATCTTTCGTTTTATTAACGCCATTATTAGACTGTCGACAGCATATGAAACTCCAAAAATTAATGCTTTCTCACCCATATTTTAATCCTCCAGCACACTATTTTTCCAATTAACTATAAAAAATGTAGCCATTTTTGAGAAATTGTGTTGCCTTCTGCACTTTCAAGTTATGTTATCAAATTAGTGAAAAAAAGGGAAATGTGGGAGATGTCTCCATTTTTATTTGGATTCAACTCTGATCTGGAGGACTTGCTGCATCTGTTTCCTCTTTTTGTTCCTGCTCTTTATCCTTCCTCTTGCCTAAAATGAATAGAACAATGATCAACACTAGCACTATGATTGCAAGAATCAGCAGCCATATTGCATTTTGGTATAGCATCCATGCAAGGGCTAAAAGGAACGCTTCAGGCACTTGCAAAGAAGTTTGAGCTGTTGTTGTTGCACCACTTGTTGTGGTTCCTGTTGCCGTAACTGCCTTTGTGCCTCCTGATATGTACTTCGATAGCCGATAGTCAACTGTAACTGACCCGCCAGGATTCAATGTTCCACCAGTTAAGCTAAGAACGTTACCTGCCAAGTTTGTAGTCCATCCTGCGGCTTGTTCGTCAGCGATTGCGTCAGCTAGCTCTTGGGGCAACGTGTAAGTGATAGAAACTATGGGTTCGCTCCCTGCCATATACGTGTAGGTGAACGACCCTCTAGCTGTTAAACTACTCACAAGTTCAACGAGTGTGCCTGCAAACAAGAACAAGAACAGCAATATGATAAAGAGGATGATTAGCGGGATTGATGGTCTTCTACGTTTTGCCATATTAAAAACAACTCCAAATGTAGAAAAACGTATCTTCCGTTTTAGATATTTAATATTTGTCTCTGAACTAGACGCTAAATCCTATCTTATGACTTTATTAACTTGGTTCTATCTACTCCTTTTTTTGCATCCAAGTAGCCTTTTATCATGTTAAATCTGTTAAAAATAATGGCTTGCGCCAAAATTAGTGGAAATGACCTTTTCGCTACATTCCAAGAAATCTGCCCTCTTACATAATGACGTTTTGGCGATTCCACAGGTCTTAAATGAAGAGTATTTGTTAAAACGATTACACTTTTACGGTGCTGCTCTGAAATCAGCAACTTGTGAAACAGTGTATCTTCTCCTCTTTTTATGTTAGTCAAATCCACTTTCTTGTTCTCGTCTTCCTGTCTTTTGCTAAATGCCATTTTCCAATCTTCAAGAAAAAAGAGAATATTTCCGCCAAGCCAACTCTCGTTTTGAGGTAATGGCGCTTTTATTTTCTCTAAAAACCGCTTTATCATGTGCCTGTAAGAAATGGGATAATCAAGGTACTCAAAAGTTATAATCCCCACATTATTCCTTCCAAGCAAAGGAATGTACTTCTTTATTTTTGGGTCTAACACCAAGTCCGCGTCAGTCTTTAATATCTTGTTGCATTTCGCCATTGAATAGCCCATTCTTCTCAAAAATGTTGGTCTAAACGAAAATTGAGCGCCCTCTTCGCCACTAACCTCCTTGAAGATTGTTTTTTCAAAGAATTTTGTTTTCTTTGCTATATTCACAGCCACATTGTATGACTCGTCTGTACAATTATCAAAGAGCAAAATCGTTTCTGCTGGGTCTAGCCTGTATACAGATGGTAAGCTGAGTTTTAGTAGCTCAGATTCGTTATGAATTGGCATTACAACAGAAAAATCTGTAATTGTTTCATACATATCTACTCATCTTTCACGACTGCTATATGCGACCTAACTGGCACGTAAACAAAAACAGATGAAACAAAAATCCCCCTTTCAGGCTCTGGTTTAGTCAAGTTAACTCACCATCAATTATATCATCCAGATTTTAGTGGCTTTCCTAAACATCGGTAAATTATCGACTTTTTTAATTTTGATGAATCAATGAAGTTTCTAGTGTCAATTAGACAACAGTTAGGCGCCAGCTCATTTATTTTGTCTTCAATACTGTTTTCTCTAAAATAGGAGTGATTAACCAACAAAATTATGCAATCCTTGCCTTTGATTGTTTCTTCTAGGCTTCCAGTTTTTGCGCCAAAAGTTTCGTCAGTTAAAGGGTCAAACGCCATAACATTTTTTGATACTTTTCTTAATTCGGTTATAACCGTTTTTGAAGGCGTTCGACGTATGTCCAGCACATCCTTTTTGTATGTGACCCCCAGAACAGCAAAACTTGACTCCCGCACATTCTTGTTACATGTGTTAAGAGTTTCTTCTGCAATGTGAACCACATAAAGTGGCATGTTCCTGTTTATGCATGCTGCTTCCTCAATAAATTCAAGATTGGTTCCCATTTTTCTTGCCTTATACAGAAGATAAAATGGGTCTTTTGGAATACAATGACCGCCAACTCCTGGTCCTGGATAATGAGGCAAAAACCCAAACGGCTTTGTTGAGGCTGCTGCAACGGTTTCCCAAGTGTCTATTCCCATTTTTTCAAAAAACTTTGAAAGGTCATTAACAAGTGCAATGTTAACGCTTCTGAAAATGTTTTCCAGCATTTTTGTGGCTTCTGCAACTTGCAAAGAAGACACTGGAACCACTTTTTCAACGATTTGAGAAAACAGTGAACTTGCAACATCAACGCTTTCTTTGTTTATTCCGCCAACAATTTTAGGTATCTTTTCGAGGCTCCATTTTTTGTTTCCAGGGTCAATTCGTTCTGGAGAAAACGATAGATAAAAATCGTCTCCAGCATGAAGCCCAGATTCTTCGAGTAACGGTTTGACTATTTCTTCTGTTGCTCCAGGATAGATTGTGCTCTCTACTATCACTAGAGTTTCTTTTCTAAGAAATTTGGTGATTGTTTTACATGTTTTTGTTAGGAAAAGCAGGTTTGGTGTCTCGTTTTCTTTCAAGGGCGTAGGCACGTCAACAACAAAAACATCGGCGCTCTTCAGGATTTCTTCTTTATTTGAAATCTTCAGATTATTTGCGATTTCCGATAACGTTTTTTGCTTGTGTGTTTCATCATTTGGCAGTATAGACGTAAGTTCAGAGATGACCTTGCCTTGATTTATATCGCTTAATCTTTTACTACTAATGTCATAGCCGATGGTTTGGAACCCATTTTTAGCAAAAAGTGAGGACATCGGATACCCTACGTGTCCTAAACCTAAGACTGCGACCACAACTGTCTTGTCTTTGATTTTTTGCTTTAACATTTCAGTTCTATACTGAACTTTAGGTGTATTTGTTTTTTGTCCATGTTTTTGTAACATTTACGGCTATAGTTCGTTTTTTAAAATAGAAAACATTTAAATCCTGTGAGGCATCGTTACCAAGTTTAGAGGCTTATATAATGTCAGAAAGAGTTTCACGTGGATTAACATATGAATGCGTGAAATGTGGCGCCAAAGTTAAAACCGAAGAACTTGAGTTACGTGGCGGAGGCGTAAAATGCACTTACTGTGGTTATCGTGTCCTAAAAAAGAAGAGACCACCAGTAGTGAAACGGGTCTCCACCGGATAAAATGAACAATATTCTTATAAAAATAGCTTCTAGTCTTTATTGCTTAAGCAAAAAAGCCGATTTTTCAAGGTATTTTCTTGTAAGAAGCTGGTTTTTCGTCTTTTTTCCAAAAACTGCATGTTTAAATACGAGTCTAGCAGACACGTTTAAAATTAAAAAAGGAGATTAAATCATATGAGAATCCCTTTGACTAAAAAAGTTGAAGGTTTCACCGTTAAGGAAAAATCTGTTTCTCAGCTTATTTCCGAAATGGGCAAAACAGCGTATCAGGGCAGAAAACTTGCAGAAGCTGTGGACCTATGGGAAAAAATGGTGAAAGAAGACGACCTTGTAATTGTTTTGGGCTTAGCTGGTTCCATGAGCACTGCTGGACAGTGGACTCTTGTTAATTGGCTCATCAAAAATAGGTTCGTTGACGTTATTGTTTCTACAGGCGCAAACGTGTCAGAGGATATTGTTGATGCAATGGGACTTGGATATTATCAAGCCACCCAAAACATTAACGATGAAGAGCTTTTGGAAGCAGACATAAACAGATACTACGACGTTTACGGCATAGAAACAGACTACAGAAAAATGGAAGAGCTTCTTACAGAGTTCCTGTTAACTCTGAAACCAGACAGTCCATACTCTTCCATGGAGATTTTACACTTGCTCGGTAAGTATTTGAGCAAAAAGAAGATAGAAAGCATAACTGCGACTGCCGCAGAGAATGGTGTTCCAATTTTTAGTCCTGCGTTACTTGACAGCGCGTACGGAGAAGCTGTTTTAATGGCAAAAAATGAGGGACACAACCTAATAGTGGATCAAGTTAAAGAGTTCGACCAGTTTGTTGGCATCGGCGAAAAAACCAAAGAGACTGCGGTCATTTATGTTGGTGGTGGAGTGCCAAAAGATTTCACTCAGCTCTTAGCAATTTCGATTTCGCCAAAAACTATGGATCAGCAGATACCTGGGCGCGAAGGCAACTGCCGTAAAAGCCTGCAGGAATACTATTATCCCCACAAATATGCCATTCAAATTACAACTGATTCGCCGCAATGGGGTGGACTATCAGGCTGTACTCTTGAGGAAGCTAAAAGTTGGGGCAAAGTTTCAGGCAAAGGAAAAGATGTTACCTGTTACTGTGATGCAACCATCGCTTTGCCTCTTATAACTCATGCACTTAACGAACGTGTGAAAGCGGACGCACGCAAGAAACGGGCTCCAGATTTTTCATGGCTTTTCCCAAAAACTTGAACAAAAAACTAATAAACCTGTGGTAGGAGGTAATTGAACGAAATGATTCCAAAATATGTGTTCCTCACAAAGGGTGTAGGCAAACATAAAGACTATTTACAGTCATTTGAGTTAGCCCTAAGAAACGCTGGCATACAGGCATGCAACATAGTAACTGTTTCTAGTATACTGCCGCCAGGATGTAAAGTAATCTCAAAAGAGCAAGGTCTAAAGATGCTTCACCCGGGTGAGATAACGTTTGCCGTCATGTCAAAAAACTCTGTTCAGGAGCCGCACCGGCTAATTGCAGCGTCAATTGGTATGGCGATTCCCGCAAGCCAAAACACTTACGGTTACCTCTCTGAGCACCACTCTTTTGGTCAAACAGCAGTAATGGCAGGAAACTATGCTGAAGACTTGGCGGCGACAATGTTGGCAACAACTATGGGTATTCCTTTTGACTCTGAGCAAGCGTGGGACGAGAAAAAGCAGATTTTTCAAACTAGCGGATTGATAATAAAGACAAGTAACATAACACAATCGGCGAAAGGAGAAAAAACGGGTCAGTGGACAACGGTTCTCGCAGCCGCAGTTTTTGTGCCTTAAACTTTTTAATAAATAGCATTGCTCCTTAACTAAGCTTTGCAACAATACTTCAACAGTTTCTCTAAAACTTCTGTTACCCAAAAGTTGTCTTACGCGTCTTATTGACTACTTTTGGCCTCACCGAACTATATTTTGATGAACCGCTTTTAGAGGAATAAGCTGTACTAGAAACTGTGATGAAACTCTAGTAGAAGTCTTTGTCGCCTAATCTTCGTAACGTTTTGCCTTTTAGTTTCACCGCTGGTGTTATGTCTTCTTCTGGTCTTATTTCAACGGTTCTGCGTTTCACAGATTCACCGCATACGCCTTCTGGTAGCAACTGTCTCCTTGCACATGTTGCGTAGCTACAGTTTGCGATGCTACATTCCTCATCGGTCCATCTACACCAGATTCTGTTTCCTTGATAGATTACCGCTCGTTTCATACATTTAAACAAACGACATTTTGGGGAACAATATTTAGTTTCAACCAATATGTGCCACGACCTTCGTTCGAACAAAAATTCTTTTGCAGTTTACGTTATATCAGCAAATTATGCTTTAACCACGAAGTTATAAATTTTTTGTTTTTCAAATCTACATCTAACTTGTAGTTCTTTGAAATCTGAAATAGTTAAAAAACAAGAAAAGATGTGAATTGTGCCCTTTTTGAGAAAAAGGGCATTTTTTGGGTTTTGTTGTTTATTGTTTAAAGTTTGGAATAACCTGCTCGCTTATGAGGTCAATCGAGTTTCGCACGTTAGGTCCTATTGGTGATCCTACAACAAACTGTGTTATTCCCGATTTGAGTAGTCGCGCAATTTTTTCGTTGCAAATGTCGGGTGTGCCTGCAATAGAGAATGCTTCTATCATTTTTGGTGTTACTGAACCAAAAGCTGCTCCGAAGTCGCCTTTCTTTAAGCCTGCTCTGATGGCGTTTGCTTTTTCCATTTCTAGTCCGTGTCTTTCTAGTATAATATCTGGGCTGCCCGCAACGATAAATGCAACTACTGGTGATGCTGCCTGCATTGCTTTATCAAGCTTTTTGTGCACTGAAAAAGACGTGTATGCTGTAACGTCTACATCTGACATGTTCTTTCCTGCTTCGTCTACACCCTTCTTTATCTGTGACACTGCATAGTCCACGTCTTTTGGATGTGAAGCGTTGATTAGAACTCCGTCACCTATTTTTCCTGCGGTGGCAAGCATCTTTGGTCCTTGGGCTCCTATGTAAACTGGAATTTGTCCTCTTGGTTTAAAGTTGAATTTTGTGCCAGAAACTTTGAAGACATTTCCTTCATAGTTGACGCTCTTGCCTTCCAGCATCTTTTTGAAGATTGTAATCGCGTCTACAACAGCTGATAACTGTTTGTTTGCCTCTATTCCTGTGGATGCAAGGGTTGTTTTGTCTCCTGCACCCATGCCTAAAACTACTCGTCCCGGAGCTAACTCATCCAAAGTTGCCAAAGACTGGGTGGTCATTATGGGATTAACAAGGAATGGGTTGGTTACTCCTGGACCAAACACAATCTTTTTGGTGTACATCGCAGTTGCGGCGAGAGTAACGTACACGTTACGGTTGTTGTAGTGGTCAGTTATCCACAGGTTATCAAATCCTCTTTTCTCTGATTGAATTGCGTAATAGACTGTTTTCCAGTATGCTTCTTTAGGAACAAATTCTACTCCAAACTTTACCATAATCAAACAACCCCTTCTATGCTGCTGCCTCTTTGATTGCTTTAGCAACATCAGCTAACTGCAAATCTTTTTCAACAAATTCTGTGGTCTTTTCAAGCTCAACAGTTGCAGTCGCCTCAAGGAGCACTGCAAGACCAGCTTCATCGTCGAATGTGCTTGTTTGCCATTGAGTAAGGAAGCAGTTTGCCATGCTGCTGGGCATCTTTGCCTCCTTTTTAGTTTTTAACAAGTAGTTTAGGAGTTTATCTGAAAGTGTTTCTCGTTTTTCAACGGGAATCATCTTAACAATTTTTTTGTAAACCACAACGTACACCTCTTTCAGCACCACGTAGTTTTTATTACAACGATTTAATCTTTATCCTTCTAACAAGTTGGCAGGCTAAAATATTGCAATCTTTGGTTCCTGATGAAATAATTCAAATGCTGCAGCGGCAAAAGTATCATCTGGTGGGAAGCCACTCGGCTGTAAAACGGTGTAGGTGGCTCTACAACAGTATAGTTCAGGGCAGAACCTGTTACAAGCAGAAATTTTATGGAATAAATAGTCACCAGTGCCTGCAGATGACGCCTTCAGTTTTTCATTGCACATTAGGTTGCGTTTTTTGTTGGCGCGCCCAGAGCGGAGACAACAACTTAACATGGGACGAAACCAAACTGCCCGAATGGGATGACCCCGAAGACATAATTGATGGCTGTATCAAAGAGCAGAAGCGTATATTGACGGGGTATAAGGCAACCCCAAACGCAGACCAAACTAAGCGCTTGGAAGCGCTTACGCCAAAGCATGCAGCTATAAGCCTGACAGGAGAACCCACCATGTACCCTCATTTGGATGGCTTAATCAATGGCTTTCACAAACGAGGATTCACTACCTTTCTTGTATCTAACGGAACTATTCCCGAAGCACTCTCAAATCTAAGTGAGGAACCCACCCAGCTTTACATATCAGTTTCAGCGTTTGCCCAGAGTGCATTCTCAAAAATTTGTCGCCCCCACGCTAAGAGTTCGTGGAAAAAACTTAATGAAACTTTAGAACTGCTTCCAAGCTTTAAATGCCCTACTGTAATCCGATTCACTTTGGCAAGGCACCTAAACCTTGAGTATCCAGAGCTCTTTGCGGAGCTGGTCAAAAAAGCAAATCCAACATACTTGGAGCCGAAGGCCTACATGCATGTGGGCTTTTCGAGGCTGCGCCTTAACTTCAGTAACATGCCAACTCACAGCGAAATCAAAGATTTTGGCTCTAAGCTGGCAACAAAACTGGGTTACAATATGCTTGATGAGTCTCCTGACAGCAGGGTAGTTTTGCTTAGCCGCTTGGAAAAGGCTATTAAGTTAGCCTAGGCTTCATTTTGAATTGTTTCTGGCTGTGAACTTTATGTCATTGAAGGAAATTCTGGAAAAGATTCAGGACGAATTGAGTGAACGCGAGCAAGTACGTGAAGAAGTTCAAAGGGACATGCGAAAGGCAACGCGTCTTTCTAAGCAAGCCATCCAAGTTACTCATCAGGAAAGATTTGATGACGCTAAAGCAATGCTTGAAGAGGCAAAGAGGCTCTTTGTTAAGCTTCGGGAAACTGCAAAAGAGTATCCATACCTGTTTTACAGTGGTTCTGTTGGAGCCGCTTTTGAAGAAAATGCTGAAGCTCACATACTGCTTACGCTGATTCAGGAAGGCAGATTTCCAAGCCCAAAAGAAATACATGTTCCTGTAACGCCTTATGCGCTGTCTTTAGGGGACGTGATTGGGGAACTCAGGCGTAGAGCCCTCGATTTGATTCGAAGAGGAAAAATTGACGAGTCTGGTAAATGCCTAGAGTGGATGGAGCACATTTACAGCGAATTGACTGCTCTGGATGACGCCTATGTAATCATTAATGGTCTTAGACGAAAAGGCGATGTTGCTAGACGACTTATTGAAATCACCCGAGGCGACCTAACCATCGAAGTTAGGCGAAGCGCCCTAGAACGTTCAATTTCAAAGCTAGAGGAGACCCTTGAAAACAAAACTGCTGATGAAACGCCCGAAACCTAACCCGTTTGGGGTATAAATTGGAATTGTCAATAAAGCTTAACCCAAAGTTTTCTATTAAAAAAGCTCATGAACTGCAGGGTCGGCTATCAGAGAAGCTAAGTTTTGAAGATACATTGCCTGAGACCGTTGATTACGTTGCAGGAGTCGATGTTGCATATCTAAAGGGATTATCTGTTGGTGCTGTTGTTGTCCTAGACTTTGACACCCTCTCGGTTGTTGAGTTTCAGGTTGCTCACGTTAAAACCCGTTTTCCTTATGTGCCCACTTTGTTGTCTTTCATGGAAATTCCACCTGCATATTTGGCGATAAGAAAGCTTCACCTTGAACCAGACGTTTTTCTGGTTGATGGTCAAGGTTTTGCTCATCCTTATGGGCTGGGGTTTGCTTCCCATCTGGGTTTGATTCTGGATAAACCAACTGTTGGAGTGGCTAAAAGCCGTTTATGTGGTAAATTGGAATCGATTGGTAACCATCAACAGGTTGCACTTCTTAATGATGATGGAGTTGTCATCGGCGCGGAGGTTATAACAAAACAGAGAACAAAACCTGTCTATGTCAGTGTTGGTAATAAAGTGTCATTGGAGCGAGCAGTAAGGCTGGTTGTGTCTTGTGCACAAAAATATCGGTTACCTGAACCTGTTAGAATGGCACACCTAATTGCTGGTAGCGAAAAAAGGAAGCTTCAGTCTGCTCTTTGAGCACCCTATTTGTGAACCTGTTTAATGTAGACTTACACCTGTTTTGCTAAGTACGTTGAATGTAGAGTGTGCCTTCATAAATGATTAATTAAAAACAGCTTTTCTTTTATACTGTCTTAACAGGTGTTATCGTTGACTGCAATTCCACAGGTACCCGAAAATATTGCCCGTATGAAGATTATTGTCTACAAATCTAAGGTAGACCCTGCAGTGCTAAAACAAAAAGCAGAAGAAATGAAGAACGAACTTTTTGTTAAACGCTTTTCAAAACCTAGACCCGAAGACATACATGTTGTTTCGGTTGACAAACATTATGAACCCTACGTTTTTGTTGACGCAAAATACAGAATCGAATACTACACCAAACAACTTTACACCATTGAAGTTGCTGACAAAATCAAAAAAGTAAAGATACTTGGAGAATCATTCGCGCCACAAATGGTGACTGTTCCTAATTCTGAGCCTGAACAGTTCCGTAATGTTGTAAGCCTTGAAGCTCAAGAGTGGTCTTTTTATGAAGACAAAGCATACATTATTCTTGACAAAAGTGGAAATGAGGTTTCACCTGACAAAGTTCCTATTGCTCCCTCTGAAGACAATCCTAAAAAACTCTTGAAACAGTTCTCCAAGAACACTGAAAAGGTAACAGTTTCGAATCAAGAGGTAATATTGATGGCTAAAACCAAGCTTATCAAAAGACCCTCACAAATGGACACTGTAGAAAATGAGATCTTTCAGGTCACTGAACATGCAACAATCTACAACCCAATATATATAATCACACTAAGAAACATAAAGACCAAAGAAGAAAAAACTGTCAGCATAGACGGCGTCACCGCTGAGGTAATCACGTAAAATCCTGCCGACCTTAAGAAGCCATAAACCAATCTTTTTACATGCTTATTCAAAAACTCATTTACCGAACTATTATGCTGTGGCGTACAGCTGATTTTAGTTAGTTTTCTGTTAATATGCAATCATCGTATTCTTTTTCAAGCTTGTTTTTGTGTCCAAGCTCTTCTTGTGCTAATCTAGAAAACGCTTCACCCATTTTTGTTCCTTTAAGCCCCATAGCTAATGTTCTGTAGTAATCGTAGGTGCTTTTTTCTCGTTTTGCAGCGTAAACCAGTATCGCCCCATAGTCTGCGTCTTTAGACAATGGGACATCCTTTAGCGTGTCAACAATCTTGAGGTCTTGAACTGCTCCACCGTGGGCACCCAGTTCATAAATCTTGGTTTTGTCTTTCATTATTGCTTCTAGTTTCTTTTTGTGCCCCGTTTCTTCTTCTACTAGTTGTTTGAGAAAAACTTTGGATGATGGATATTTTGCGTTCTTTAGTGCCATGCTATACATGGTAATGGATTGCTCTTCAACTTTTATTGCGGCCTCAATAATTTTTTTCCAATTTTGTTCAGACAAAAACACATCTCCCCTAACTTTTTGTGTTTGTTTACAGAAAATAAACTTTTCGAAAACCGCTAACAACCAATTCTATATGTACGCTACAACAGTCATCACAATAAAACATATGTTACCAAGGCAGGCATCTGAACGAAACAGTTCATTTTTCAGACTTTTCTTTCTTGGAGCATTTCTCGTTCACCAAATGTCTGAAATCCCCTCGTTACATTTGGTCTTTTGTCAACGCTCCATCTTCTAACTTTTTGGAGCCTATATATACCTAAAAAATTTCGCACACAAAAACAAAACATTCCTTGTTACTTTCCGTAACGCTCAAAGTATTCTTCAGGTGTGCGAAACAGTGACTTCACCCTATCTTTCCCCTTTCTTAAGTTGATGTTACGCAGTAGCTTACAAACATCTTTGGCATTGCTGAATCTTTCAGTTTTGCCGTCAGGACGCTTTCTTGTAACTCGGATGCAATCATCTACCATGCAGTTGGCTACGCATGCAGTGCAGTGTATGCACAGGTCTTCTACAATGCCAATTTCTCCCGCTTTCCAGTACAGAGCATTAGTGGGACAAGCTTTCACGCACAAATTACACTCTATTCCTCGACATGTTCGCATGTCAATGCTTATGCTTCCCTCTTCAAAGCAGTCCTTGATGCCCATTGGCTCTAAAAGCTCAGCCCTTCTGCTTTTTGTTTTATCAACTTTTTTTTCTTCTTCAGGAGCTTCTTCCGAGAGGAGGTCAAAAATGTTCACACTTTGCTCCTCATCTTTTGTGGGCATCTTTAGCTTCCTCTTAGCTTCTTACCTATTCAAAGATGTAATCTTCCTACAAAATGTTACCTATTTATTTTGAGCAATCTTCTTAGAAACTAATACACTATTGTTGCTCGTGATGAACTTGGCTGGCAGATACCTAGCTGTTGCAGTTGAAACCCGATACTGGAAACCTAGAGATGATTACGTTCAAGATATAATCAACGCTATATCTTGTATAGTGGCTGACGGCGACTTTGTAACAGTGTCTGAAAAGGCGGTTTCTACTGCTCTTGGCAATATAGTGGACGAAAAAACTGTTAAACCAAGCAGTCTGGCACGCTTCATCGCAAAATACTGGATGCAAATTGTTTGGCCTTACATTTTAGGGCCAATATGCCACCTGAGACAGAAAACTATCGATTATCTTCGTTCATACCCGCCTGAAGAGGGAAGCCATCACAAACAACTAGCTCTTGAGCGCGGAGGCTTTCTTCAGGCCCTGATGCATGGGTCAGAGGGCGGAATCGACGGAAGCAACATCGCCCATTCGTATGTATGTATTCCCTTAGAAAACGCCCAAGAGCTTGTAAATGAACTAAGGGAGCGAATACAAACTGAGCTTGGAAAACGTGTAACTGTTGCAATCGTGGATACAGACAAAACTTACTCACTAAAAGGCTTCCATTTTACGCCACGCCCAAAACCATTGAAAGGAATTCATTCTCTTGGAGGCGTCTTGGCATACGTTGTTGGCAGGTCTCTTAAGCTACAAAAGAGAGCCACTCCATTAGCCGTATCTGGGTCTCAATTATCAACCGAGGATGCTATTGATGTTGCTCGTATCGCTAATCGAACACGTGGAGTGGGGGCTGGGAGAACTGTTTGGGATATGGCTCAAACTTTTAACGTTAATTTGACCGATGTAACTTGGGAAATGCTCAGAAGTGTGAAACATCGTCCCGTAGTAATTATAAGACACAAAACGCACATGAGAACGTAACTGTAAATTCACATGTTAAGGAGCACAGAAAAATGGATTCTCTAGTTGAGCAAATGAACACCTTTTTTGAGCCGAAGGCAGTTGCGATAATAGGTGCCTCCCGTAGAAGCATGAAAGCAGGTCATGTTATCTTCAAGAACTTTGTTATAAACAAACAACGAAATCTATTCAAAGCAAAACTGTATCCCGTTAACCCTGGAGAAAAAACCATCCAAGGCTTCCCTTGTTATGCATCAATTTTAGATATAAAAGACGAGGTTGACCTAGCGGTTATTGTTGTTCCAGCAAAATTTGTTCCAGACGTCATGAAAGAAGTCGCCCAAAAAAAAGTGAAAGCCGCAGCAATAATAACGTCTGGCTTTAGCGAAGTTGGAAACCACGAACTAGAAAAAGAGGTAACTGAAATTGCCAAAAAGGCGGGGATTCGTGTTCTTGGTCCAAACTGTTTGGGTGTTTATGACTCCAAAACTGGAGTAGATATGCTGTTTCTTCCTGAAACAAAAACTCTCACTACCGGAGACGAAGTTGTTGCTACACCCCGTCCAATGGCGGGACCAATTGCTATAGTAACCCAGAGTGGCGCCTTCGGAGCTGCCGCCTTGGACTATCTGGCTGGTAAACAGATGGGTGTAAGCAAGTTTGTTAGTTTCGGAAACAAAGCAGACGTAACTGCCTCAGAGATGCTTGAATATCTGTTGCATGACTCAAAAACTCAGGTTATTCTTTTCTATTCTGAGAGCATAGACAATGGGCGCGAGTTCATGAAAGTTGCCCGAAAAGTCACCTGTAAAAAGCCTGTTGTTGCTTTGAAGGTTGGACGTTCAGAGGCGGGAGCCCGTGCAGCTGCGTCCCACACTGGTTCGATTGCTGGTTCTGACAAAATCTATGACAGCGCCTTCAAGCAGGTTGGCGTTCTAAGAGCAGCTGACTTGGAGGAGTTTTTTGATATGGGTAAAGCTTTGGCTTTTCAGCCTCCCGTTGCTGGAAACACTGTTGCGATAATCACCGACGCTGGGGGTCCTGGTATCATGGCTGTTGATGAGTGTGTAAATCAGGGCTTGAACGTGAAACGTTTTTCGGCTGAAACTATAGCAAAGTTTGAGAAGCTAAAAAGTGAAGGAAAGATTCCACGTTTTGCTACTAATTATAATCCTGTTGACTTGACTGGTTCAGTGACTTCTGAGATGTTTGAAGAGGGTATACGGATTCTTTTTGAGGACACAGAAATAGATGGTATTATTGTTTTGGGTTTGCATCATCTTCCTGCCCTTCAGGAGGATTTTGTTGATCGTGTGGCTGAACTTCGTAAGAAATATAACAAGTCAGTTGTTGCTTGTGATGTGGGCGAAACTGAGATGGCCCTTCATATCCGTTCAAGATTTGACAAGTTTGGGATTCCTTCTTATTTCTCTCCTGAGGATGCGGCTCGTGGCATGGCTGCCCTTGTTAAGTATGGAATGTACCTGAAGAAATGTGGGCAGTTTGATGCTTATGTGGCGTCATTCATGAAACGAAAAAATATGCTTTGATACCCGAAAAATATTTCATCACAAAAAAAGCTTAGGTCTGCTCTTTTAGCCATTGCGCAACCTTGCTAAACAGGTTGCTTGTGGACATGTCAATAACTGGTACCATAATTCTTTCTTTTGTTTCTATTATTGACTTGTACTGGGGCATGAGTGCGTAACTTACGAATGCCCAGTAAACTTTCTTTTCTTCGATGATCGCTTTTGCCGCGATTTCAGTTGATGTTGGTAGTGGATAGTAAATGAAGACAACTCCGTTTGCCCAGTATAGTCCAGTTGTTTTTCCTCCAACTGTAATGTTTGCGAATCGTGCCAGATCATCCACGTTTTTGAAGCGGGTTCGTTCCATTACTATGATTTCTCTGAAAGCTTCATCTTTGATAGTCGGGTCTTGCATACGAAATTTCTCCACACCACAGTTTCTCATAGCCAAGATAATAAGAATTTGGGTAACAGCTTTTTAGCTGCAAAAAACTATTGGAAAAAACAAATCAAATCCCAAGTCAGGTTACACTGCAGACTACAGCGAACTGTTCTGGATACAAACAAGAGTTGATGGTGCATGCTAGTTTTTTTAACTATTCAAAACTAGGTTTCAACTGTTTTGGTCAAACTTTCTTGACAAAAATCTTTTTCAGTTCTACTTTTAGCTGTAATATTGGTGCCTTAGTGAAGAAAAAATGGGCAGTTCTTTTTGTGTTTCTCACTGTTTTATTATTGCCTGTTATTCCAAGCATTAAGACTGTTAATACACACGAAACTTTTTACATCAGGGCTAACGGAAGCGTTGACCCCGATACGGGAGTCATTAAACGAAATGGGGATGTCTACGTGCTCACATCAGACCTTGAGGGGTCAATTTTTGTGGAGAGAGATAATGTTGTTGTCGATGGAGCAGGCTACATGCTTCATGGACCAGGGCCTAGGGAGTCAGAGGCAAGCGTGAAGTACTCTCATGGTGTAGAGATGCGAAACAGGTACAATGTTACCGTCAAGAATTTTTTGATAGACCGTTACGATTTTGGTTTCTGGCAGCAAGACTCTACAAATAATCTGGTTACTGGGAACACTATAACTAACAGCTTTATTCGAGCGGTGTATCTTCGTGGGGACTCCAACAATAATATTTTATCCAACAATATCATAACCACTACTACAATTGGCATAGCTTTTGACCCGAATACAGGAAACAGTATTTTAGAAAACACGATAACAAACACGACATATGCGATTTCGTTGTATAATGCGCCAAACAACAGGTTCATTGGAAACATCATACATACCAACAAGTATGGGATATCTTTCGTCCAATCATCCAATAATGTGCTCAGAAACAACATGCTGTTTGATAACGAACAAAACTTGGTTATTTCCAGCAGCGACAGTGTCGCATTTTATGAAAGTTCAGACTTTATTCATGACATCGATACATCAAACACAGTTAATGGTAAACCCATTTACTATTGGCTAAACGAGCATGACAAGATAGTTCCGTCTGATGCTGGATATGTTGGTCTGGTAAACTGCGTTAACATTACTGTTCAAGACTTGCAGATTAGCAACAATGGTCCGGGCATATTACTGGCTCATACAACACATTCCAAAATAGCCAATAACAAAATAACAAACTGTGCAGATGGCATCGCACTGGAATCAGCTTCTGAAAACAATATAGTGCATGGAAATGTGATGACAGGATGCGAGCGAGGGATTCATTTTTACAATTCTTCAAACATCAAAATTTACGATAATGTTATAGTTGGCAGTAGCGGAGACGGCATTGACCTCAGAGAGTATTCAACAGATAATGCGATTTATGACAACATAATCAAAGAAAATGGGGGCAAAGCCATTTACACTGACACAATTTTAAACATCAGCATTTCCGGAAACAGCATAACGAACAATGAAGCAGGAATCTTTTCCGTTAATGCAAGAAGCACCAAAATACTCCTTTCTGGAAACTTTATAGCAAACAACAACGATTTTGGGGTTCGTTTTAGTGGCTACAGTTTGTTTTCAAGTAACATCAACGTAACCGAGAACATTATATCAAATAACACGTGTGGTGTCTGGCTTCACGTTTTATCTGCTGTCAGGTTTACTGGAAATATGATAACAAACAATAGTATAGGCATCAAGTTTAACGGATGCTACAATAATGTATTTCGAAGCAACAATATGCGTGGAAATCAGCAGACAATTGTTGTTTTAGGTGAAGACTTGGCAAGTTTCACTCAGGACATGGACGCATCTAATACGATTAACGGTAAACCAGTCTACTATTGGGTGGGCGTGAAAGACAAAGTTGTGCCATCTGACGCGGCTTATGTTGTTCTTGTAGACTGCGTTAACGTAACGGTTCAAGGTTTAGATTTTGTTAACAATACACAGGGATTGCTGTTAGCTTACACCAGCGACTCAACAATCATGTATAACCGTTTGGCAGCAAACTACGGAAACGGCATTAATCTCTGGGAATCCAATGACAACTGTATTGTTGGAAACATTGTGACAGAAAACAATGATTGGGGCATTCAAATCTCTAACTCTTCTAACAACCTTATTGTGGGAAACACTATAACAAACAACGAGAATGGCATCCTGTTAAAGGAATCTAACGAGAACAGAGTTGTTGACAATAGTATCTCAGACAACAATGGCATAGGCATCAGAATGCTTAGGTCTTCTACAAACACCATAAACGAAAACTACCTGACAAACAATCTTGTTGGTATCGAACTGGAAAGTTCTCCAAATAATGTGTTCAGAACAAATAGCCTACTTAGTAACCCGTGCAACCTCAATATTGCAGGCGACAGTTACGTCAATGACATAGACACTTCAAACCTAATAGAAAGTAAACCAGTCTACTACTGGGTAAGTGTACGCGATAAGGCTGTGCCGTCTGACGCAGGATACGTGGCTCTCGTAAACTGCACAAACGTAACTGTTCAGAATCTACAGCTGTCACATAACGGGAAAGGTATACTGTTAGTTTACACAACAAGCTCAACAATAACTTTGAACACTCTGACCGACAATCAGGTAGGGATCGGAATCTATAATTCAAGCAAAAATTTCATTTCTGAAAACTATGTCGCCAACAATGGATGGGGAATCGAGGTTGGGGATTCGTTCGAAAATGAGCTTGTCAGTAATCTGGTGGCCGAAAATAGCGGCTGGGGCATCCGTTTTACAGGCTCACAAAAAGACAACATTATTTATCATAACAATTTTGTCAACAACAACGTATCTGGGGGGATTCAGGTGTCCATCGATAAGCGTTATGGTCTTGGATTAGGTAATGCGTGGGACAATGGCTCTGAAGGCAACTACTGGAGCGACTACGCATCAAGGTATCCTAACGCTACAGAAATCGAAGCCACAAAAATAGGCAACACAGTTTTTTACATCAACGAAAACAATCAAGATAATTACCCATTGATGACCCAAACGATAATCCCTGAATTTTCATCATGGGTACTTGTTGTCTTATCGCTAATTCTAGTTTCAATATCTTCTACAGTATACCAACGTAGACTGACCAAAAAGTAAAGCCTAAAAAATCAACTATAGTGGAGCAGCTTTTGCTGGTATTTTTAGCCGCTTTTCGATTTCTCTGGCGAAAATGTTTGCTGCCTCTGACCTGTGCTTGTCTGTTATAACAATTCTTGGATTGCACCTTTCCACATATTCTAGTAGCTCATTAAAGTCTGAGTGGTCACTTAGTGCAACCACGTACTTGTTTGCTCCAACTCTTCGACATGGCTTTCTGAACTCCCAGCCGCTTGCGTGAATCTGTAAGGCTTCGTTTTCAACTTTTTTTCGGGAGTATGAATGATAAAAGACGATTGATGGCTCATTTTGGTTTAGCATTGATTGAGCTTGTTCGCCGTCAAATGGGATTAGTTGTTTGCCCAGTTTCATTCCATGCTGTTCGCAAACCTTTGAAACTCTGAAAATTTTTTCTGGAACAATGAACGGCAGCTTTATTTTTGCCTCATAGAGTATTCTCATCATTTTCTGGAGCTTGCCATGATATCCGAAAACGTATACTGGTCCTTGTTTTAAGCCCTGTTCAACCAAAGAGACAAACATGCCTTCAGCCATCATTCCGAATGGTCTGACACGAACAGGGTCACCGTAAGTTGCTTCCATGACCAGTATGTCTGTTTCCACTAGTGGTGTTCGAGAGTATCTGAAGTCGCTGGTGTAGAGTATCCGCGTTTGTTCTTTATCTTCAACAAGTGCTTGTGCTGTTCCTAAAATGTGGTCTGCATAATGAAAAGTCAATGTTTCATCCTCGTAGGTGAAGGCTTCGCCGTAATCGAGTGTTTTCACTGGTCCTCTGGCTAACCATTGTTGACCCTTTAGTGCATCTATCAAATCTTTTGTGGCTGGGGTCATCACTGTTATTTCGCTGTTCTTTAGGCTCTTTCCCAGCCCAACCATGTGGTCAGCGTGGGCGTGGGTGACTACTCTTATTGGTCTAGATTCGTCGTAGGCGTCGCATGCGACATGTTTTCCTAGCAGAACTGCGCCCAGTTTGCTTACGTTAGCTTTTGATTGTAAGTGCGGCGCCTCAGACACTTTTTGTTTCTCCGATTAAATGAAACTGTTTCTGTGGACACTTTTAAACAATTCTTGTATTTTTCGATTTGGTTGCCAAACTAGACTATGGTGTTACTCTTGTTTATTGTGGTAATACTTTTAAGTTGTTGCAAGAAACTAACTCTGAGGTTCAAAACATGAACAGCAGAAACAAACATGAAGAAACCTCAAGAGTCCAATTTTTCCTTAAGAAAACTGACGCAGAGATTGCGCAGGCATTCAAAAAGCTGCATTTTGAGATAATGAAAGATGGATGTCTTTCTCGGAAAGACAAACTCATTATTGCTGTTGCCTCTGCAGTCGCAGCTAAGTGTGAACATTGTGTAAAAACGCTTTCAAAAGAAGCATTGCGTCAGGGAGTTACAATCGAGGAGTTAACTGAAGCAACATCAGTTGCAGCGGTTGTGTGTGGTGGTTCAGGTTTTAATTCTGCATCACTAATATTTGATTGTGTAGAGGATGAAAACATTGAGTGAAAACAAACAAAATAAATGCCAACAGTGTGGATGCCCTGTTTCATCTGAAGACCAATACGTCCTAAATGGTGTTACACTTTGTGATGACTGCTATTTGGAAGAAAAAAACCCTGTTCAAGCCTGTAATCCATTGGCTGTTTATTCTGCTAAACGTTTTCAGGAGTCAGGTGGACCAGACGCAGATGCAAACTTAACTGAGCAACAAAAGGCTATCTATAGTTTTGTAAAATCAAAGGGCAAAGTTACGCCACAAGAGCTTTGTAGCAAATTTGGTTTATCTCAAAGGCAACTTGAAAATCAGGTGGCTATTCTGCGGCACCTTGAATTGACTAAAGGCAAAAAAGAAGGAAACAAAATATACATAGTTCCTTTCTAGTCATCTTTAATTTTGAGCATGCAGTCAACCATTTTCCTGCAGAGCAAGCACTCCTGTGGGATGGGCTTGTCTTTTGGTCTATTAGCCAAGTATCCGAACTCTTCTGGGCAACCTGATGGCTCTGGCTCTTTTGTGGGTGTATCGTCTGTTTCTGGTTCGTTGTTGATTGTTTCCTCTTGTTCTAAAGATTCCAAAGGAATAGTTTCTTCTAATTCTTCTTCGCCAATAGCTTCTGGTTGTGGTTCTTGTTCCAGTTCTTCTTGTATAACTGCGGGGTCATCTTCCTCTATTTCATATTCGTTCTCTTTGTTTAGTCCATTGTTGGGAATCAAGGCTTTAACTTTCTGTAAAAATCTGGGACCTGAATCCTTGACTTTTTCTATAACACCATCTACTTGGTTTTCTGCGGTTGGCTCTTCTTCCTGTTCAACTGCAGGTTCTGCAATTTCGTTTTGTTCGATTGATTGTTCTAACTCTTCATTTTCAATTAGTGGTTCTTGTTCTAGTTTTGCAAAACAGTATGGGCAAGCTTCGTACTTTATTGGTGGCGTGACAGAAAGAACAGTTAACACTATAGGTTCTTCGATTTCCCTTTGACATCTTGGATTTGGACAAATAACCACTACGGCTTCGGTCAATCTTGTTGCATCTCAACTCTTCTTTGATAAACAGTTGCTTTGTTCAACGTATTTAGGTTTAATGAATCTAAAATCTAGACACTCAATCTCCCGAAAAAACCTGTTTTTGATGTTTTCACCTCTTTTTTGGTGCTTTTTTTTACTATTAAAAATAGTTTTTCTGAAGTTTCGGAGTTAACTTTGTACCGCTTAAAGAGTTGTGCCTGATGTTTTTCTGATTATATTTAAATCAGTGGTAGCATAAGTTTGTGTTTGAGGGCTAATCACTAATCTTTGTCTATCAGGTGAAATTGTATGGTTTTACGAGTTTTCAACACAATGAGCGGGCAACTTGAGGATTTCAAGCCAATACACGACAAACATGTTGGTTTGTATGTTTGTGGACCCACCGTTTACGACTGGGCTCATTTAGGTCACGCCCGAACATACATCGCTTTTGATGTTATTGTTCGTTGGCTTGAGTTTAAGGAATACTCTGTTTTTTACGTGCAAAACATAACTGATGTTGGTCACTTGACCACGGACACTGCTGAAGACAAGATTGTAAAGCGCGCAATAGAACGAAAAGTTGAGCCCATGCAGCTTGTAGAGTTTTACATGCGAGAATACTTCAAGGATTTAGATGCGTTGGGTGTGAAGCGACCAGATATTTCTCCCCGAGCCACAGGACATCTTCTTGAAATGATTGAATCTATCCAAGAGTTGATACAGAAGGGAATTGCGTATGAAGTTGATGGGAACGTGTTCTTTGATGTGTCCAAACTCGATGATTATGGCAAACTTTCTAAGATTAAGCTTGATGAAATGCTTGAGGGCTCCAGATTCGAGGTTCACAAGGACAAAAGAAATGCTCGAGACTTTGCGCTTTGGAAACGTGCTACGTCTGAAACCGTTCTTAAGTGGTGGAGTCCATGGGGTACAGGTTTTCCGGGATGGCACATCGAGTGCGCGATTATGGGTTTAAAGTATCTGGGAAGCCAGTTTGACATTCACGGTGGGGCTCGTGACTTGATTTTTCCGCATCATGAAAACGAGATTGCTCAGAGTGAGGCATTAACTGGAAAGAAGCCTTTTGTTCAGTATTGGTTGCATACAGGTTTTCTGAAGATTAACGGCGAAAAGATGGCAAAGTCGCTGGGCAACTACATCACGGTCAGGGAGGCGCTCAAGAAGTATTCTGCTGAAGCTATTCGCCTTTTTGTAATGTCTACGCACTACCGAAGCGAAATCGATTTCACTGACGAGCGGCTAAAAGGCGCTGAAACCAGTTTGGCGAGGCTCTATAATGCTTTGGAGTCTTTGGAAGATGCCCAGACTGTTTCGGTGCATCGAGAACCAAATGAGGCAGAAACCAAATTAGGTGAGAGCGTGGAGAATCTTAGAGAACAATTTGTAAACGCCATGGATGACGACTTTAATACTCCACAGGCGCTGGCTGCACTTTTTGATATGTCAAAGGCCATTAACAGGTTTTTGGACGAACAAAAACAAGTGAGCACAACGCTTCTAGAGAAAGTTTATGACAGTTTTTCTGGGCTTGGCAAAGCTTTGGGCATCTTTCAGCAAGAGAAAACCAAGGCTGTTGGCGAGAAACTGGTTGATGATTTGGTGAAGCTTTTGTTCGATTTGAGGACGGAGCTACGTGAGAAGAAAGAGTATGGTTTGTCGGATGAGATTAGAGCCAGAATGAAGCAGTTTGGTTTGGTTATTGAGGATACGGCTGAGGGACCTAAGTGGAAACTAGCTTAAACAGCGTTTATGACTCCGTTATTATCCACTTTAGCGGAGAGCTTTGGCTCAAAAAGCTTTGGACAAGAAAATATTACGAGAAGCGGCTTGCCAGAAACATAAAGCAAACCCTGAAGTTCTATCAAATTTCTTACAGTGAGCTTGTTCGTAGGCATGGCAGATTCTACTTGAAGACTGATTCAGCAGTCGAGGCGGCGGATAAACTGGCAAGGGTTTTTGGGATTTCATCTGTTTCGCCTGCAGTTGAAACTTCTTCTAAACTCGATGATGTAATCAAAAAGAGCCTGTTTGTGGCGGGTATCGCGTTAGAGGTGGGGAACAGTTTTGCTGTTAGATGTAAACGTGTTGGTGATCAAGAGTATTCAAGTTCTGATATACGTAATTTGTTGGGTCAAAAAGTCTTAGATGAGTTCGGTGAAAAACTGGGTTTGAGGGTTGATTTGGGTAACCCTGACATTGTTTTAGGTGTTGAAGTTAGAGACAATCAGGCTTTTGTTTACTCGCAGACCTTTGAGGCTGTTGGTGGTATGCCTCTGGGTGTTCAGCCAAGGCTTGTTGGCTTGTTTAGTGGGGGAATTGATTCTGCTGTTGGGCTTTGGATGGTTATGAAGAGGGGCGGTCCAGTTGTGCCTGTCTATTTTGATAACAGTCCATTCACGGATGAGACCGTAACAGATAGAGCGTTGAAGGTTGCTGAGGTGCTTTTTAGTTGGGCAATCGGGTTCCCACGAAAGGTTTACGTTGTTCAGCACGGCGAAAACCTCAAACAAATTATGCAAACTAACAGAAAATATTCTTGTCTTCTTTGTAAACGTATGATGTATCGTGTTGCTGAGCGGCTTGCAGAACAGTTGCATGCTGAAGGGATAGTCACCGGTGAAGCCATAGGAGAGCAGGCTAGTCAAACCTTAACTAACCTGCGAGTGCTCAGCGCTGCTGTGAAAGAGTACCCTGTTCATAGGCCTTTGCTGGGTTTTGACAAACAAGAAACAGAGGCAATCGGAAGAAAAATTGGAACCTACGAGCTTTCAAGCACAAAAGCGGCAAGTTGTGGTGCTGTGCCATATCAACCATCCACCAAGGCAAAACTGGAAGAAATTCTCAAGGCAGAAGAAAAGCTGGACATACAAGCGATGGTTGAGCGATCGCTGGAATCCATCAAAATTGTTGAATTATAACTTTCTGTTTGTGTTTGGGTTTTCAGGACCTTTGGTTCAAATGCTGGCATCAGTGATTACAGTTTTTATGTTCGACCTTACATATTATACTATATCGAACTGGAGGCAAACTAATGGACGACCTGCTCACTGTTTCTTTAGCTAGTTTAGCCGTGCTCTTAGTTTCAGCACTTATTTTGGTATTAGTTTTGCAGAAAAACCGTGAACATAAGGGAGCAAAGGAACCAAACTATCAAATCTTTTTTTGGATTGGCGTAGCGTTTGTGCCAATGGGCCTTGTTTTTGTATTGTTGTCGTTTACTTCAGGCTTTCCACTGTATGTTGGTATTCCGTTTATTGGTATCGGTCTAATGTTTTTACTGATTGGTTGGTCTAAACGAAAATAGCTGAAAAGAAACAAAAAATGACTAACCTTAAGTCAGTTGCATATACAGGAATTAACTTTCAAAATTTGCTAAACTGTTTCCTCTTTATCTTTAAGCCATTTCTCTGTTCCAACTTCTTTTCTTTTCGTTAGGTCATTTTGTCGCAAAACAAGAGCCTTCTTAGCTTCTTCGTCACTTAAAGCTGGGTCACGTAACGCTAGGAACGTGTCACATGGAAGTTCATTGCATACCCCACAATGCTCTAAGTGTTTAGTGTTAACGCAGCAGTTGTATAGTGGACAATACTCAACATTCATCATGGATGTCCAAAACGGTTTGCCTTTTTGGTGTCCGCATCCCCTACATTTTGTGTTTAAATGTTCACAGGTTCCACAAAATAGTCCACATACCGCTGCTAACTTTTTGTCAAGCAATAGCTTTCGCCCGTAGATTTAATACGTCTTTATTGTTTTGTCAAGAAAAGAATTGTGGTGTGATACCTTATGGAGTTTAAGGATTGTATCAAGTTTGCTAACGAAAACAAGTCTAGCTATCTTGCTACTGTTGAGGGCAATCAGCGCGGGTAAGAGACTTTTTTATGTGATATACTGACGAGTCTGGGTTTTATTTTCACACAGGTGCTATGAGGTCTGTACAGTCAATTGAACTCAAACCCTAATGTTGAGATTTGCTTTTATCATCTCAAATGAGAATGGCGAGTTATGATGAGAGTCACTGGAACTGTTGAATTCTTAAATGATGTAGCAATGAGGGGAAAGTTGATTGAAGAACGGTAGTTTTTGAAGGCTTGGGGCTTTACTGCTGAAAACCCTGATTTAGTTATTTTCAGAATACCCCAAAGATGAATCATATTTTTGGAATATGGAAACCAATTTTGATTCAAAGAGCGTAATCAAATTTGGATAAAACTAAACGCAAAACAGCGAAAACTTGTTTATAATTTAGTGTGTTGAGCCAAAAACAGCTTTTTGGGTTGTGAATTTATGCGGTTACGCAGACCGTCCACAATGTTTCCATTCTTCCACAGACTTCACATCTGTATTGTTTCATGTAGCCCGATTCTTTGTCTACCTGCATTTCTGAGTTACAGTCAGAGCATTTCATTTCTGCGTTCACCTCCGATTGCTTGCATTGTTTCTTGTTGTTAGCATTCAGTATTCCAATACCTGAGCGAATAATATATACATATACCACATAAACTATATAGACTCTATACTTATTTAGAATCAATAACGCCAATCAAAATAGTAAACAAAAAAATAAACGGGATGATGCACCCAAACGCTAACAGATTCCGTCTCGTACTGTTATGTGTAGTTCAGATTGAATGTTATAGGCACATCATCGCCCCAAGACTGACGAAGCGGACATATCTTTTGTGCAATCTGGTAAACCTTGTTTGCTTTAGCTCTTTCACGTTCATTATCTGCTACTAAACCTATGTTCATCGTAAAATGTATGTGCGTGAAAACAAGCTTCTCTAGACCCTCAACGTTCATTGTGACCGCAGCTTTTGTTTGAAGACTCTTAAGTCCCAGCTTGGAGTTGCCTGCAACCAACAAAAAGATGGTGTTCATGCACGACGCTAACGACGCCGCAAAAACTTCTTCGGGAACACAGTATCCAGCTTTTCCACCAAACTCAGGTGGAGGACTAACAGTAGCTATCGTTTTATTTTTTATTGTTAACTCGCATTCGGTTCCGCCTTTCCAATTGGCTGCACCTTCAAAAACCATATCAGGCATAAAACAAAACCCCCAACCTAAACCTGATCAAACCGGAAATTTAATGCTTATGTATCTACGTAGAAATAAAACAAAAAAAGGAAGAAGCAAAAAGCTAAACTACTAATTTGCTTCCTTCTGGAGTTATTTGATATTTATCATCTTCTTGTTTTGCGAATCCAGCGTTAACAAGTTCCCTAAGACCGCTTCTAACCTTGAACAGTGGGTTTCCTGTGACTTTTGAAACATCTTCTGGGGTTGCTGCTCCGCTTTTCAAAGCAGACAGCGTAGCAATGCCGCTTTTGGTAGGTTTTCCGTCTGGAGACACGCAAGGCATGACGATCACAGCTTCTTAAAGCAAAGGTACCAGTCCTTGCAGTCATAGCCTTCTTTGGTTCGTTCTTCTGCTTGTTCTGTTGTGCCGGGTGGAGGAACAACAACAGGGTCTCCTGGTTTCCAGTTGGCAGGTGTAGCAACCTTGTGTTTGTCTGTAGTCTGTAGGGCATCAATTATTCGCAAGATTTCTTTCATGTTTCTGCCAGTTGTCAGCGGATAGTACAGGATTGTTCTGATTTTGCTTTCGGGGTCTATTATGAATACGCAGCGAACTGTTTCGGTTTTGCTCTGTGCCGGGTGTATCATTCCATATTTTTGGGACACTTCCTTGTTGAGGTCCGCAATGATTGGGAACGGAATTGTTACTCCCATTTTTTCTTTGACATTTCTTACCCATGCAATATGCGATGAGACGCTGTCAACACTTAAACCAAGTAGCTCAGTGTTCTTTTGCTTTAGTTCGCCATAGATTTCTGCGAATGCCATGAACTCTGTTGTGCAAACTGGCGTAAAGTCTGCGGGGTGCGAAAACATGACGAGCCAGCTTCCAGCAAAATCTGAGAGCCTCAAAGTTCCTTGAGTTGTGGGTGCTTCAAAATCGGGTGCTTTTTCACCAATTAATGGTAACCTAATTTCATCTGTTTTTTCTTCCATCAAAATCACCATATACATAAAATATTTGTTAGCAGTTGAAATAAAGTTATCTAAATTGCACTAGAAAAAATAGCCATAATTTGTTTTTTGCTGTAAAGTTTTATCTGCAGAAACGTTAGACATGTTATCTGTTTACTGCAATCACTTGGGTGTGGTGACACAAAGATGGATTACCCCCGTGACTGGGAAGTCGAATTCACGACTAAGAATGGCATGAATGTGCTTTTTCGTCCAGAGCAACATACTGATTTGGAGTTGCTGTGGGAAATGTTTTCGTCACTGTCAAAAGAGAGTGTGTCAAATTTGTTGCCTCCTTTTACCCGAGAACGTGTAGAAGGCTTTACACGCGACATAGATTATGATGAGCTGTTGGCTATTGTTGCTGTGATACACAAGAACAGTAGTCAAAAAATCATTGGGTCCTCGTCACTAAGATTCAATTCACAGAAAGCTCTCAAGCATAAGGCAGAGCTGGGACTTACTGTACATGACGAATATCAAAACATGGGCATAGGTACGGCATTGCTTGCACATCTTGTTTATGTTGCTCGAACAAAAAAGCTGACCAAACTTTACCTGAACGTGAGCACTGCCAATAACCGTGCAATTCATGTTTACACAAAAGCAGGTTTTATTATAGAAGGAATACTTTGCAAAGAAAGCCGCGTCGATGGCAAATACCGCGACGAGTACAGAATGGCGCTTTTCTTGTAGTATTGCTTTGAGTGTTCGGTAAACTCCTTAAGTGTTCTTTTCACATTACTTGTTTGGTTATGTCTGCCGTTAATATTGCTGTGCGCGCGTTTCGTAAACTTGAACCTGAAGACATTAAGTTACTGCAAGCCATGGAAGAGCAAATGAAAAACTATGAGTATGCGCCAAAAGATGCAATCCAAAAGCAGTCAGAGTTTGCGTTCTCAGAAATCGAGTATCGGCTACCCCTTCTCATAAAAAATGGGCTAGTGCAGGGTTGGCGCGGAAAATACGTTGGCTACGGTCTAACAACAGCAGGACACGATGCCCTAGCGATAAATGCCCTAGTGAAAGCAGATGTAATCGAAGCTTTTGGTAAACCCCTGGGTGTAGGAAAAGAATCAGATGTCTACAATGCCCTAGCACCAGACGAAAAACAGGTGGCACTCAAGTTTCATCGCATAGGACGAACAAGCTTCAAAAAAACTAAGCTAAAACGAAACTACACCGTCACATACAGCTACACGCCCGATTGGCACCACCAATCAAGAATCTCAGCCAAAAAAGAATACCTTGCACTAAAACTGTTGTATCCAAAAGGTGTAGCTGTTCCAGAGCCAATCAAGCAGACCCGTCATGTTTTGGTTATGAGCATGATAGATGGTGCAGAACTTTACCATTACCCTGAACTGCCCAACGCACAGGCTGTATACGATGAGATACTATCTAACGTAAAAATAGCCTACCAAGACGCCGACATGATACATGGTGACCTGAGCCCCTACAATATTATACTTCAGCCAGATATGCACATTTTAATAATAGACTGGCCTCAGGCAGTTTCCACAAAACACCCAAACGCAAAAGAACTCATAGAACGAGACCTGCGAAACGTTCTAACTTTTTTCCAACGCAAATACGGACTAAAAAACAGATTAGAAGATGCCGTAACTTATGTCACAACGAATACCAAAACTAACTTGACGGCACAAGATTGAACTGGAAACTGAATGCTTATCCTATTTATTCGGGAGGCACATCAACGCAGATGTACAAAATGTTGTTTCCTCTTAGGAGGATGCTTCCATAGTTCGCGGTCAATCTTTCGTTAACTCGTTCAGTTGCTTTCTCAAGCAGCACGTTCATGTGGCTATCACAGCGGACCATGGTGCCTCTATATTCTACTCCATTTTTCAAAACAATTGCCACATAGTTATTCAACTGTTTTGTTAAAGCATTCAAAGGTTTTCTACTTGGTTCCAACGAATCACACCAGCAATAGACCTACTAACATCAATGACTGTTTATAAAAGTTATGAGCAAGAAATAAAAATAAGAAACTGCCGTTTGGAGCCGTTTACCCCAAAAACAGCACTTCAAAGCAATAAAAAGACAGGTTCTTAGTCCAGAATTTCCTTAAACACTTCATTAACAAGCTGAGGGTCCAGTTTTTCGTAGGCTTCGGTGCTAAGAACATCATACCAGAACGCTTTTGAGACATAACCATAGACTGGTTTTCCCTCTTTTAGAAGATAAGGTAACACTTCGCCCATGAAATCTAGTTCTGGCTTTTTTCCCTTTAATTGTTTCATATACTCCAGCATTTTTCCATTCAATACAGAGATTCCCACGCTTACTGGTTTTTCTAATGTTGGTTTTTCTTCAAATCCAAGAACCTTTGAGTCGGAGTCAAGATTTGCTAAGCCAACTCTGACTTTGAAGCCTGAAGACAAAGCAACCGTGCTCCACGCCTGCTTGTCTTTGTGGTACTGCAGTAACTCTGTGAGATTCATGTTTGTTACAATGTCTCCGTAATACACAAGCAAAGTATCATCTGCATTTACTTCTCCATTGTTGTATGCCGTTAAAACTGCACCGCCAGTTCCTTTCGAGTTGGGGTCATCTTCCACGTAGGAGATGTTCACGCCAAATCTGGAGCCATCCTCAAAGTAGTTTATGATCTGCTCTGACTTGTAGTTGACCAGAAAAACTAGGTCTTTAATTCCATGAAAACGGAATAGGCGAACAACATATTCTAAGAGCGGCTTTTGTTTTAGTCCCACTGGAACCATAGTTTTCTGAATATAATGGGTAAGGGGTCTAAGGCGTGTACCTTTTCCCCCGCAAAGCACTACTCCTTTAACTTTGTTCACTTGAAACACTACCAAAATTGAAGGAAAAGGAAGAAAATAGGGGTTTTTATTGTTAATCTGTGCTCTCAGATTCAAGATCTTCGATTGGTCTTGGTGGCGGAGTAGTTCCCATTGTCCAGCCAATCCATGCTCCTATCGCCAAGACTGCGACAAAAGCGATTAGTACTGGAAATGCAACTAGATACAATCGGAATGTTTGTGATGACAAATTCCAATCGAGCAAATCAACTACTTCGCTTGCCCATACCATGCTAACCGTGTATGCAAGTGCAACTAACGCACAGACTAGAAATATTACCCATCCGATGGCTTGATCTTTACTAACCATTTATTTATTCACCACGATGTAGCCAATTCTATCTTGAACCATATTATAAGCTTTATTGTTAAATTAGATAGTTCCTTCATCCCACGTTGCTAAATATTTCTTCTGTTTTTCAGTAAGTTCATCAATTTCTACTTGTATCGCCTTAAGCTTTAGACCTGCTACAAGTTCATCTATGTCTTTTGGTACACGATAAACTTTGATTTCCAGACCCTTATTTTTCACTAGATACTCAGCGTTAAGTGCTTGATTAGCAAATGACATATCCATAACCTCTGACGGGTGTCCTTCTGCAGCAGCAAGATTCACCAATCTTCCCTCAGCTAACAAATGAATTTTCTTTCCATCCTGTAGCGTATACTCTTCCATGTTTGGCCTTAGAGTTCTTTTTGCTGTCGCCATTTCATCCAAATCTTGTATGTCAATTTCCACATTGAAATGTCCGCTGTTTGCGATTATGGCACCATCTTTCATTTTTAGCATGTGCTCTTTTCTGATGACGCTAGTGTTTCCTGTAAGCGTTACAAAAACATCTCCAAGTTCTGATGCTTCATCCATGGGCATTACAAGGAAGCCATCCATTACTGCTTCTAATGCTTTTGTTGGGTCAACTTCAGTGACGATTACCTTAGCTCCCATGCCTTTGGCTCTCATGGCTAAGCCTCGTCCACACCATCCGTAGCCTGCAACAACAAAGTATTTTCCAGCTAGCAAGACGCTTGTGGCACGTAGTATTCCATCTATTGTGCTTTGTCCTGTTCCATATCTGTTGTCAAAGAGATATTTGGTGTATGCATCGTTTACGGCTATAATTGGGTATTTGAGTGCGCCATCTTGTTCCATGGCTCGTAGGCGGATTACTCCTGTGGTGGTTTCTTCTGTTCCACCAATTACATTTTCTATCAAATCTGTTCGTTCCTTGTGAAGAACGCCAACAACGTCAGCCCCATCATCCATTGTGACTTGTGGCTTGTAGTCTAGAACGGTGTTTATACACCAGAAGTATTCGTCGGTTTTTTGTTCACGCCAAGCATACACATGAATCCCCTTAGTTGCAAGGTAGGCGGCTACTTCATCTTGTGTAGAAAGAGGATTTGAGCCACACAACGCAACGGTTGCGCCTCCAGCCTTGAGAGTTTCTGCTAATACTGCAGTCTCTTTGGTGACGTGAAGGCATGCGCCTATAGTGATGCCCTTTAGAGGTTTTTCTTTCTCGAATCTTTCTCGGATTTGGGCTAATACGGGCATGTGTTTTGCTGCCCATTCAACAAGTAATGCTCCCTGAGGAGCCAAATTCAAATCTTTAACCTTATAATCTTCCATAAGTGATTCCTCTTGCTTTCAGTAAATTTTAACCTAGTATTATATGGTTGTTACGGTTAAGGAGAAACAAAAATAAAGGAGAATAATTAAAGCGCTCCAGTCAACTTAATTTACCAAATGCTTTTTTGCTTTCAAATCTGCTAGACTCTACTGATTTTTAGGCGTTGACAAACAGATTGTCTTTTATAGTAAATGTGACAAAAAACGCACGGGGTTACCTTTATGGTTTATTGTTCTAAATGTGGCACAAAAAATGACGACACAGCACTGTATTGTGTAAACTGTGGTACAAAACTTGATGGGTCACCGAAAAGTTGGGACAAACGTCTTGATGAAGGAGCAGAAGAGTTTGGAAAACGAATGGAAGAGTGGGGCGAGAATTTTGGAAAACAATTTGAAGAAGGAGAATGCTTTGGACTTCATCACGGCGGATTACCTTTTGGACTCATAATTGGAATTCTCATAATAATTGTTGGAATACTAACACTTGCAGGAATCGAGTTTTGGAGTTCCTTTTGGGCAATCATAATTATAATGTTCGGTTTGCTGATTCTTGGAGGAACAATATACAACTTAACTCGAAAACACTAACACCAAACCGCATTGTTAACACTAAAAATACAAAAGAAGCATGCACCAATCAAAAGGTGCACGAGAAAACAGACTTTGTTACTCTAGCCGTTTGATTATGTGGTAACCAAACTGTGTTTTCACAATTCCAGATATTTGTCCCTTGTCAAGGGCAAATGCGGCTGTTTCAAACTCTTTTACCATCTGTCCTCTGCCAAATGTTCCGAGGTCTCCGCCGCGCTTTTTGGATGGGCAAAGCGAAACGTCTTTGGCTATGGCTGAAAACTTTTCTCCCTTCTTTAACCGTTCTAAAACTGCGTTGACTTCTTTTTCTGTTTTTACGAGAATATGGGCACAATGAACTTTATTTGACATACCAACAAAATACCAAAAAACAGTTTATAACAATTATGGATTACCATCTGCTTGACGTTAACAGGTTTTGTTGGGCTTTGCAGGAAATGTTATGTTTGTTTCCTTTAGTTTGGTTTCATTTGGATTTTATGTGTTTTTTATTCTGAAACCATTCTATTAACTAGTCTTCTCACTAACGGAATTGCCACATAGCTTGTCGGGAACGCTACAACAGCACCTGTTATCCACGAGTGTGCAAACCTTTCAAGAAAACCTTCAGTCCATCCCGTGTTTATCGAAACCATCGCGAATGACATAATTGTACCCAAAATTATCGTCATGAATGTTGCTATCAATACCCCCTTGTATTGTTTGTTAATTTTCAAATCTAAGTCTCTCCTCTATGCTTCCTATATGTATCTCTTATTTTTTATATTTATTTATGTAAATTTAGTTTCTTTATAAGGCCATGACTAACAATTGTCAGTCATGCTTAAATACAAAAAAGTCCTCATTTAATGTAAGGTGCATGGGGAGCTGAGTTAACTCGGCTGAGAGGACAACTGCTTTGTTGTCGACCCTAAGGAACCTGATCCAGGTAATGCTGGCGGAGGGAAAAAAAGTGAACATAAATAAACATAGGTTTTCGACAAAAATACTGGCAGAGATAGTTGTTTTTGTGTCTCTTGCTACAGTTTTAAGTTACATCAAACTTTTTAGTCTACCACAAGGAGGGTCCGTAACTGCGGCTTCGATGATGCCGATTTTATGGTTGGCGTTGCGAAGAGGACCAAAAGTTGGGTTATTTGCGGCTACACTTTATGGTGTGGTGCAGTTTGCGCTTGGACCATACATTTTTCACCCTGCACAGGTGCTACTTGATTACCCAGTCGCGTTTGGGTTGCTTGGAATTGCGGGCTTCTTCCAAAATCGTCCCTACATTGGAACAACTTTAGGTATAGTTGGACGATTCGTTGCTCACTTCTTGTCAGGTGTAATCTTTTTTGCCAATTATGCGCCAGAAGGAATGCATCCTGCAATATACTCTGCAGTATATAACGGAGGCTACTTGCTGGTTGAGCTTGTGATAACAATATACATCATGTACTTGCTTCGGGCAAGTAAAGTGCTTAACATCTACTTATAACTGGGGAACGTAACAGTGAAGCTTGCAGCCAAAGACCTCAAAAGTATGTTAAGTTACATCAAAAAAGACCCTAGAGTTGTTGTTTCGCCTCAGCTGGGATTTGACGCGGGTGTCCACCTTATAGACGGCGACCGCTACCTTGTTGTTTCTACAGACCCCTGCCTTGGGGTTCCTGAAGAGTGGTTTGGTTGGTTGCTTGTCAACTATGTCGCGTCTGATGTTGCCCTTTTCGGAGCCAAAATGGAGTTTTGTACAATTAACCTGTTAGCTCCTTTAACAACAACTCCAGAAGTTTTCCAAAAGATTATGAAACAAGCCTGTGACGCTGCAAACGAACTTGGAATTGCTATTGTAACTGGGCACACAGGAACTTATGAGGGCGTATCCACGCTTGTTGGAGTATGCACCGGTTATGGTTATGTTGACAAAGACATGCTGATAACTCCCCGAGACGCAAAACCAAAAGACGACATATTGTGCATCAAGCCAATCGGTTTAGAGACAGTGGTCAATTTTGCTTGGACTCGTAGTGCCTTGGCTAAACGACTCTTTGGGGCTCAGCGGACAAGAGCGCTCACAAAACTTGTTTCAATGCAAAGCTGTGTTAAAGAAGCACTACTACTTGCAAAAACCAAAGGCGTGCATGCTCTGCATGATGCCACAGAAGGCGGATTAACGTCTGCGTTAAACGAGATGGCTCAAGCATCCAATGTTGGTTTTACTGTTAATTGGGAGAACCTGTTAATTCTAGAAGAGGTGCACAAATTAAAGACTGCTTACCATCTATCAGACGCACAGGTGCTCTCTTTATCATCAACTGGCACAATCGTGGCTGCCGTCAGCCCTCAAGCCAGAAGCAAAATTGAGGATATTCTGCTCCAAAACGGAATTGAATTTAGTTTTCTGGGTTCATTCACAAAAAATGTGCAACGTGTTCTCGTGAAACATGGAACCAAAACATTGTTTCCGCAAGATGCTGATGACCCGTATGCACGTTTTGTTTCAATAAATGATAGAATCTAATTATGTTTCAGGAAATCTTCTGTGCTTTGCTGTTTTCGTTTAATTTTTCCTATAGTGATTTTTTCGTCTATTTGCAGTTTCATTCCGTCAAAGGCTGCTATTGTGGGGACTCCAGTTGTATTTTCGATTAGTTTTACTTCGTAGGCAGGTCCGCTGTAGATCATCTTCATTCCAAAGTGCGTGGCTACTGCCATTTCTGGCTTTACATCTTCAACGAGTTTGGCGGCTTCTTTTGGAGTCATGTGCCCTTTCCATGGGCTTCCTGTTGGTCTCATCACGGAGAGAATCAGCAACCGAACTCCTTTGTACTCTTTTTCGATGCCTTCAAAGTATTCTGTGTCTGCTGTGTATCCGATGGCTCCTATTTCTGGGATTTCAAATCTAAAACCAACTGTTTCAGGGTCAGAGTGCACGGTTTTTGTGCCTGATATTTTTGTTTTATCAACAGTGAATTTGACTCCGGGCTTTAGTGTTATTGCCTTTTCTATCATGTTTTGGTGGTACGTAGAGATTGCTGGTCCAGTTTCGCCGTTTCCGGATAGGATGTTAGATGGCGCAGCTACAATTCCTCTTTTTTTGAGCATGCCTCGGGTCATGGCTTCAACTAGAACTTCTGCGTTGCTGTAGTGGTCTGGGTGCCTGTGAGAAACAATTACTGTTTTTATTTTTTGTGGATTTAAGCCCGCTTCTAGCGAATAAATGAGGGCTCCTGGGCCTGGGTCAACATGGATGTTGAGTTTTTCGGATATGAGCCTGATTCCTCCTGTTCTTCGTTTTTGGGTTATGGTGGCAAATCTTCCGCCGCCTGTTCCCAAGAAGACCAGTTTGACTCCATCCATTTTTTTCACCAAAAGATGATTTTGGATTGCAGTTTTTGTTTGTTAGAATATGTCTGGATTCAGTTATAAGGCTTTGAATGTTGGGATTGCAGAGACTGTTATATTGTGTTGCTGTGAACTATTCTGTGGAGGCTTTGGGATGAAGGTTATTGTTCGTGTTGGCGGTTCAGTTGTGGGTTCCCCTCTTGACGCGTCAATGATAAACAGGTACGTCACTTTCTTGAAGGATTTGAAAAATCAAGGACATGAAGTTGCTGCAGTTGTAGGTGGAGGCAGTTTAGCTCGAGAGTTCATCAAAGTTGCTGCAGGCTTATGTTTGGATGAGACACGTAGAGACTGGGCTGCAATTCATGTTTCGCGTCTGTTTGCACAGTTGTTTGTGTTGGGTTTAGGTGATGCTGGCTGTGGAACTGTGCCCACTACATTGGATGAAGCTCAGGCTTGCATGAACCGCGGCAAGATTGTTGTTATGGGCGGTTTGCGTCCTGGAATGACAACAGACACTGTGGCTGCGTTGGTTGGAGAGCGTGTAAAAGCTGATTTGCTTGTGAAAGGCTCAAACGTTGACGGCATATACACCAAGGATCCACGGAAGTTTTCTGACGCAAAAAAGCTGGACGCCCTAAAGTTTGAGGAGCTTGCGAATCTTTTTGACGAAAAACAGCACAAGGCGGGAATTAATCAGGTTATTGATCCTGAGGCGGTGCGGATTTTGGCTAAAATCAAGTTGAAGACGATGGTTGTGGATGGCTATGACACTGCTAATCTTGTGTTTGCTGTTGAGGGCAGACGTGTTGGAACCGTTATTACCTAAAAGTTTGTTTTGAGATTTTTTTACTGTTGTGCTGGGTGTGCAATCATTGAACGTTAAAGATTTGCTTCGCAGCAACAACAAAGACCTCTTTTACATTATGCACCTAAGTTATGAAGGGTGCGAGCAAGAAAGGTTCTGGAATTACGCGCGAGAAAAAAGCATCATCGGGATTAGTCATCCTTTCATAACAGAAGACTGGAACTCAAACCGTGACTTTAACAAAAAAGCGTTGACGTCTACTTGGGTTAAGCAGTTTGACATGTTCTGCAACGAAATGACTACAGGCGATGTTGTTTTGGTGCTAAGTGGTTGTGCTTCTCTTCTTGGAGTTGCTGAAGTTATCGAGCCAGACTACATGTTTGATGGTGCTCTTTCTGGGGATGCATGTGAGCCGTTTTTTGAGCATATACGAAAAGTCAAGTGGCACAAAACTTACACGTATGCTGGTCGGCTGTTGTTGCCTCAGCCTGTTGAAGGTTTTGTTAATGTTTTATCTAAGGTTGAGCCCATGACTGAACGTTGGCAAGTTTTGGAGAATGTTGATGTTTAAGGTAAACGGCTGTATTGTTTAGTTTTACTGGCGTCCTGTTGGGTAAGGCTTAAATTAATTATATCCTGTTTGTTTTGAAGGGATGGGCGGCGGTAGCGAAGCCAGGCCAAACGCGGAGGACTCAAGATCAGCGTTTGATGAGCTATCCTTTCCCATAGGGGTTCGCAGGTTCGATTCCTGCCCGCCGCACTTACACACCTGCCCGCCCCACTTTTACCAAAATTCCAACAAGAAATATACAACACAATAAACGGAATGAGAAAAGAACTACTAGCAGACATAAAAACATCAAAAACACGCTAATTTACATGCATTTAACAAGCTTCAAAGATGATGAATTTGTAAGCGCAACAGCAAAAACAGTAGAAGAAGCCTGCAAACTTATTGAAGCTGGTTTTGAATACATCACTGAACTGGAAGGAGTTAAACTCTTCAGAAAAAGAAAGTGACTCTTCCTACTTTCAAAATACAATTGAGATTCCGACAATAAAACATGGAAAACGACAAACGCTTGATACACTCATTACGGAAGAAATGTTATTGTTGGCTAAATTTTTGAGAAATGAAAAGAAACAATGGATTCCACGACTTTCAACAATAACTAACTAATTTTTGTTAGTTTAATCTTAGAAACAATAATCAAAATAGTTGCAATCAAGAATAATGGTAATATGATCCATGATGGAAATTCTGGGATTACCGGGTTTGATGAGAAATCGTGGGTTAAAATTGATAATGTTTCAGGGTGGGGCTCAATTAAGAAAGGAGTGAAACCAACATGTCCTGTATTAAAAGTATACTTGTAATCGTATATTGTTTGATTAATCGCTTGGGTGTCAGTTGTTCCCCACCAATTGTATGTGGCATTCACGTCCCCGTGAGGTTCATCGGATACGACGTTATACTGAGTGTTGTTTATGATGTTGTTGTAAATTATAGTCCCCGCAGAATCGAGTCCAACTTCATTTTGGGTGATTATGTTATACCTAATTATTGTTGAACGCCCACCGCCATCAATTCCGTAACTGTTGTTAGTAATAAGATTTTTTTCAATTATCGCCATACCCCCTGAAAGTCGTATCCCTATCGCGTTATTGACAAACAGATTGTTTTTGATTGTTGCTTTAGCTTCCACGTTAATTCCTGCTACGGTACAACCAGAAATGGTGTTTCCAGTGATTATTGGATCAGTTTCTCTTAGATAAGAGTCACGTAAATCAATCCCAGTCGTTCCTGTGATACTGTTATTCGCGATTATAGGAAGACCAAAATTCACAAGAATTGTGCCAGTAATTAGGTTACCAGTAATTACTGGTGAACCCCAAACATCGATTTTAGAAATTGTGTTATTTACGAATGTTGTTACATTTCCGTTATCAATTATTGTCCCAATTGTGTTAAACGAAAACACGACATCACGGGTACCTACAACAACACGGCTTTCTCCACCAATGGTGTTATTTGAAAGGGTACATGGTTTCCTAACATCAACGCCATTATTAATGACATTATTCGAAACTAAAGATCGCCCACCTGAAGTTATATGCAAATCTTCGGTGATTGTGTTATTCGAAATTATAGATGTACCAACAATGGCTACTTGAGAATTTACATAATTGTTGTTTATTTTGCAACCAGAAGGTAATATTCGAGTTGACTCTAAAATAGCATTTTCAATTATGCAACCAGAACCTGTTGTTTCGTTCCAAGATCCAAAACCGTAAAACTGTATTTGTCCACCGTTGAAGTGAATCTTTTCAGTGTCAGTGCCTTGTGCACGAAGGGTCTGATTTACCAGTAGCTCGTAGTCACCAAGGTTTACTGTAACACCTGGTTCGATTGTTAAGATCTTGTTCACAAAGACGTTTCCAGTAAGTACGTAAGGACTGTTTGCTTTGGTCCAAGTAGTGTCTGTAGCAATCATTCCAGTAAATTCTGTAGAAGCACGAACCACACCAAAATTTGCAGTGCAAACAAATGTCAAATAGGCAACTAGAATAGTTATCAATAATACAGGAAAAAATGAAAAACCACTCTTATTCATCCCAAATGGTCCTCAATAATAATTAGATTGTCTTACCTAAAAAGGGTTTTTCTAAAGAAAATTTGACAAAAATTGCCAATAGTTGCTCAAGAAAAATTGACAATATTTTTTCTATGTCAAACCTACAAGTTGAAGCGTTCGAATGTCTTAAATCGAGTTAACAATGGCTTAGACGTTATTCCTAAATTATTCTCCAATTGCGTTAGAAAGACATCATATTGTTGTTCTACCGCTTTCCATCCAAACAATTTAATTAAATAATATTCTGTTTGTAAGCTGTGGATGAAGACAATTCTTTTTAGAGAAAAATCCAAGTCCCCTTTAGGTCCTTGACCATACAGTCGAAATAGCAAATATGCGTCTTGATAAGTGACCCAATCTCTCAAACATTTGAGATAATGTGGGATTGATGTTATTTGCCTTTCTTTGTGGGCTAGTTTTAAACACTCATCAATATCTGGAATTTTATGTTCATGTGCATATTTCCAATTTATTTTCTCCGAAAGGTCATTTGGTATTTTGCATTCTTGGTTTAAATACAAATTAACAGGCGGAAGAAAGAAGTCTTTTCTTGCTCTATTACACAGAAATTCGTTGGCGTAAATACTTAGAGTCTTATCAATTGATTTTTTTGGTGGATGATGACAACAAACAATAGATGCCACAGCTGCAAATACTGAGTAATAGCACTGGATAATCTTCCATGAAGCAAACTTTAATCGCTCATCAAGGTCTTCAACAGGATAATTCAAAGAACATTCATGATACCAACAATTCCTCAAATTTCTGAATTCAATTGTTTCATGTCCAGGGTCTTTTCTTTGTTTACGCTGTTTTGCTCCTTGGTCAATAAGCGTTGTAATCATGTTCATTGATGCCAATTTCATGTTATCTCTATCAAAATACATTACTTGAATTATGTCGGCTATACTCTTCAGGTAAACACTATGAGTTTTAAGATATCTTTCTCGAAAAACTTGAGGCAAGTCTCCAAGGAAATCTCCCAATAAAACACACCCTCATTGCGATTAAACGTGTATTCATTAGTTTGATTTTTTGTTTAAATTTTGTGTGGAGAGCCTTCGATAGAATAAAGGAAATAAAATGGAATACAGTTAATCTTGACCATGAATAATTTGATAGAGAAGCATTTTGAGGTCGAAACCTTCAAAGGCGTTTTTCAAGCCAAATATGTTTCACCCATCTGGGCAAGAGGACTGGACTGTAAACCAATGACTTGTGGTTTGTGTTGCATATCAGCACGTCCTCAATTTCTTCCTAAGAAAACTTTTCCACCACTTGATAACAAGATTTGTTCATATTTTGACATTAATAGAAAAATTTGTAAAGCATATGAAAGACGCCCTTATGGTTGTAAAGCATTTCCATTTTTCTTTGGTATAGAAAATGGACAAATGATAATTTCACCTTCCCTTTAATGTCCTTCTACAAATGAATCTAAGATTAATATGGATATGATAAAAAAAACGTTGAATCATCCAAGTGTTAAATTGGAACTAGACAACTTGAATGCCATTTACAATCAAACAAAAAGCTCAAGGGTGTGGGATTCTATCGAAGAATTTTATGATTATTTAAAGAATGAAATCAACTCTTACTTTGATTCTAACCATCAATTTCCATTCTTAGATGAATTGACAGAAATGGTTCAAGACTGTATAGACCGCTATTTCAACATCAATACGGTTCATAGTAAACAGCCTTCAATTGACCGACATGTTACAGCCATTACAAATGGGAAATGTTTCATATCCACAAATTTCGAGTCAAACAATATTTTGTATGTGAGAATTAAAAAATTAAAAGCATATTTGACGTATTGGAATCCTAAAACGGGCGAAATTAAGAAAA